>JANOIQ010000292.1:0-3007 GCA_031407835.1 Chitinophagaceae bacterium
GCTTTGTTTCATGTGGAAGAAGTAACGCAGCCACAGGGCCATTCTACTTCGGGCAGCCATGAACGTTACAAAACAGCCGATCGTTTACAGTGGGAACGTGAATGGGATTGCATTAAAAAAATGAAGGAATGGATTATTGAAAATTCATTGGCGAATGATGAAGAACTGAATGTAATAGAATCAGATGTAAAACGAACGGTGAGCAATGAGCGGAATGCAGCATGGACAGAATATTACCAGCCAATTAATGAGCAGGTGGCAAAAGTATCCGCTTTAATAAAGCCGTTGATCAGCAGTTCTTCCAATGCTGCTGCCGTACAGAAATTACTCAAAGAGCTTGAAGCAAACAGAGAGCCGAACCGCAGGGATATCATGAGTATGCTGTACAAAGCCATCTCATTAACATCCGACAGTAATAATATTGAAGCAAAAAAATATTATAATGAGCTGATAAAAGAAAGTAAATCTTTATTCAACACTCATTTGTATCATGAAGGTGCTGCAAGCACAAAGAAAGTTGCAGAAGTAAAAGCAACGTTTGCAGCAGAAGCACCCATGCTGAATGGATACGAAATTCTTAACCGCTATTTTGATCAGCTGTTTACAAATAATCCCAAAGTGGTTGCTTTTGGTGAAGACCTTGGTTTTATTGGCGATGTTAACCAGGGCTTTGCTGGCTTACAGGTAAAGCACGGTGAAACAAGAATTTTTGATACAGGTATCCGTGAGTTAACTATCATGGGCCAGGGTATTGGATTAGCAATGCGTGGCTTGCGCCCCATTGCAGAAATTCAGTATCTCGATTATTTAGTTTATGGCTTACAGCCATTAACTGATGATGTGGCTACTTTGCATTTCCGTACAGGCGGGGCACAGAGTGCACCTATCATCGTTCGTTCAAGAGGTCATCGGTTAGAAGGCATTTGGCATAGCGGATCTCCAATGGGTATGATCATAAACAGTCTGCGTGGATTTTATGTTTGTGTGCCACGTAATATGGTGCAGGCAGCAGGCATGTACAACACCTTACTGCAAAGTAATGAACCCGGTTTAGTAATAGAATGTTTGAATGGTTACCGCTTAAAAGAAAAGCTTCCATCCAATTTATCAGCATTCACAGTACCAATGGGTGTTCCGGAAGTAATCAGGAAAGGAACAGATTTTACAATTGTTTCTTACGGATCTACACTTCGTGTAATTGAAGATGCAGCCCGCCAATTGGAACAAATGGGAACAAGCTGCGAAATAATTGATGTGCAGACGCTGCTTCCGTTTGATATTCATCACATCATTCTTGAATCGTTAAAGAAAACAAACCGCATTGTGTTTGTAGATGAAGACGTTCCGGGTGGAGCCGCTGCTTATATGTTCAATAAAGTATTGGAAGAACAGGGTGGCTATAAATATTTAGATGTTGCACCAAGAACAATTACCGGTAAGGAGCATCGCCCATCTTATGGAAGCGATGGTGATTATTTCAGTAAACCAAATGCTGAAGAAATCATTGCAGTCATTTTAGAAATGATGAGGGAGTGATGCAATTGCCTGTTAACAATTACCCATTTTAATAGTAAGAAACTATGACGTTAAAACTATACCAGGTAGATGCATTTACATCAACTTTATTTAAGGGGAACCCTGCTGCAGTTGTTCCGTTAGAAAAGTGGATTGATGATGAACTGATGCAGCAACTGGCCATGGAAAATAATTTAGCTGAAACTGTTTTCTTTGTTCCATCAAAACAGGAGGGGGCTGATTATGATATCCGCTGGTTTACGCCTGAACTGGAAATTAATTTATGTGGTCATGCTACTTTGGCAAGTGCATTTGCATTGTATTCTATTCTTGGATATGACAAGCCTTCTGTTACATTCAATTCAAAAAGCGGCTTATTAAAAGTTGTGAAGAATAATAATCTGTATGAAATGGATTTTCCTTCCTGGAAGCCTGAACGTATTGCAGAGTATCCACAGGATATGGCAGCGATACTTGGCGTAAAAGAAGTAGTAGGTGCTTATAAATACCGTGATTTATTAATTGAAGTAAATTCGGAAGCGGAGGTGATTGCTGCAAAACCGGATTTTACTGCGTTAAAGAAAACAGGTGAAATGATAATCCTTACGGCAAAAGGCGATGAGGTTGATTTTGTTTCCCGCTTCTTTGCTCCGTCTGCCGGTATTGATGAAGATCCGGTAACAGGTTCTGCTCATTCGCAACTCATTCCTTTCTGGAGTGAAAAATTAGATAAGAAAAAAATGTTTGCCAAACAGTTAAGTAAACGTGGAGGTGATGTGCACTGTGAACAACTGAGCAGTGAAAGAGTAATGATTGGAGGAGAATGTTTTTTTTATATGAAAGGAGAGATTACTATTCCATAACTTCTTTTAATCCAGAAATCTTGATCGCTGTTCGGGAGTTGGTAACATACAGCTTTCCTGTTTGCCAAACCATTTGTAACGGTTTCGGCCGATCCATTTATAAATACCATCCCGTATAAATGCAGGGATAATGATGAGAGCATAAAGAATTTTCCATCCTCCATCCAGGTAACGGCAAACATGTAATGCGGCAGAAGATTCTTTGTAAACTACACCCTGATCAATAAAAATAACAGAGGTTAAAACCTCCGGATCAATTCCATACTGTGGCAGTAATTTTTTTGCCGTTTCACCTTGTAACGAGGTAAACATCAGATTCCGATTACGATCACGCTTTAATGCAAACTGTATCCAGAAGTTGCAGAAGTTACAAACTCCATCAAACAAAACAATGCGTTCATTCATGTAGTACAAATTTACAGGAGGATTGACAGATAAAAAAAGTGCACTGTTTTACAGTGCACTTACAATAAGATAACAGCAATAGCTTATCCCATATTATGAAACACCTTCTGTACGTCTTCATCCTGTTCCAGGCGATCAATTAATTTACTTACATCTTCTGCCTGTTCGTCTGTTACTGCAATAGTGGTTGTTGGCAGCCATTCCAGTTCAGCACTGATAGGGGT
>JANOIQ010000303.1:0-2134 GCA_031407835.1 Chitinophagaceae bacterium
TCATGTAAAAGATGCGGTGAATCTGCCGCTGAATGAAATGAATGATCTCGGGCTGATTGCAAATATTGAAGAACGGGATAATCTCTATGTGCATTGTGCCGGTGGTTACAGAAGTGTAATTGCTTCGTCTTTATTAAAGCGGCATGGTTTTCATAATCTCCGCAATGTAATTGGCGGGTTTGAAAAAATTAAAGAACAGAAAATTCCTGTGGTGAAAGAAGCAAGCGCATTGAATTAATTTTAATTGCTGTATTAAATATTTCGAACAAAATAAAAAGATGCCTGCATCAATTTATTTTACTGAAGGCATCACCTCTTCATCAACCCATAAAGCTTTGTACTCATCTTTCCAGTTGTGCTTCCAGCGGCGGTGGCTCCATAAATAAAGCTCCGGTTGCAGTTTGATATTTTCTTCGAGGTGCCTTACATACTGCCGCATCAGTTCACCATCGGGTAATGCTTTGGGATCTTCCACCAGCATAAAATAATCAAAATGATAATGACCACGCTTACGCTTTGTTGTTGTCATCATTACCACAGGAACACTTTGTATGCGTGCAAATTTTTCTGAGCCCTTTACAAATGCAGCCGGGCGATTCATAAAATAAAGCCAGTAACCATTCTCAGGTGTTGCGGGACTTTGATCCGATCCCAATGCAAGCAGGTATTGTTTTTTCCGCCAGGGAATAATAGCCCTTGCCATTTCAGTTGATGGCAACTGCGGATTACCCCAACGGCTGCGTACGTAAAGAATCAACTTATTCATGATCCTGCTGCTCTGTGGCAGATACACAGTAAGAAATGTATATGGCTGATTGATCCCTGTATGCAGTGTCATAATTTCCCAGTTAAAAAAATGACCAAGATTTACCTGTACAGCCTTGCCACTATTATACAATTGATGAAACACATCAAAGTTTCCGCTGATCCGTTTGTTGAGTGACTGTTTACTGATAGAAATAAGTTTAATTGTTTCTATCCAGTTGTCAATAAAGTTGCGGTAGAATTTTCGTGCAATTAGTTTTAACTCATCTTCTGTTTTTTCCGGGAAAGCATATCGGAGATTTGCCATCACAATTTCTTTACGATAGCCAACAATATAATAAGCAATCACAAAAAAGAAATCAGCAATACCATATAAAATAAAAAATGGCAGCAGAGAGATCAGGTAAAAAATTCCAAATACCAGGTAATACATACATGATAAAGATAATAACTACAATACAATGTTCTGTAACAACTCACTCTTATTTGGATAATCCGTATTGAAATGTAACCCCCTGCTTTCCTTTCTGAAACCGGCACCTTTTGTTATCAAATATCCAACAGTGATCATATTCCTCAGTTCCGTAATCTGTGGTGAAATGATTGTACTCCGATACAGGTTTTCTGTTTCTTCCCACAACAGATCCAGTCTGCGCATGGCTCTCTGCAAACGAATATCGTTACGCACAATACCTACATAATCGCTCATTACCTGCTGCAGCTCTTTCAAACTTTGTGTAATAAGGATCATCTCTTTCGGATAACTTGTTCCCCTGGCATTCCATTCGGGCAAAGAAGGTTGCTCAACATTCATTAATTTAATCTTCTCAACTGCATCCATAAAACTACGGTGTGCAAAAACCATCGCTTCCAGTAATGAATTACTTGCTAAACGGTTCGCACCATGTAAACCTGTGCTTGCACATTCGCCTGCTGCATATAAATTTTTAATCGATGTTCTTCCCCACTCATCTGTTTTTATTCCCCCACAACTGTAATGCGCTGCCGGTGCAACAGGTATCATGTGCTGCGCAACATCTATTCCCAAACTTTTACACTTTTCATAAATGTTGGGGAAATGATGAATAAATTTTTCATGATCCATATGTTTGCAGTCGAGCCACACATGTTCCGTACCATTGATCTTCATTTCACTATCGATAGCTCGTGCAACAATATCACGGGGAGCAAGATCTTTACGTTCATCATAGCGTTCCATAAAAGCTTCCCCTTTATGATTGCGCAGAATACCCCCATCACCACGCACAGCTTCTGTAATTAAAAAAGCCTGCCCTTTTTGTCCGGCCTCGTACAATGCAGTTGGATGAAACTGGATAAACTCCATATTTTCAATCCGCCCTTTTGCACG
>JANOIQ010000307.1:0-14605 GCA_031407835.1 Chitinophagaceae bacterium
TTTCATTTCGGCATCATACACTGCAATGGTATGCCGGCTGCGGTTGTTTTTATAAACGAGGTAGTTGTTGTTATACCTGCCCAGAATTTCAAAATTCAGCTGCCGGATGTCTTCCCTGTCGGGCTCTGAATAATAAATACGTTGTGCTTTAACAGTTACGGCAGAGGCAAGCAACAGAAGCAAACATCCAAAAGCTTTGATCGTCTTCATATTTCGTTGATTATTCTTTCTTAAAATTACGTTGAAAGCAGACATTTTGTATGAAAGATGCCGTTAAAAATTATATTGCACACGAATTATAAAAATAAACCCATTATTAATGGCAACTATTTGCATTACAGGCGGAACTGGATTAATTGGAACAGCTCTTTCACAATATCTTTCAGCCAAAGGTCATGCCATTATTATTCTTTCCCGAACTGCAAAACCATCTTCAACAAAAGGTATCACTTATGCAGCCTGGAATGTAGAAGCAGGAACAATAGACAAGGAAGCCATTGCATCCAGCGATTACATTATTCACCTGGCAGGTGCAGGGGTTGCTGATAAACGCTGGACGAAAAAACGAAAAGCTGAAATTACCAACAGCCGGGTGCAGAGTGCACAACTTCTGGTAAAGGCATTAAATGAAATTCCCAACAATGTAAAAGCAGTCATCAGTTCTTCAGCTATCGGCTGGTATGGAACTGATAATGGTAAGCCGTTTGTTGAAACCGATCCTGCTTACACGGATTTTCTTGGAGAAACCTGCAAACTATGGGAGGAATCAATTGAACCTGTAAAGGCTCTTGGCAAACGACTGGTAAAGTTGAGAACAGGAATTGTATTAAGTAATGATGGCGGCGCATTAAAGGAATTTAAACAACCTTTGAATTTTGGCCTGGCAACTATTCTCGGCAGTGGTAAACAGGTTGTGAGCTGGATACATATCGATGATCTGTGCCGTATGTATGAACGTGCAATGGAGAATGAACAACTGGATGGAATTTATAATGCAGTTGCTCCAAACCCCGTTACAAATAAAGATCTTACTCTTGTTCTTGCAAAAAAGATGAGAGGCAATACATTCATTACAGTACCGGTTCCTGCATTCGTTTTAAAGATCGTAGTGGGCGAAATGAGTATTGAAGTACTGAAGAGTGCTACTGTAAGTTCATCAAAAATTCAGAATGCCGGGTTTCAGTTTCTGTACCCAACCCTTGATGCAGCATTCAATGACTTGATCAGTTAGTTTTTTTTGGTTCGTTTTGAATAATTTTTGGCTGCTTCATGGGAGGTATTTCCAGTTCGGGACTTAAATCAGGCAATTTTGATTTTGCTTCTTTTTGCCTGTACATCATAGCATCAACAAAATACCATTTCTTTCCATCGTTCGACAAGCCAATTAACGTTGTTTCTGTTTCAATTGATCCCATAAACGCTTCTATGGTCATTGTTTGAGGTAAAGTGCACTGCATGATATTTTTATAAGTAACAACTTTTGAAGGGTTGCCAATGAGAATTGATTTCACTTTTATTCCAAATTGCTGACGATACTTTTCAATTGAATCAATCCCCTGTTTAATTTTTTCTTTCCCCTCTTTATCACTTATAAGAGTTGGATAGGTATAGGTTGCATAGGTTTCCAGATCAAGTGCAGCTAATGCCCTCGCCATTTTTAATGCCTGGGTTTTAATAACCGTTTGCATATTCTGGGCAATTGCAGCCTGCCATACAAAACAAAAAATCAGCAACAATTGAATATTCTTCTTCATACTTAAAAAATTACAAGTCTCTTTTTTTATAAATCCATAAACTGAGTGCCCAGAAAAGTATAATATAACCAACCGTTATCAATGCCTGCTGATTGAGAAGTGCGATTGATTTATTAAATGACTCTGGATCTAACTTACCCAGAAATGCAGGTAGTGGTGTTAACCTGTCTGATGATTCAGTAGGTAAAAAACGTCCTGCATCATTGGCAAATTTTCCAAGAAAACCCACAGCAATATTTTCAAAAATAATTTTATAAAAGATGAACACACCCAATGCAATAAATGCCCTCCGTATTAACAAGCCTAACAGAAATGCAAAAGACAATTGGCTGAATACCTGCAATCCGTATAAAGAAATGTAATTTACCAGCTTCCATTTATCTGTAACCTCTGTACCTGTTGTTGCAAAACCGATTACTAATGTAACCACTACATAGAGCAGAATTACAATTAGAGAAACAATAACAACGTTGAGAAATTTGGCAATAAGAAATTCATATCGGCTCCAGCCGTCAATGATATTCTGGCGGTTTGTTTTGTACGTGTATTCATTGGTGATTAGCATAATGACCAGTATAGCAGGTATGGCTACAAAAATAGATGAACTGAATGCAACTGTTCGGAACACTTCCGGAAATTCAAATGGATTTCCAATGAGCATTTTCAGCATTTGTGCTGCTGTTTTTTCGTTGCCTGTTTGCTGTTTATAAATAAAATAAAACAACCCGTTAATTCCCGGATAAGATAAAACGGTAATTCCCATGATCCACCAAAAGCCGGGATATTTTTTTATTTTAAGCCATTCTGTTCTGAATAAATTAAGCATAAGTAAAAAACGTTAGTGTGCTGTTTGAATTAATTACTGGTAAGTTCAAAGAATTTTTCTTCCAACCTTTTTTTCTTGATAACCAACTGTTGCAATGAAACTCCTTTGCTGAAACAATATTGATTGATCGCATCAGGGCGGGCAGTACCTTTTGGAAAATGCACCTGTACTGTTTGATCGTTAATGGTGATTGCCGTTTTGCCGGGATATTCAGCAAGAATAATTTTCAATTGCTCCATGTTGGCGGCTGACATTTCTATTACATCTTCATCTACCAATACATCTTCCACAGAGCCGGATGTAATTAAGGTTCCTGTTTTTAAAATCACCACATGCGTGCATACTTTTTCCACTTCATCAAGCAAATGACTCGCCATAATGATGGTATGCCCTTTCTTACTCAATTCAATAATCAATTCACGTATTTCTGCAATGCCAACAGGATCCAAACCATTGGTTGGCTCATCTAAAACCAGTATCTGCGGATCACCAAGCAAAGCTGCTGCAATAGCCAGGCGTTGCTTCATACCCAAGCTGAAAGAACTGAACTTACTGTTTCGACGCTCATATAATTTTACTTTCTTCAATACAGCATCTATTGCTTCTGCATCACCACGACCACTGATACTATTGGTGATTTTTAAATTATTTACTGCTGATAAATAATGATAGAAGTTGGGTGTTTCCAATAAGGAGCCAATTTTTTTTCGAAGACCTGGTGAAGCAGGTTGTCCAAACCAGGAGTAATTGCCACTGTCGGCACTTAATACATCGAGGATAATACTTAACATGGTTGTTTTACCACTGCCGTTTGGACCTAATACGCCGAATACAGAACCCTGTGGCACATTGAATGAAATACCATTCAGTGCCTGAATTTTTCCATATCGTTTTTTGAGATCATGAACTTCTAAAATACTCATACGCTTGCTGATGATTAATTATAAATGCTTTCTTGGCCTGCGACCAAAATAGGCTTATTTGTGAATTAATAAAAACTAAATTTAATGGTTTATTCTTCCGGAAGGTAATGCGAATGATAAATGCTTGTAAAATCTCCAAGAACGGCAAAGCCTTCATCATCAAAACGAAGTTTATGCAGATTCAATGCTTCAATATCACTAGTGAGTACTTTGCGGTGCTGCGGATCAAGTGTTCCTCCTGTTTTTCCGGCATCAGCGGCAGAATCATATTGGTAATGCGGATCACAGATTGTTCCTCTCGGATACATGATGCCGGGAGTTGATTGCCCTCTGATATCAAGTTCTTTCGGATGATGCAATCCAAGCATATGCCCATACTCATGTGCTGCCGTTGTTGAAGTTTGTAAAAGATTCGACAATTTGAAATAACCGGTATTGCAACCTAATCCATCCACAAAAGAAACATGCATGGGCGAATATTCTTCAATGCGGAAGAAAAATAATGTTGGATCGGTATTATACCAAACCGTTTCGGGTTGCAGTTGCGATTCGTAATATCCTTTGATGTCAAATACAACATCATACCAATTTCCTTTATACTGAATGCTTGCTTTGGGTTCATTCCAGTGCTGTTTAATATCTGTTGCAATTTGTTTTGCCAGTTCTTCACTGGCAGCAGTTCCATAAAAATAGAAATGGGAATGAATTACGAATTGATTGGAAGATTGTATAAGTTGTACGGAAGCCATTTGATTGTTGATTATGATTTCCAATAATCATACTGCATGTAAGCAGCCGTTTCATCAGCCGTTTCTTTACCAAACAGTTTGCCGACAGTATATAAACTCATATCAATGCCGACAGAAATACCTGCTGAAGTAATAATCGTTCCATTGTCAACAAAGCGAACATTTTCTTTTACATGAATATTTCCAGAAATTTTCTTTAATCCATCAATCGCTTTGAAGTGTGTAGTTGCTTCCAGTCCTTCGAGCAAACCCGCCTTTGCCAAAATGAGCGACCCTGTACAAACACTTAACACCAACTTTGCCTGTACAGCCTGTTCTTTCACCCAGTTTAGCACAATTGGATTGTTCATTTCTCTTCTGCTGCCGAATGGAGTTCCATCTGCATAATTACCACCTCCACCGGGAATGATGATGATATCAGCATCGGGTGCATTCTCAAATGTATAAGTTGGCCTTATTGCTAAATGATTTCTTGCTTCAATGGTTTCAAACTGTGCAACTGTAAATACTTGAAAGGGTGCTTCAGGCATTGTCCGCAGTCCGGCAACGCTGAACACTTCAAAAGGCCCGGCGAAATCCAGCACCTCTACTTCATTGAATAGAAAAATAGCGACTTTGTATTGCATGTTGTAAAATTTTAGAAGTTGATGAAGAAAGAAACACGCCTCGTCAGACGCCCTCGTCGGACGGGATTAAATTAACCGTCAAATAAAGAAGTAACAAGTTCATCCGGAACTCTTTGCTCTGTTAACTTAATAAATGTAGCATCATCAAATTCACACAATTGTCGGGCAAGGTCCATATTGCAAATACTTTGCTTTCTTGTTCCTGCATAAAAATGATAAGAAGAATATTTCCACAATGAAACATGACTTACGATGTCATGCCTCCATGCATTTTGATGGATATAATAAAAACAATTGAGATAATTCATGTCACTTTTATCATCCGTCAAGTTTTTCGACTTTGTTTTTGGCCGAAAAACAGAGCCGCTTTTTTGATGTGCTTTATTATATGCATGAGCATATGCGCCTGATAAATTCCTGAAACCGTTTGACACTGAATCAAGCATTATATTTCCCTGCTTTACCGGAACACAGTTTTCTTTTACAAACAACATGAAATGATAATGATTTCGAATCAAGCACCAGGCAAGTACGTCTGTGAAGGGCAAAACATACGAACTGAATAATTCCAGAAATCGTTTATAATCATCATCTGCATAAAACAGTTGTTGCTGATTATTGCCTTGATTGTAGACATGATATACATTGTTCGGCAAGAATTTCATGTCAGTAAAATATAAAAAAATCGGATTGCTATCCGATTTTTAAACTATTAACAGTATGAATTAATAATAAACAGCATTTATTTGTCCCGTCCGACGGGGACGTCTGACGTAGCGATTAATTCCTCACCGGCTTTCCACCTTTCAACACACTCTGAATTCTTTCTAACGATTTCTTTTCACCACAAAGCGATAAGAACGCTTCTCTTTCTAAATCCAGCAAATATTGTTCTGTAACAAAAGTTGGCTCACTTAAATCACCACCACACATCACATAAGCAAGCTTGGTCGCAACCACACTATCATGCTCAGTTGCATAACCGGCTGTTTTCATTCCGTTGATACCGGCGAGTAATGCTCCAAGAGCTGAACGACCCAATACTTTTACATCGCTGCGTTGTGTAGGTGCTACATAACCGCTATCATAAATTTCAATCACTGATTTTTTTGCTTCAGCAATACGGCGGCCCTGGTTCATCACCACTTCATCCAATCCTTTACGAAACACACCCATTTCAAATCCTTCTTTTGCTGATGTTGCAACTTTTGCTGTTGCAATGGATAAGAAACGGTTTTTAAGTGTGATGGTCTCAGGTTCATCTTCATGCATTTCATCGGCAGCACGTAATACAAATTCTTTGGTGCCACCACCACCGGGAATTAAACCAACACCTAGTTCTACCAAACCAATATAAGTTTCAGCAGCTGCACAAACCTTATCACTGTGCAAACTCAGTTCGCATGCACCGCCTAATGTTAATCCATGTGGCGCAACCACAACCGGAATGGATGAATATCTTGCACGCATCATTGTATTCTGGAACATGCGGATGGCCATATCTAACTCATCATACTCCTGTTCAATGGCCAGCATAAAAATCATGCCCACATTGGCACCGGCGCTGAATTGTGCGGCATCATTTGCAATCACCAATCCTTTATACTTGTCTTCAGCTAATGCAATGGATTTTTGAATACCTTCCAATACTTCGCCACCAATGCTGCCCATTTTTGTACTCCACTCTAATCCCAACACATCATCACCTAAATGATAGGTACGGCAGGCTGCATTTTTCCAAATGGTTTGATTATCGAAATTCTTCATTACTATAAACGCATCACCACCGGGAATTACTTTGTACGATTTACTTGCAGGATCGTAACAAACACGTTTATTATTTTCTACTTTATAAAAACTGGTTGCACCACTTGCAATCATTTCATCAATCCAGGGAGCCAATTTGTAACCGGCCGCTTTCATTACTTCACTAGTTTTTGCAACACCCAATACATCCCAGCTTTCAAACGCACCGATCTCCCAGCCAAAGCCGGCCATCATCGCATCATCTACACGATATATCTCATCACTTATTTCTGGAATGTGATGAGAGATATAAGAAAACAAACTGTAATGAAACTGTTTGTAAAACTCTCCTGCTTTATCGCTACCGTTGCACAACATCTTTAATCTTGTCTTCAAATCGTCGATGGGCTTGGCTGCTTCCACACTTGCAAACTTTGGTTTCACCCGTGGGCCATACTCCATGGTTTGAAGATTAAGTGTAAGAATTTCCTTTTCACCACCAACTCCTTTACTCTTCTTAAAAAATCCCTGGCCTGTTTTATCTCCCAGCCAGTTATTTTCAATCATTTTATTTAACCAGGCAGGAATGGCAAATATTTCTTTTGCTTCATCATCGGGGCAATTCTCTGCAACACCCTTCGCTACTTTTACTAATGTATCCAAACCAACCACATCACCTGTACGGAAGGTTGCAGATTTCGGCCTGCCGATGATCGGACCTGTCAATGCATCAATCTCATCCACATTCAACTTCATCTTATCCATTGCATTCATGATCGCCATCATACCAAAAACGCCAACACGGTTGGCAATGAATGCAGGTGTGTCTTTACACAACACGGTTGTTTTTCCGAGATAGAGATCTCCATAGTTCATTAAAAAATCAACAACGGATGGATCGGTATATTTTGTTGGAATAATTTCCAATAAACGCAAATAACGTGGTGGATTAAAAAAGTGTGTACCGCAGAAATGTTTTTTGAAATCATCCGTTCTTCCTTCCGCCATCATACTAATGGGAATACCTGACGTATTTGAGGTGATGAGTGTACCTGGCTTGCGGTATTTTTCTACCTGTTCAAAAATGAGTTGTTTGATATCGAGACGCTCCACCACTACTTCAATCACCCAATCACAAGTAGCAATATCCTTCATGTTATCAGTGAAGTTGCCCGTAGTAATTTTTTTGATAACATCTTTTGTATAAACAGGCGAAGGATTACTCTTGATGGCTGCCGTTAATGCATCGTTCACTAATTTATTACGTTCAGCAGGTTTGGTGCTTTCTTCAAAGCCCTTCGGTACCATATCGAGTAAAATTGTTTGCAAACCGACACCTGCAAAATGACAGGCAATGCGTGAACCCATGACACCACTACCTAATACGGCGACTTTCTTAATTGTTCTTTTCATATGACTCTTTTTTACTTCTTTACCGGAGACTGGGGAAATTAGTTAGCTATGCAACTATTTACATCGAAGATAGGATTAATTGAGATTTGGGAGAAAATCCGGAAAAAAATTTAATGGAAAAAACAGAAGATCAGATGATAGATAATCGTTGCAATGTCCAGAAGCCTGCAATGAGTGCAATTGCAATTGACAAGGGATATACAATTACTTTGTTATACCAGGGCTTCTTTCCAAAAAAATAAACAAGGGTTGAAAAGATGAAGGCAATAATGGCTATTTGGCCAAGTTCAACACCAGCATTAAACGAAACAATGGAAGTGAAAAATTGATTGCGTGGCAACCCAATTTCATTCAACGAACTGGCGAAGCCCATTCCGTGAATCAATCCAAATGCAAAAACCAAAAATACCCGCCATACTTTTAAACCGGAGACCAGCAGATTTTCCAATGCCACAAAACAAATGGATAAAGCTATAATAGGTTCCACCACATCGGGAGGGGCGGCAATGATATTTTTCATGCTCATTGCCAATGTGATGGTATGAGCTACGGTAAAAGCAGTTGCCTGCCAGATAATGGTTTTAATTTTTGTACTGAGCAAACAGAGTGCAACAATAAACAGGATATGATCCAATCCATCCGGTATAATATGCGCAAAGCCAAGCTTGAGATAAAACCATGCAACATCATGTACCGGTTTATTCTCTAATTCGTAATTAATGGTATGTGCCCATACAGCCATAGAGCCAACTGTAAAAAGTACAGTTAAAAAAAGAAACCGGTTGATTTGATTGTTTTGCTTACTCACTGCTGATACATTAAATTGTCTTGAATAAGTTCTCAGCTTCCATCTTTAAACGAATGGAAAAAGAGGGGTTGTTTTTTAAAGCAGTCTGCAATAATTCCTTCGCTTTTACCTGCTGGTTATTCTTTGCATAAATCATTGCCGCACGGCATAACAATTCGGGGTTCTGAGACTGCGTACGCAAAGCCGTTTCTATATATTTTAAAGCTATATTAAATTCCCCTTTGTTATAATAAACCCATGCTACTACATCATTTACATCAATATTGGCCGGGCGGCGGTCATACTCCATCAATGCATGTTCCAATGCTTTATCAGTATTATTTATATGCAGATAAGCATAAGCCATTTCACGGTCGGCATAATGACCGATGGTATCGTAGGTCTTTGATTGCTTAAATGCATCTTCCATCATTACAATCACTTCGTTGTTCAATGTATTGGCTATTTGTTCTTTTCCTGTAATGGAATACAGAACAGCCATTGCTTCTTTAAACGAATAATCATTGATCACAGAATCTGCTGCCTGGTAATAAGTAATCGCTTTTGCGTATTCCTTTTTGGCAGCTGCAATTCTTCCCAATCCTGCATTAGCGTAAGCATAACCAGGGCGGTTTATAATAGCCAAAGCATAATTCATTTCGGCATTTTCAAGATCGCCTGTAAGCTCATATAATTTCCCCAGTTGAATACGAGTCCATTCAGTTGTTTCATCACCGGATTGTCCTGCATCTACTGCCATTTTCATGGCTTCAATCGCACCGGGGTAATCGCCATGAATTTCACGCAGATAAGAAATTCTTGAATAAGAACGGAGATCAGGACGGATTGTAATCATTTTTTCAGCTGCGGCAAGTGCTTCGTTATATTGTCCGAGTTCAACATGGGCATCCACCATCAATCCATATAAAAATGCGCTGTAAGGATTGATTGCCTCAGCTTCCTTTACTACAACCAATGCTTCTGTAAAATGATGTTGCGATAAAAAGATCATTGCTTTAAATGTAAGCGCTTCAAAGTGTTCAGGGTCGGGCGCCAGTATTTCATTCACCAGCCTGAGCGCTGCATGATCATAATAACTATAATTACCGGTTATACGTGCCTCTCTCAGATAGACTGCTGTTAATGCCAGCATTGATTTTATATCGCTCCTGTTTTGCTCAATTGCTTTCACTAACTTTTTTGCAGTCAGTTGCACATCATTCCATTCAGCTAATCCTGCTGATGCTGCCGTTCTTGGAAGCAATGCATAGATTTTTTGTTTTTCTATTTTCTGATTTGCTTTGTATTTGAAAATGATAAAGCCACTGGTAGCTGCAAAAATAATCAGAAGGGCTGCGTAAATTGATTTCCGGTTCATGATAAAGAAATTGAATAAGAACAGTCCCGCATTCTGCGGGACTGTTCTTTATTATAAATGACTAGTTTTTAACAAGATTGATGCTTTGTTTTACATCACCATTCTTGGTAGCTAAAATAACATATGTGCCATTGGCCAAACCTCTTGTATTGGCCTGCACCGTGTAAACTCCAGCTTCATGCTTTTTATCAACCAAAACCTGTAATACCTTTCCCTGTGCATCATATAATACAATCCTTACCTGTGAAGCAACGTCAACTTTATACTTTACGGTGCTTACATCTTTACTTGGATTGGGATAAGTTGATATAAATAATTCAGGGGTTGAAGCTCCAACAACAGTCGTGTTGCCTTGCATATATTCCCCTCCACTTACACCAGGCTTAGCACTTGCTGTTTGTACATTATCTTCGCATGTACAATTGTGAGTGCCCGGCCATGGAGATGCTACATAGGGAAAGCATGGTTTAAAAGGCGCATCATTTGCATTAATCCCTGTCTTGTAACTTAATACATTTACAAGTTTTTGCGTTACGGGGCTGCCTCCATTAAAATCATCATACCATAAACCAATGGCTGCAAGCGCAACACCAGCCACAGCCTGCAATTCAATTCTTGTTACATCATCTTCTAATCTTCTTCCATTAGGAAACCCATCCATGTTTGGAATATTTTGCAAATTAATATTGGTATAAGCAGGATCAGTTAATCCTGAAACTGCTGCTGCAACAATACCAAGCGGGCTAAAGGCTGAACTATTACGTTGAGTTGGCGGAACAGCCATATTCAAACGCAGCATATCGCCACCATTTGGTAAGAAGTTATTGATGAATGGTTTTCCTGCTGCCAATGGATTTCCCCCTTTACCTGTTGCCAGTTGATAGGGTTTCAGGTTAGGAACACCTGTATGAAAGATGGGCCAGAGATCAACAGAACGTGGCGAATTGGGTGCAGGTAATAACAGCTTACCAAAAATAGCATCATCCAATGCAGTACCTGCAACTGCTGCAGTTCCTTTTAATGGATATAAACCATTTTGATCATTACCAAAACCAAATGCGCCTAATGAATTACGTTGAATACGTAATGGAGTTAAAGCAGGAACAGCACCTCCAAAAAAAGTATTATCCATGTACAAAGCCAGCTCTGGCTTGTAGAAGAAATTACCAAACAGTTTTATATTGGCTAGATCTTCATAAGGTGTAAGCAGGTTCCAGAGATCTTTATAACCAATTGGAATAACTGCTTCGTTGGTTAAAGGCATCCCTAAACGTGAAACCTGTACCCATTTCCCTCCTTTTTGTGATTCATAATCATCATCATCATCATGTTTTGAGTCGCCTTTTGATTCCTTTTTTTCTCTGAACTCTTTGGCATTTTTTAAGACGGTAATTTTCTGGCGGCTTGCTGATGCCCAAACTCCAATAATATAATTGGGATCGAGAATATTTGCAGCCATTGATACCGGCTTTTTATTTTTTGAAAGGGTGGCAATATTAACCTGGATGGCAATGGTTGATACGTTTAAACATTTCAAACCATCTCTTGCCATTGAACCGGTGGTTCTTGGCGCATCGCCTAAATCAAAAATTCCGCCAAGATCAACAAAGAACGGATCATCGGCTGTACCGCAAAAAACCTTCTCCCCTGTTCTTGCAGTGGTGATGGCATTATTAATCAGTTGATCGTAGCTTGGAGCATTTAATCCAACGGGTGAACTGATAGAACGGGGACCAATGTTTGGTGGGGGCACTACACCACCTGTAATAACTGTTTGAAAATTTCTACCGCCATCCATACTCCTTTCCATCTTATAAGTAGTTTTTAAATTCTGCTTACCTAAACGGATGTTGAAGAATGTGGTAGGGTCTTCATTTACTTTACTGAACGTAAAGCGATACACAATATCATCGCCGGCGGTAGCGGTGTTATTGTCAATGTGAATTTCATAGCGAACATTATCGCCAAATGAATAGTAATTCGGGCCACCTTGTGGCAACTGACCGGGAACATAGTTGGCAATGATGGTTACCTTGGTAGGATCATCAGGACTTACAAATGCATACAAATCGGTGTTGTCGGCAAGCGGATCATTAGAGATCAGTGGTGCTTCTCTGTGACTTGATGCGAAAAGCTGCATGGGGAAAGTGTTTACCAGCATTACAGCCAGTAAAAACGAAGCATAAATTTTCTTTCTCATAAATGAAAATTGTTTAAAAAATGATGAATTATTTTCACAGTTAAGCGACGGATAGTATTTCTGCGGGAGGGATTAAGATGATCATTCATTTGGTGAACATGAATGATTCACAACATTGAAGGAAGAAGAGTGAACCGATAAACCCGTTCAAAAGAGGATAACAAGCAAACTGATTCGTACTTCTCACAAGCAATGGTGAAATATGTACGAAAAAAAAACTGCCCCGGTTTTGGATTGATCCAAACGGGGCAGCTCACTAAAAATTTAAGAATTATATTAAGATATCATCAGCTAACTTTTCCTGCAACCACCATTTGTTCCATGGTAGGAGTTGGATTGCCGCCTTCTTTTTCAAGTGTAATGGCGAACATCTGTGCGCCTTTACATTCTTTCATTTTTTGAATACTGGCTGCATCAGTAAGGCTGATCATGCCGGCATCAATTGGTTTACCATCAATCAAAAACCAAAGCTGGTATTGTTTGCCGGCAGGTGCCTGTGGTAAAAAAGAGGGATCGATAAACAGCTCGCCGGTTGTTTTATTCCAGAACACTTCAGCCGTTTGTTGCAGCTCAGGTTTTACAGAAGCCAATGCTACAGAAGTTAAAGAAGGGTCTGATTTTAAGCGGCGGTATGTTTCGTAAGAAGATATTTTTTTGTTGAGATCAGTCATCTGTTTCTCATATCCCGATGCATTTTGCTGCATGCTAGCAACATCATTCTTCAGTTTACTGTTATTATTTAACAGATAAACAGATAAACCACCCAGCAAAATCAATAACCCCCAAGAAGCAGCAATAGCCATTTTACTAAAAGACTTTTTTGCTTCAGGTTCAATTTTCATCTCAATTACTTTACCTGGCGAACCTTTTGCATTGATTTGTTGTTTAACAGGTAAGGATGCCATCAATTTATCTTTTACAGATGCAGATGGTGTTACCCCTGCCTGTATAGCGCCTGCTTCAAAAGTTGCAGCGATTGCGTTGAGTTCTTCTTGAATTTCAGGGAAGAGTTGGGCAAGTGTTTCCACCTTTGCTGCCTCTTCGGGAGGAAGCATACCCATGATATAAAGTTCAAGGTCTCCGGATTGTATGATACAACTTAAATCCACTTCAGGTTACATTCAGTTTTTTACGTAATAGAATTAAGCTATTCCTGATTTTCGTTTTAACAGTTCCTAATGGAATGTTTAGTTCATTACTTATTTCTTCCTGGGTATACCCCATAAAATAAGCCAATCGCATCAGTTTCCTGTTATCTTCCGGCAGGTATAATAACCAGTTTTTTACATCCATTGTATCTGCACTGGCACCTGCTGCAGGAATAGTTTCGCTTATATATACGGAATCTTCTAAGGAAGAGTTTTGTGAACTGTTTTTAAAATTCTTAGAACGGGTTTTGTCAATGGATTGGTTACGGGCAATATTGATCATCCAGGTGAATAACCGCCCTTTGGAAGTATCGAAGCTACTGATATTGTTCCAAATCTTGATCATTGTCTCCTGCAGTACATCTTCTGCAGTGGCCTGATCAGTAATGATTTTCATGATGACACCTAATAATGCCCCTGAAAAACGATCGTAAAGTTCAGACATCGCCTGCTGGTCACCCCCATTTAAACGGGCAACTAACTCAATTTCATTATATGTAGCGGTGGTAAACAAATACTCAGTTATTTGACAAATATAAAGAAACAGTTGAGAAAAAATACCCGTTAAACAAAAACTGGTTAACAGCGGTTTAACACTTAAACAATTGAAGTTCATTAAACCTCAATCTCAGTCACGGGTCATAGCTGTAAATAAATTATTTATACCCTAAAATTAAAAATCATGAAAACGAAATTGGTTAAAAAATCGCTCAACATTGTTTATGTACTGGCCGTTGCATTATTATTTCATGCAACAATCTGGATCATCAATTACTTAGTGTACACTCATCAATTTTAAAGCAGATGAAAAAATCCGATTATCCGATCAATTTACCGGGGCCCCGGGATTGATAGTATCGTTCGGATTCACAAAATGAAGTTTCCCTGCATTATCTTCAGCCATTAAAATCATTCCATTGCTTTCAATACCACGCATTTTCCGTGGTGCTAAATTGGCAACCACCACCACCTGCTTTCCAATAATCTCTTCCGGTTTAAAATGCAAGGCAATACCACTTACAATAATTCTTGTTTCAAACCCAAGGTCAATCGAA
>JANOIQ010000328.1:0-6659 GCA_031407835.1 Chitinophagaceae bacterium
TTCGATTTGATTTATGCAGGTGCACAAAAGAATATGGGCGCAGCGGGTGTAAACCTCGTTGTGATTAATAAAAATATTACCGGTAAAGTTGAACGCAACATTCCAACCGTTCTTGATTACCGCAATCATATCAAAGAAGAAAGTATGCTCAATACACCTCCTGTATTTGCTGTTTATGTTGCGATGCTGACTTTGCGTTGGTTAAAAGCACAGGGTGGTGTTGCTGCCATTGAACAGATCAATGATCAGAAAGCAAATCTGCTTTATTCAACACTGGAAGCAGTTCCATTCATCAACTTGCCTGTTGCTAAAGAAGACAGAAGTAAAATGAATGTAGTGTTTACCATGAACGACGAAAAATTAGAAAAAGAATTTTCACAGCTCTGCAGGGATAATGGAATGTATGGTGTAAAAGGTCACAGAAGTGTGGGTGGTTTCCGCATCAGCCTGTACAATGCTTTGCCGCTGAGCAGCGTGGAGGCGATCGTTTCACTAATCAAAGACTTTGCTCAAAAGCATGGCTGATAAACCGATAGACTTTTCTTATTTCCCGAGTTTCCGTTTTGTATGTTTCACTGAGTTGATATAAACATTCCGGCCGGAAATTTTAAAGACAACCAGGTAAGGGAATCGCTTTAGGCGTACATCCCTGAAATCATCAAAGGCATAACCAAAATATTGCGGATTCTGTTTCAGTTTTTCAAGAATTTCATTCAGTTCACTTAGAAAATCTTCTCCCAGTTCCTGTAACTGATCTTCATACCATTGATAGGCTTCCTGAACATCAACTAATGCTTCATTTTGAAAAATGATTTGAAAGGGCAAATTATTGTTCTTTTTTATTCCTGAATAATTTCTTTGCTTCCGTCAGCGTGTAGGTTTTGCTTTTGCCTGTAAGACGGTTCTTTTCACGGAGCCTGATTTCTTCTTTTTCCTTTTCAGTGTATACAGTTTTTGTTTTATATTTTACTTCACTCTCCAGTAAAGTGAGCATTGCCAAAACCTTTTTATCATCGATATCGGCAACATAAGTATGCAATTTTTTTCTGCGTTCAGAAGAAGTCATAAAAGCCTTTTTTCAAAGTTAGTTTTTAGGTTTTAATTTTTATCTATATCCTTAATAAACTTAATATCAGGCTAAATCGGGCTAAGAGGTAGTAAATACGACTGTTTTCGGCCATATTGGGGAACATCCTTACCTCCATCACCCAAAAAATCCTTTTCTTTGCAGCCGGTTAGTAAGTAAAACATTATGGCTACAATAGTTCCTTTCAAGGCACTGCGACCGCAGGCTCAGTTTGCAAAACAGGTGGCAGCACGCCCATACGATGTATTAAACAGCAAAGAGGCAAAAGAAGAAGCACAAGGCAACCCTTATTCTTTTTTACATATCACCAAACCAGAAATTGATTTGCCTGAGGATGTGAATCCTTATGCAGATAAGGTGTATCTGAAAGCAAAGGAAAATCTGCTTGCATTTATTCAGCGTGATGTATTGTTTCGTGAAAACAAATCCTGTTACTATATCTATCAGTTAATCATGGATGGTCGCAGTCAAACAGGTTTGGTTTGCGGCAGTACGGTTGATGATTATAATAATGATGTCATCAAGAAGCATGAGTTCACGAGGCCGGAAAAGGAGAACGATCGTATCAATCATATTAAGATCAGCGGTGCACAAACAGGCAATGTATTTCTTGCTTACCGTGATGTGGCTGAAATGAATAAACTGATTGCAAAATGGAAAGCAGAAAAAAGCCCTATTTGCAATTTTACAGCCGATGATGGTATTCAACATACAATTTGGATTGTGAATGACAGTGCAACCATCAAAACTATTTCAACCATTTTTGAACAGCAGGTTCCGCAAACATATATAGCCGACGGGCATCACCGTGCAGCATCTGCAGCAAAAGTGCATGCAGCCCTGGGCAATCTTGCAACAGAAGAAAGCACTTACTTTTTAACCACCTTGTTTCCTGCAAGCGAGTTGAAAATTCTCGATTACAATCGTGTAGTAAAAGATCTCAACGGTTTAACACTTGACGAACTGATTGAAAAGCTTTCAGCCGATTTTGATTGCCGGTTAATTGGGAAAGATGTATGCAAGCCCGATCAGTTACATATGTTTGGTATGTATGCAGAAGGCAACTGGTACCAGCTAACTGCAAAAGAGGGAACTTACAGCAATGACCCAATCGGAGTGCTGGATGTAACCATTCTGTCGAATAATTTATTAGATAAACATCTCGGTATTAAAGATCAGCGTACAGATAAACGCATTGACTTTGTGGGAGGTATCCGTGGATTGGGTGAATTGCAGAAGAGGGTCGACAGCGGAGAGATGAAAATTGCCTTCAGCCTTTATCCGGTAACCATGGATCAGTTATTTGATATTGCTGACAGTGGTAATGTAATGCCTCCCAAAAGCACCTGGTTTGAACCCAAATTAAGGGATGGACTGCTGACACATCTTATTTACCAGGAATCATAATTAAATCAAAATATGATGGGGGCGTTCTTACAGACGCCTCTTTTCGTTTACTTTTGAACTCAATATGAAATAGCCATAAAAATTATCAAGCTATCGGTACTATGTGGCTAAAGAGCCAATAAAAATGAACATATGAAAAAACTACTTTTTACATTAAGCATTTTCTTTGTTTCCCTGGTTGCTATGGCACAGGAACCAGATGCTGCACAATTACAGGAAACCGCTAAACAATTTATGCGTAGTGGCGACTGGACCAATGCTGTATTGGTATTGAATAAAGCATTGGCAAAAGATCCCGGTAATGTATCCATTCAAAAAGACCTGGCATTGACTTATTATTATCAAAGGGATTTTGCAAAAGCAAAAGAAACCATCAAGCCACTGGTTGACCGTGAAGATGCAGATATACAGGTGTACCAGATTGCCGGTAATATTTATAAAGCCTTACAGGAAGCAAAAGATGGTGAGAAAATGTTTAAGAAAGCACTCAAAAAATATCCCAACAGTGGCGCATTGTATGCAGAGTACGGGGAACTGTTATGGATGATGAATGAAAATTTCAGCTGCATTGAACAGTGGGAGCTGGGAATTAAAAGCGATCCGGGTTATGCAGGTAACTATTATTATGCTTCCCGCTATTATTTCTTTACAACCGATAAAGTATGGGCATTGCTGTATGGCGAAATTTTTGTGAACATGGAAAGCTATAGCAGCAAAACAGCAGAGATCAAAAATCTGCTGCTCGATGGGTATAAGAAATTCTTTGTGAACGATCCAAAAGCAAAACCATCCAAAACAAAAAATGAATTTACAGAAGCGTTCACAGCAGTAATGAATCAGAACAGCGCAGTGATCAGCAGCGGTATTACAACTGAAACATTAACCATGCTGCGCACCAGGTTTTTATTAGACTGGAATAAACAATATGCTGCAAAATTTCCTTACCGTTTGTTTGATCATCAGAAACAATTACTGCAGGAAGGAATGTTTGATGCTTACAATCAATGGATCTTTGAAGCGGCAGGCGACCTGGCTAAATATCAAAGCTGGACAAAGCTGAATGCCGATCAGTACAACGAGTTTACCCGTTTTCAAAAATCGAAATTATTTAAAGTGCCGGCGGGACAATATTATAAAACAGTGAATTAACTGAAGAAATCCTGCTGAAAAGCGGGATTTTTTTATGAATGGCATTGCTGAAATCTCCTTAACTTCCTTATTGGAACAGGTGCCACCTGTTTTTTATTTTCCATTTAATTGCATGCTATATGAACCCCAAACGATTATTTGATTGCATTGATTTGCAATTAGAAAAATTCCACAAAGAAGATATGTTTGCCGCCAAAGAAGAAGGCGGTATCTGGCAGAAGTACAGCTCAGCTGATGTAAAAGAAATTGTTGATAAACTCGCAGCTGGATTAATTCATCTCGGCATCAGTGGTCATGATATGAGCATTGAACGCAGGGATAAGATCGCCATTATCAGCAATAACCGGCCCGAATGGATGTTCCTTGATTTAGCTGTACAAAAGGCTGGAGCTATTCTTGTTCCCATTTACCCAACACTTGCAGTTAGCGAACTGGAGTTTGTACTCAATGATGCAGAAGTAAAATTAGTTTTTGTAAGCGACCAGGAACTGTACGACAAAGTGCAGAGCATCCGCAGCAAAACACCAACCGTTCATGCAGTGTACACATTCAACAACCTGCAGCCTGCGTTGAACTGGAGAGAGATTATGAGTAAAGCAACGGCAGACAGCTTTACTGAATTGGCATTAATTGCTGATAAAGTTGGTTATGAAGATATGGTAACGATCATTTACACTTCGGGCACAACCGGCACTCCCAAAGGCGTTATGCTGAGTCATAAAAATATTTTGAGTAATGTTCTTTCCAGCAGCGAAGTGTTTGCTGAGTTTTGTACACCAACTGATAAAGCGTTGAGCTTTCTCCCACTCAATCATATTTTTGAACGAATGGTAACCTATATCTATCTCTTCAACGGCGTATCTGTTTATTATGCGGAGAGCCTGGATAAGATTGGCGATAATTTAAAAGAAGTGCAACCTGCTGTTTTTACAACTGTACCAAGACTGCTGGAAAAAGTATATGAACGTATTATGGGCCGTGGACAGGAACTGACTGGTGTGAAGCGCAAATTATTTTACTGGGCTGTTGATGTTGCAGGAAAGTATGAAGTTGGTAAACAGCAGGGATTTTTATACAACACACAACTTGGTATTGCCAATAAACTCATCTTCAACAAATGGCGTGAAGGCTTAGGTGGAAAAGTAAAAGCAATTGTTACCGGCGCAGCTGCCTGCCAGGTAAGGTTACTGAGAATATTTTCTGCCGGTAAGATGCCGATCATGGAAGGATATGGATTAACAGAAACATCACCCGTAATTGCAGTAAACCGTTTTAATGAAAAGAACCGGAAGTTTGGAACTGTTGGTACAGTGATTAAAGGAGTGGACGTAAAAATTGCTGAAGATGGAGAGATCTGCTGTAAAGGCGATAATGTGATGATGGGTTATTACAAACGTCCTGATTTAACAGCTGAAGTAATTGATAAAGATGGTTATTTCCATACGGGTGATATTGGCATTATGGTTGATCAGAAATTTTTAAAGATCACTGATCGTAAGAAGGAAATCTTTAAAACAAGTGGCGGGAAATATGTGGCGCCACAGCCAATTGAAAATAAAATGAAGGAAAGCCCTTTCATTGAACAGATGATTGTGGTTGGTCCTGAACGGAAATTTGCAGGTGCATTAATTGTTCCGTCATTTGACAACTTAAAAGAATGGGCCAAACAGAATAAGATCAGCTTTGGAACTATTCATGATTTGGTGCGTCATCCGGCAGTGCTGGAAATGTACAAGCATGTGGTGGAAGAATTCAACCAGCAGTTTAATCATGTGGAGCAGATTAAAAAATTTGAACTCTGCCCAACTGAATGGACAGTTGACGGCGGTGAATTAACACCAACACTCAAATTGAAACGGAAAGTGATTACGGAAAAATATAAAGAGGCCATTGAACGCATTTATGATTAATGCTGATTTCATTTAAATTAAACAGGGGCAGTAAGCCCCTGTTGATGAACCAGTCTTTTTAAACTGTAGACATACTTATAGTAAAGGGTTAGCTTAAAATTGATCAATATCCTGCCAGGAATAACTGCTGTTTAGTATATCTGGCCTTGTAGTAAATCCATCTGTGGCGGATTACCTGAACCGCAAGGGTTGTTTTTTTTATTTTTATTTTTAATATTATTACTGGTAATGTTGTGCGAAATAATTTCTAATGAGGTTTACTAAAAAGTAAGTGCGGCTTATTAGATTTTTAATGATAAGTAAGAGCTAAAAAATATACTGTACATAACCAACCGTAAATGAAAAATTGAATCTTCCGGTACTGCTGTTTGATTTACTGATATAGCTTATGGCTGCATTACCTCTTACTCTTGAAAAATAGTTCAGAAAATAATTTCCATTTATAAATACAGAAGGAGCAAACATGACAGGCCCTGTACTTTGGCCGGAAGAAATTTTCAATAACTTATAAATGCCAAGTGTTCCTCCACCCTGTACTGAGGTACGTGAATTGGGATAATAGCCAATACTCATACCTCCGGATAAGGAAACTGCAGAGCTGGTATTTTTTTGCAATGTTTTTACAACCGGGTTAGTATTGGTAATATCTTGCTTATTTATATTATATCCAAAGTTGAGGGATGCAAATTTATTTACCTGCAATTTCATGCTTACAGGTTTCCGGTCTTCATAACCAAACACAGCATTTACTCCATAACCCATGGAAGTATTTTTCAGGTTACTGGTATCTGTTTTGTTTGTTGTATTGTTGGTTGTAATACCCGGTAATAAGCGTACATATAATTGCTTTCCGCTGAATCTTGCAGGTTGCCCTAGAACACCATCCTTCATCACACGGTCCGACAGATAGTTAAATGAATTGGCAATAACCAAACTTCCTGAATTAAGATATATCGCATCAACCTATGAAGGTTGTATGGCAAACGACCAGTTATCATTAATAATATTATAGCTGGTAATATCGCAGGATGTAAGCAGATCATTGGCTTTGAAAAACGAATCAATTTTTTCCAGCTCATACATCCTTCGTTTTCTGTAATCAAAAA
>JANOIQ010000330.1:0-8800 GCA_031407835.1 Chitinophagaceae bacterium
TCTTTATAATGCTATGTTGAAATACTTTTTAGTGCTGTTGCCTTTTCTGTTCTTTTCCTGTAAAACAAAACCAGCCATGCAAAACGATGAAGTAAAGATTCATGCCTTTCGCTTAAAGCCGGGGCAGGATCTGAAAAAAGAGATCGATGCTTTTGTAAAAAAAGAAAAGATTGAAGCGGGATGGATCATGACCTGTGTGGGCAGTTTAACACAATGGAATCTCCGTTTTGCCAATCAGCCTGAAGGAGCAAAAGATACCGGTCATTTTGAAATAGTGAGTTTGGTTGGAACAGTAAGTATTAACGGTTCACATCTGCATCTCAGCATCAGTGACAGCATCGGCAAAACCAATGGCGGACATTTATTAGTTGAAAATATTGTTTACACCACTGCTGAAATTGTGATTGGCGAAGGAAAGCAGTTGATCTTTACAAGAGAGAAGGACGGAAGTACACCTTGGGAGGAATTGCAGGTGAAGAAAAAATAGTTTCTGAAGTAACAAAAGATACTTTTAAGTTCAAATTAAAAACAATCTATGAAGCTTTTATTTATACTTCTATTTCTCCCCTTCTTTTCTATAGCCCAAAAAACTGAATTAAACGGTGTTGTAACCTATTTTTTTAATGATTACCAGGGTAACAAACCAGACATTGGTGCGAAAGTTTATTTAATTGATTCTAGTTCAAATCCAAGTTTTGATTTCCAAGCAATATATGATTTTAAGTATGGCAGTTTTTACCGTTATCTCTATTCTAGATATCTAGAAATTGAAAAAGTGAATGAAAATATCATAAAAGAATATGGCAAGAAAAAGCTTTACAAACAAATTGTAGATGATAGTAAACTTAAAGCTGAGGAAGCAAGATCTAAGGCAAAAGGACATTATAGTGAAATGGAAAAGTACGGTGTGGAAAACAAAGAAAAGTTTGACTCTTTAGATAAAAAATGCACATTAATGATCTACAAGATGGAGCAAAACAATCCCATAATTAAAACTGTAAACGGAATAGGTAGTTATAATTTTAATATATCGCCAGGAGTATACTATGTCTTGATAATTTCTAAAAACAGGGTCGCTATTAATATGACAGAATCAACAGGAAGAGTTTACTGTGAAAAACTAAGAATTAAAGAAAATGAATCAAAAGATATAAGTTATAATTTCGAGCTTTATTAAATTACACATCAGTTTGATCTTTATATTCTTTCATTGAAGAAAGTAATGAATTCAAATCCTTAATTATTTTTGCTGCTGTAGCTTTTCTTTTATTGTTAAAAAGAAATTTAAAATCATTTATTTCAATTAAATCATTCGGATCGCTTACTTTCTCATTGAATAAATTTTCTAAAATCCTTCTTTTAATAGGTTTTATACTCTCTGGAACAGGAAAAGATAAAATATATTTTATTTTAGTCTCATTGTTCAGTAGTCGTTCCTTTGCGTCTCCTGGATGTACTAGTAGTTCATACATTAAGTCAGATAACTTGGAAATATAAGAGGTTTGATTCGTGCGGCTATTTATAAACATAATTATTTTTTATGTTGTTTAATGAAATAAAAACCGGGACTCTCATCCCGGTTTTTTTATCTCAACACTTCTTTCGGTATTTCTTTTCCCAACAGGTTCTTGTAAATAAACATGTTGTTTTCATTTGTGCTGTGGAGCTGCTGATTACCGGGCCATCCATGACGGCCTCCGGGATACAGCATAAATTCAAAATGCTTTTTCTTTTCTTCCATTTTTTTTACCAGCTGCATACTGTTCTGCATATGTACATTATCATCCATTGTTCCATGATAGATCCGCAGCAATCCTTTATACTGATCAACATAGGTTAATACAGAAGATGTTTTATATCCTTCCGGATTTTCTGCAGGTGTATCCATAAAACGTTCGGTGTAATGACTGTCGTACAGGCTCCAGTCGGTAACACTACCACCAGCCAAACCATATTTAAAATATTCGGCACCATAGGTCAGTGCATAACAGGTCATATAACCGCCATAGCTGAAACCGCTGATGGCTACTTTCTCTTTATCAACTCCTGCATTATCAATGAGCCATTTTACAATAGTGATCCAGTCTTTCATTTCCCAGTAACCCAGATTACGGTGCATATTACCCACACCTTCTTTACCAAAATGCCCGCTTGCACGGTGATCCATTGCAACCTGTATCAATCCTTCCTTGGCAAACCACTGCTGCTGCATATTCAACTGTCAGCCATCGTATACTGTTCCTGCATTGGGACCGCCATAGATGCTGATCATGACAGGATACTTTTTGTTTTTATCAAAATTGGTTGGCCATATAATCCGTAACGGCAAATCATATTTTCCATCTTCACTTTTTACACGCAGCAATTCTGTTTTGGCAATGGTTGTTGTTGCATATTCTTCCCCAACTGCATTTCCCAGTTCTTTAATTACTTTCCCTTTATTATTTACCAATGCCATTGCATCAGGTGTTGATACATTGGAATAAGTAGTGATGAAATAAGAAGCATTGGGGGATAACTGAATACCACGGTTGGTAAACTCACCAAAAGTTAAACGCTGCAAAGCGCTGCCGTTGAATTTTACTTTATACAGATCATAGCGAGCACTGTTGTCTTTACGGCAGGTGAAATAAACGGTTTGATTTTTTTCGTCAATATAATTGACAGATGTAACTGTAAAGTTTCCGCTTGTGATAGCGTTGATGCGTGTTCCTGTCATATCATGCAGGTACAAATGATTCCATCCGGTTGCATCACTTTCCAGAATGAAATTTTTTCCGTTCTTTAAAAAAGTAATCCGGCCGCCCTGATCATCGAGGTCGATCCATGTTTTTTGTTTTTCATCATAGACCTCTTTTTTGCTCCCATTCACTAAATTCATTTCATACACTTTCAGGTTATCCTGTGTACGTGGCATCCATTGAATCCACAAAGCACTGCCATCCGGTTTCCAGTAAGGCATTCCGAAATACTGATCATCTTTTTCATTGAAGTCGGCCCATATTGTTGCACCACCATCCGGATTCGCCACACCTACTTTTACTTCAGGATTTTTATCCCCTGCTTTAGGATAACGTGTCTGCTCAATAAATCCATGCTGACCATCTTCATTGTAAATAGGGAACATCGGTACTTTGCTTTCATCCATGCGCATGTAAGCAATATGTTTACTGTCTGGACTCCACCAAAAAGATTTATAGCGTGTTGGCCTGCCGAATATTTCTTCAAAATAAACCCAGCTTGCGTAACCATTCAGGATCACATCTGTACCGTCAGTTGTTAACTGAATTTCCTTTTTATCGCTGAGACGAATTGTGAACAGGTTATTGTTACGTGTAAAAGCAACATAACTGTTATCGGGCGACAGAACAGGGTTCTTCTCAACATCTTTATTATTGGTGAGTCTTGTTTCTCCGTTTCCTTCCTTCAGATACAGATCATTGTCCTTAACAATCACTTCTGTTTTTACAACCATAATGGTTGCAACCGGTGCTGTATATTCTGTTTCCTTTCCTGTTTTGCAATCAACCAGCATGCTCTTGCCATCACGCTTCAGTACAAAACTGTTATCATCCACCCACTTTACAAACTGCGGTAAGGGTTTGGTTATTTTCTGTGGCGCTCCTTTGAGCATCTGCTCTATTGTAAGCTCTTTCGTTTGTGAAAAAAGGGCAACGGAAGTAATAACAAATAAAACAAGTAATCCTGCTTTTCTCATGTTTCTGATTTTAATGGGGATGAAGATAATTTTTTTACTGTAACCCTGGTTTGTATTTATATGAGTGGAAATAAAAAGCCGTTGTCATCGGCACAACAGCACAGTTGGGAAAAGGTTAAACTAATAAAAAAATTTACGGATAGAGCAATCAGCAAGAATGTAATAGACAAGTTGCAACGTGTTGTCTGTTGGTGTTACTTCTTGCTAAATGAATACCTTACTCCCCATAAATGTCTCATATTAACTCCATCTTCAGGAAATAATTCAGGGCTTACTTCAAAAATAACTGAAAGCTGTTTAAAATTTTCCAAGGGGGAAATTTCTAATTGAACTGGAATAGTAAAACAAATTAAACGGTCGGGTCCTGTGAATGGTGAAAAATTTGCTCCCAGGCCAGCAGAAAACTGATGGTATTTTTTTCGTCTGAAATTATACATACCCGAAACTTCAGTTAGTGTGTTGCTAAACTCCCTGTTAAGAAAAACTTTCAGTTCTGCACTGATCTTTTTTTCCTTATTTGTATTTACTCCTAATGCATGAATGGAATAGGAAGTAACACTGATTTGAGATTGAACCCTTGTAGATAAAGCCAGCAATAACACAAATGAGAATAGTATTGTTTTTTTCATACGTTGTTTTGATGTTTTATTAAATGTTTTTTTGCATTACACTTTTGGGTTCTGGTTACAATGCAAATTTAGTAGTATGATAAAGTAACAGAATTATTTGTTGCGCAACCAAGTAATCTGTTTAATCCGCTCTGCGAAATCTCCTGACTTTGCAGTTTTATGTAACCAGTTTCCAAACGGTTTAAACGTAGTTTTAAAAATTTGCAGATCACCATCAGTTTTTTCCGGCCTCGTCATAGGAGCCTCGCCCTCGTTCCCTCTCCTTCAGAGAGGGAGGTCAGGCTAATGATCTTTACCCATCTTCATTCGGACTTATCATCAGTTTTTTCCGGGCGCATCATTGGGAAAAGAAGCACATCCTGAATAGAAGGTTGGTTCGTCATCAGCATACACAACCGATCAATACCAATGCCAATGCCTGATGTTGGCGGCATACCATATTCTAATGCACGTAAGAAATCATAATCAATAAACATCGCTTCATCATCACCTCTTTCCTTCAGTTTCACCTGGTCTTCAAAACGGTCACGTTGATCAATAGGATCATTCAACTCACTGTATGCATTCGCTACTTCCTTACCATTAATCATCAATTCGAAACGCTCTACCAGTCCGGGTTTACTGCGGTGCTTCTTGGTGAGCGGACTCATTTCAACCGGGTAATCAATAATGAATGTTGGCTGAATACATTTTGCTTCGCTTGTTTCGCTGAACAATTCATCAATCAGCTTTCCTTTACCCATGGTTCCGTCAACAGAAATTTTCTGCTGCTTGCATACCTCTCTTAACTGGTCTTCCCCCATTTCACTTACATCAATCCCTGTATTTTCTTTGATGGCATCAAAAATAGAAATGCGTTTGAAAGGAGCTTTAAAGCTGATTGTTTTATCGCCAACGGTTACATCGGTTGTTCCGTGTAATACAAGTGCAATTTTTTCTAACAGATTTTCTGTAATGTTCATCATCCAGAAATAATCTTTATACGCTGTGTACCATTCAAGAATGGTAAACTCCGGATTATGTGTTCTGTCCATTCCTTCGTTACGGAAGTTGCGGCTGAACTCATACACCCAGTCAAAACCGCCAACAATCAACCGTTTTAAATATAATTCGTTGGCAATACGCATGTACATCGGTACATCCAATGCATTATGATGTGTGGAGAACGGACGGGCTGTTGCACCACCGGGAATAGTTTGCAGTACAGGTGTATCTACTTCCAGTGCTCCGTGTTCATTTAAATATTCACGGATGGTGTTGATCATCACAGTACGTTTCACAAAGGTTTCTTTCACCTGTGGGTTAATGATCAGATCAGCATAACGCTGACGGTATTTAAATTCAGGATCAGTTACTGCATCAAAAGTTTGTCCTTCTGCTTCTTTCACTACCGGCAGTGGTTTCAAAGATTTGGTGAGCACGGTAAGTTCTTTCACATGTAAACTTGTTTCACCTGTTTTAGTGATGAACACATAGCCTTTTACTCCAATGATATCACCAAGGTCTAACAACTTCTTAAACACAATATCGTATAATGTCTTATCCTCACCTGGACAGATCTCATCTCTCTTTACATAAATCTGCAAACGGCCATGGCTATCCTGCAGCACTGCAAAACATGCTTTACCCATATCACGGATCATCATAATACGGCCGGCAATGCATACTTCCTGGTACTGAGCTTTGGTTTCTTCGTTATATCCTGCCTTGATGGCTGTTGAATAATGTGAAACGGGATAGAGCGGAGCAGGATAGGCATCAATACCTAATTTGTTCAGCTCGGCCAACTTTTCTCTGCGGATAATTTCCTGTTCGGATAAGTTTGTACTCATAATAAAATTTGTGATTGACTGAAGCAGGATCGTTATCTGATCTTTTTGCTTCAATTTAACAGGTCGCAAAATTACCGTAACTGAAGCAGATGAACAAAGGCAGTATCTTCGGCATGATGTATGCAACCTTTCGGGTTAAAAATCCGTTTAATCATTAAAAATCCCAATTATGTTGAAACGTTTCCTCATTTTAGTAACCGTTCCCCTGTTTTTCAATTCTTGTGAAGTATTAAGTCAGTTACCGAATACAGCAAATACCGGTTCAGGAAATCCTACTGAAGCCGAAGCAGGCCAGGGAATTAAAGAAGCATTAGGCCAGGGTTTAGCCCGTGCCGTGCTGAATCTGAATAAATCTGATGGATTTTTCGGCAACCAGCTTTACAAAGTATTACTCCCACCCGATGCACAAAAAGTAGAAAACACCATGCGCCGTATTGGTTTAGGTAAAACAGTTGACAAAGCCATACTCCAAATTAATCGTGGTGCTGAAGATGCAGTAGGTTATGCTACTCCCATTTTTGTGAATGCCATTAAACAAATGAGCATCAGGGATGCCATCAATATCATCCGCGGACCAAAAGATGGTGCCACTAATTATTTCAAAGAAAAAACAACGGCTGCTTTAATCGAAGCTTTTTCACCAGTTGTGCAAAGTTCATTAGACAAAGTAGAAGCGACAAAATATTATGGTGACCTGATTAATAGTTATAATAAATTCCCAACAACCAGGAATAAGATCAATCCTGATTTAACTTCTTATGTAGTAGGTAAAACAGTTGATGCTTTATTTGATCAGATTGCAAAAGAAGAATTAGAGATCAGGGAAAATCCGATCAAACGTGGTACTGAAATACTGAAGAAAGTATTTGGTGCAGTGTGGAAGTAGGCTAAGAGTTGAAAAAGTGAAAAGAGAAAAGGAGAGATGAGTTTGAAAGCTTATCTCTCCTTTTTATTTCGATATACTGGAACATTGAAAAACTGATCCAATTATCTACGCCACCTCTTTCCTCATTTTTAAACTCTTTGTTCTCTTCTTTACTTCATCATACTGCTCCTCATAATCACTTCTCACAGTTCCCAGCAACCGGTCCCAGAACAGGAAATACAATCCATAATTGCCTTGGAAGAATTGATGATGCTGATTGTGGTTAACAGAGGTATTGATCCACCTGCCGATCCATGTGCGTTGAAAATTTTTCGGAAATAATTCCCAGCCTAAATGACCGTATGCATTATACAGCATCATGAACAAAAAGAAAAAGAATAGATGAAACTTGGTGACAGGCATTGTATATATGAAAACAATCAGGATACCAATCTCAGCCAATGCTTCCAATGGATGAAACGCAAAAGCTGCCCAGGGAGAAGGGTTAGTACTTTTATGATGAACAAGATGAAAAACCTTAAACAGTTTTGGATGATGCATGAGCCGGTGAATCCAATAAAAATAAGTATCATGAATCAGCAACATTAAGGGGAAAGCCAGCCAAAAATAAAACCGTCCATGCTCATCAATATCCCTGTACCAGGTAGTATGCTTCCTGATGGATTCATGCCCTAAAAAAAACCAGGGTACAAAAGCAAAAATGAACATGGTGGAAAGGGAGTACAGGATTTCACGCTGATAATCTTTCCCTTCCGGAAAACGCTGCTGAATTTTAGAAAAGGTGATTCGTTTCCGGAGCAGTACATACCAAACAAAAAACACCAGTCCTGCAATCACAAAATACCGGAGAGCAATCACCAGGAAAAAGCTGAGCCAGGAACCATCGGGATGAAGCATAAACGGTATTTATGAAATTTCTTCAGGTAAGAACATGAAGATAGAAGAAGGTTTAATTATCTGCCAAAAGAATCTGCCATGCCTCATTTACTTTACCTGCATCCAGCAGTTCTTTTGCATAACGATGCAATTCTACATCCATCTCATCGGGGTTAATTGAAAAATACTGAATGATATTCTTTAACCGCTCATCGTAGAACGTTGCATCCACCACAGGATAGTCATGCACATTGGCTAACTGACCAAGATTATTTCCGGTTAATATCTTACTGCTGCGGATCGTTTCGGGTAAAGCATCAACACCAATCCCCATTTTTACATTGGGTTTTGCTACAGCAAATAAATTTGTTTCATCCACTTTGCAATACCAGTCGCCACCCAGCCTTGCAATATGATGCAGCTTCCGCTGATCGATCATTGTTTTTTCTTCATTCAGAATACTTTCATCAATATGCATCCGCAATACTTCACAAATTACCAGATTGCCGGCACCTCCTTCCGTTCCCAGCGGTTTTACTTCAAGCACCTTACACTCCATCTTTACTTTACTTTGTTTTACCATCGGCGGCTTTAACAATGTAGCCGGTTCTTCCGTAAATCCGGCTTTCATAAATTCATTCGTCCCTTTTGAAAATTCGCAACTGCTTAAACTTACCTGCTGCACCATATCGTAATCCACAATATTGATGACAACTTCCGGCCATTGCAATACATTTTCAAGTGTGTCTTTTGTTGTATTGTCTCTTACCCTGCGTCCCGGTGAAAAAATAACTATTGGAGGATTAGATGAAAAGAGATTAAAAAAACTAAACGGACTTAGGTTCACGTTTCCTTCTTT
>JANOIQ010000377.1:0-3190 GCA_031407835.1 Chitinophagaceae bacterium
AAACATGATTGACTAACTGGTTGATGGAAGCTTCTGTTTGTTTAATCGCATTTTCTTTTAGTTGTTCATTGAAGACGATTACTTCATTATGACGCAACTGAATGATATGTTTCAAATCCAGTACCACCGTTTCCTGTGTAAGGATTTCTTCATGTAAACGCTCCAGGTTTTTTGCACGGCCGAGTTTCTTTCCTTCAAACAAACCAACACTACCACCGCTTAATGCATACTTCCCTTTGAAAAACTTACCGCTCTTCTCCAATATCACACCATCAAAATCAGCAGGCAGATTGTTTTCATCTGCTGCAATCACCACCTGACCCAATAAATAATTAATGAGTGATTGATATTTCGGTTCCACTTCCACCACATTCAATGCAGAAATTGTTCCGGCGGGAAGATCATTCAATACAGCATGACCGTTAAATTTATCCAGCATAAAGAAGTTGGCCTTTCCTTTCTGGTTGGCATGTAATAAATGAACAGCACTTAATGCATCGTGCATATTACCAACCACATAATAGTTGAGGTATTGCTCCAGCAAATTTTCTACTGCTGTACGGTAATCTTCTTTACAATAAATCACATCGCTCAGTAAAGGCGCTTCCACTTTCCACTGTTCATTGTTGTGTAAAAACTTTACACTCTCAGGATAACCTTCCAGTGAATCAACCAAACTCTTCAACAGATCATGCTCATTCTTTTTTGAATCAAGCTTCCTGTTTTCATCCGCTAATTGTGTACGTAACCCTTCCAGTGCAGATTGAGTTTGCAGGATCTGGTCTTTGGTAAACTCATGTTCCTGCTGTAACTGCAGTAACTCTTCCCTGAAATGATTCAGTTCGTATTCCTTCTGTTGCTTTTCAACTTCTAACTGTTGAAGTTGTTGCTTCCTGTTCGTTTGTTCTTCTTTCAACTGGAAGATGGTGCGTTGCAGGTTCTGTACAGTTGTTTCACCAACCGCTACATTCTTCTCTGCTTCAAACTGGTTACGTTGAATGGCCTGATTTTCTTTTCGCAGATCATCAATACCACTTCTTCTTTCATCAAACAAACGGCGTTTCTCTTCAACTGCGCTGCGTAAACCATCCAATTGTGAAGCAAGATCATTCAACTTCTGATCTTCTTCTGTAATCTGCAGTTGTGTAAACTGAATACTTTCTTCTATTCCTTTTAACTGTCCGCCTGCTTTTTGTAAAAAGTCATTCAGACTGGTTTCTTTTTCTTTGAGATAATGCAAACGCTGTTGCGCTAAATTTTTATCATTTTCTTTGGTACGCAGATTCTGCAGCATATCATTGAATGCATGCTGCATGGTTTGCAGTTCACGTTCTTTTTCAATAAAGCCAACTTTCTCGTGTTCAATAGCTGCCTCTTCCGTTGCAACTTTCGCTTCGAGTTCAATACGTTTATTCGTTTCAGTTTCGTGCTGCTCGTTTAATGTTTTCCAGGTAATATTGAAACCTTCCAGTGCAGCCTTCGCCAGTTCAATACTCACTTCACGGTAATCTTTTTTGATCTCGTAATATTTCTCAGCTTTCTTGGCCTGGTTCTCTAATGTTTTTAATTGATTGTTGATTTCAAATAACAGGTCTTCAATACGTGCCAGATCCTGTTCAGTTGCATCCAGTTTATTCTTCGCTTCTTTCTTTCTTGTTTTGTAGATGGTAATTCCGGCTGCCTGTTCCAGCATTCTCCTGCGGCTGTTATCCTTATCCTTGATGATATCATCCACCATGCCCAACTCAATGATAGCATAGCTATCGGTACTTACACCTGTATCAAGAAAAAGATTTTGAATATCCTTCAAACGGCACTGCACATCGTTGAGACGGTACTCGCTTTCACCGTTTTTGTAGAATTTACGGGTAACGGTTACGGTACTGAATTCAGTTGGCAGCAGATTCCGGGTATTTTCAAAGGTGAGACTTACTTCAGCCAAGCCGGAAGCGCTTCTGGTTTTGGAACCATTAAATACGAGGCTCTCTAAGTTTTCACTACGGAGGTGGCTGATTTTCTGTTCTCCAATTACCCAGCGGATACTGTCAATGATATTGCTTTTGCCGCAACCATTGGGGCCAATGATACCGGTTACACCCTCATCAAAACTAATCACAGTTTTATCGGCAAAACTTTTAAAACCCTTAATTTCTAAACTCTTTAAACGCAAAATTTTTCATTTTTGGAAGGCGACAAATATATGTGATAAAGGCTGTATTAATTTTTACCGATTTTTTATCTTATTAACACATTTTGCCTTGTTTTCAACAAGAGCAAGGTTTTGTTTGTCATATACAGACTTTATTCTTAATTGAGCACTATGTACGCAATATTAACCATTGCCCGCTATAAAAAACGTTTTATCTACTTTGCATTGATGGCAATGGCGTTCCATCGATTGCCCTTGTTATTCAGCAAGAAAACGAGGTTCCATAAAACGCTGGGATGCGGACGGGACGGCACTTTCAGCAAATGGCCCGACTGGCAGCAATGGGGATTATTGGTGGTGATGGAAGAAGAGGAAATAAGGAAACTAAATGATTTATCCAATCCTCAACAACTGCTGAAACACTATTACGGCAGCTTTATTGCCGGCTGGTGGAAGTTTTTTGGCTGCGAAACATGGACGGTGGTACTTCAGCCAATTGAAGGACATGGAACCTGGGATGGGAAAGAAGCGTTTGGAAAACTGCCGCCCAAAACCGATTATGAAGGAATGATCGCTGTTTTAACAAGAGCAACCATCCGCCGGAAAAAATTGGCCCGTTTTCACGAACATGTGGAAGCAGTGTCGAACAATATGCGGAAAGCAGATGGATTTTTGTTTTCAGTTGGAATTGGTGAATCGCCAAGATTGAAGCAGGCAACGTTTTCCATCTGGCAAAGCAAAGAACAGATGAAACAGTTTGCATATAAAATGAAAGATCATGCAGAAGTGATTCAGAAAACAAGAAAAGAAAACTGGTACAGTGAGGATATGTTTGTACGGTTTAAAGTAATAGAAACCTGGGGAACGATTAAGGGAGTTGCTCATCCATAGCAGTTGTGCTGAAGAGGTATGGCATATCTGCTAGTGACTTAGAAATTAAACAGACTGATTAGATATGCCATACCTACTCAACCCGAAGTTGTAATCTTACAGCAAACGAATCAAACTTCATATTAAAAAATGAGTTCCACCCACCGCTAC
>JANOIQ010000288.1:0-1737 GCA_031407835.1 Chitinophagaceae bacterium
AAAAGCCTACCAGATTCCATACCTGAATATTGCAACGAAAGTAATGCTGGGCGAAAAGAAACTGACTGATTTTACGTACGAAAAGAAACTCACCGGTTATGCTATTAAAGAACCAGTATTCAGTTTTAATAAATTCCCGAATGTAAATAAAGAGCTGGGGCCTGAAATGAAAAGTACAGGTGAAGCCATCCGTTTTATTAAAGATCTCCGTGATCCATACTTCCGCCAGTTGTATAAAGAAAGAAGTATGCACTTAAGCAAATAAATTGTCTGAACCTTGATTTATAGGATTGAAAAGATTTTTGAGATAGCCTCCTGATTTTCGGGAGGTTTTTTATTTGAGAAATACTTTGCCTGGAAGAAACCTTAATGTCTTGCCGCCTTCACGTATAATTTTATTTTGTTTTGGCGTCTGAATACTTCTGTTCAAAAATGATTTTCAGTTGAAATGCTTATTTACAGCTGTCCAATTGAATTCTTTGCCGGGCCTCCCTCTCTACCGGAGAGGGAACGAGGGAGAGGCTGCTTTCGGTTTCTTTTGTAACTTGTATACATGAACAAAGAAATGCAAGCCATCATCAATAGTCTGCAGCAGGTATTAAATGGTCAGCCCTGGTATGGTGAAGCCGTGCTTCCCATGCTGAAGAAAATTCATCCCGCTGTTGTGTATATCAATCCAAAGAATTCACATGCGGCGATTGAGATATTGTATCACATGATCAACTGGGCACAGTTTACATTGAATCGCCTGCAAAGAAAATTGGAAGAAGACCTTATTGATTCAGAAGAATCAGACTGGCGGACGATTGATCCCAAAGAACATACCTGGAAAAGCGGACTGGCTGAATTTGAATCACTTCATCAGCAGATCATTGCCATTTTAAAAAAGAAAGACGATTCTTTACTTGAAGAGAAAGTAGATTTCAGGGATTATAATTTCCGTTTCCTGCTAAATGGATTGTTGCAGCATAATATTTATCATTTAGGGCAGATTGCTTTTTTGAAAAATTTGCTGGGAGAATAAATCACACTTGCATTTTGCAACAGCAGTTTCTATCTTACAGTAAACACCCTGCTGGTCATGATCCCCATCTGGAAAAACATCCCCTTCCTCCGGCTCTTGCTTCCATTTGCAGCAGGCATCATTGCAGGATGGAATTTTTCCCTGCATTGGATGATCGCTGTATATTTCATTGCAGCAGCCCTTCCATTACTTCTTTACTATGTATTCTCGAATGAACAAAAGAAATTCTTCTTCAGCTGGGTTCCCGGCATCAGTATATCATTTGCACTGATTGGTTTCGGCATTCTGCTTACCTGGCTCAACCAAGTGAATCATCAGCAGCAATGGGTTGGTCATCATTATAAACCGGGCGATATCGTTCAACTCCGTTTACTGGAACCATTAAGTGAAAAACAAAAAACGTTTAAAGCACTGGCTGAAATTGTTTCTCTTCAGCAAAACGGGAAAGCAAAAAAAGTAAAAGGCAATATCATTCTCTATTTTCAGAAAGACAGCATTCCTCCTGCATTAGATTATGGAAATATCATTGCCATTAATAAACCTTTGCAGGAAATTAAGAATGCAGGGAACCCCGGTGGTTTCGATTACAAACGGTATGCTTTATTCAATGGCATTACACACCAGTTGTTCTTAAAGAAAACGGAATACGTTATATTAAATCAAAAGAAAACATCTCCTTTCTGGTCGTGGATGTATCGTACCAAAGCTTATAT
>JANOIQ010000399.1:0-8395 GCA_031407835.1 Chitinophagaceae bacterium
AGTTGAGGATAATCAATCCCGATGGGAAAAGTTAATGTCAAAATTCAGAACACTTCAAAAATCAGATAATACCGGTTTAAATAATGATATCAGTAATTTCATCAACTCCAGTGAAAAACTGGAAACAGAAGATAACAGCATCAAAACAAAGTTTGAAAACCTGAAAACTTCTTTATCAAATTTCTTTGGAAAAATCACCGCAACCTACCCTGCTTATATATCACCCATCTTTACAACAGCCAAAGAAAAACTGGCAGAAGCCAAAGCAAAATTCATCACAATCAGCAATATCAGCAATCCAAAGATTTCAATTGTTGCAACGGACGATGGTGTAAAAGGGTTAAAACTCACATTCACAAATCCTGATAAATCCATTATAACTGAAACACCTTTCACTTTTCAGTTAACCTACAATCAAAACAGTATTAACAGGAAAGTAAATGTTACACAGCATGCAAAATTTATTGTTCCATCTGTTCAGGTGAGTACTGCAACTCCGAACGGTGTTACATATTCATCAGCAAATATTGGAGGCACCGTATCTGTTACAGGAGCTGTTACAATTTCCGGCCGTGGAATTTGTTATGGCAGAACTCAAAACCCAACTTTTGAAAACGATTCGAAAATAACAGCTGGATCAGGAACAGGGTTGTTTACAGGCAATCTTATCTCTTTAGATCCGGCAGTTAAATATTTTGCAAGAGCTTATGCCATCTCCAATGTAACTGTAATTTATGGTAATCAGGTTGACTTTACAACAACCAGTATAAACCTGGCCACCATTATCACAAACGGTGCAACTGCAACTACATCAACAACAGCAACATTAGGGGGCTACATATCCAACGATGGAGGAGCACCTGTTACACTACGTGGTCTTTGCTATGGTGCTACGCTCAACCCCACTTATGAAAACAATTTGAAAACCACCGACGGAACAGGAACAGGAACCTTCCTCAGTTTCTTATCCAACTTACTTCCTGACAAAACTTATTATGCAAGGGCCTACGCCATAACATTGGCAGGTGTAGCGTATGGCGGGAACGTTGATTTTAAAACATCACTGCTGGCTCCCGAGGAAGTTGCAATTGGCAACCAGGTTTGGATGGTGAAAAATCTTGATGTAACTACATATAGAAATGGAGATCCGATAGCCGAAATAACAACAGCCGCTGAATGGGCCAGTACTACCACAGGCGCCTGGTGTTATTATGAAAATACCCCCACTCATGGAGGCGGTGCTTATCGTAAGCTATACAATTGGTATGCTGTTAATGACCCTCGTGGCTTAGCACCTTTAGGTTGGCATATACCAAGTTTTAATGAATGGACCACACTGGTTAATTTTTTAGGGGGAGAGGCTGTTGCTGGTGGCAAATTGAAATCTACTAATCTGTGGCAGCCGCCAAATACAGGCGCTACTAACAGCAGCGGCTTCACAGGCTACCCCGGCGGAGCTACCGACTTAAATGGCTACTCAAGTTCGCTTAGTGCTTATGGTTATTGGTGGACTACAACAGATAATGTTACCCCAACTTACCCTTACAATGCGTGGTCCTTTTTACTGAACTGGCAAACTGCCAGCGCCAGTTTGCTCAATAACGTTCATAAAAACTTTGGTTGTTCAGTAAGATGTGTAAAGAATTGATTGATTGATTAATTATCTGCCCTTGTTGGTCGCTGACCAGCAAGAATCCGTTTTGATTGCCACGAACCGGGCTTCAATAAACTTTTCCCGTTCGTGAGACACGAACCGAGGCGTTAGATAAGAAGTTAAACCAATTATTATCTGTTACACCCAGGTAAAATTTCATGGTATTTAAAAATAAGAAACAATTAGATACAAAAATGGCATACATAGCAAATTCTGAATAGCTGTGAAAATACTTAATTGAACCACCTTTAAAAGCAGCTTGATTTAGGAAAATAGGCTGAACACATGCAAGTTTACAAGTAAGGTAAAAGAATACTATACTTTTTCAAATAATTGAAAAATTCTAAAATGAATACAGAACTACTAAAAAAGTAAAAGAGAATTGGCAACTTTTAGGCACGCTGTTATTGTTCTGGAGTATTTTTAATTTATACAACTTCTATCTTCCTTTTGGAATAGAGATTCATTCTTATATAACTATTAGTGAAATATTGTTACTCGTTTTCCCAACTATTCTCAATGGTCTATTCGCCATTTTATTACTAACTTTTTTTTAACAATAGCCTTAAGAAATGAAAATGATCCAAAAACTAAAAAGCTATTTACTGCAATGGACGAATACCATAGTAATTTGTTTCATTTTAAACAAAATTTCAAATCTCTTACGGTAAACTTTAAACCTTTCCGTTTAAAAAACATTTTTTCGATCTTTTTAGACACCTTACGCATCTTATTTGAGCTTGGTTTTGTGTTGTTATTATTTATTATAGGGTATGGGATTTATACCCTCTTTGTTTCAGAATCCCTTGAGATTTATCCTTTAAATCGACTTCTAGGATTTGCATTATTTTTCTTGTTTACTTTCATTTTCGTTTTCCTAATATTTTTTTTAATAAGTGAGTACTTTGAAAAATATGCACATAAAATATTTTCTAGCCTTACTCTTGCCAAAAAACCAGCTATATATTTTGTTATTGGGTTTGTTGTAAATAGTTTTATTTCTAATAGAATCCAATATTTATACATAACTAATGGCCATAGCAATAAGGAAGTCAGCTTCATTTACAATGACAATAAAATAAAAACAGATTCAAATTTTGTTTACATCGGCTCAACTCAATCCTACATTTTTCTAAGAAACAACAATGACAGTTTAAGTTTGATTATCAAAAAAGATGAAATTAATAATCTAACGATTAAAGAAAAGTATGACAAATTAAAGAAGTGAAATATCTACTTAATTGAAGAATAGAATTCCCAAACGTACAAGAGTGCGACGCAACAAAAGCAAGATAGCAGCAATAGCCCATAGCTCAAAATCATTTGGTTTGTTTTTCGGGTGATAGTGCAAACATCGGCGATATCAGTTAATCCCAACAGATCCCTCGTTCCTCGGGATGACAGCTACACTCAGCAACCCTTCGATACTTCGCCCGTCGCTCAGTATAAACTCATCTCAGGGTGACAGTATTCCGGGGATGACATTGCGCTGAGCGTTGGCATGTTTTGAAATGATGAGTATCATTTTTTTTACAAACAACTGTTAATGGATTAATAACAGAACTTTGAAACAAAGCAAAACTGACATGAAAAATAGTAATACCATTAAAGTAAATTTTAAAGGGGGCATTATTGACCCCGCTGAATTATACAGCATCCTGCTCATTGCAAGGAAAGCGAAACTGCTGTATGTACGTTTTGGTTTACGGCAGCAATTATTGCTTGATGTGGACATTGAAGAGGTGGATCTGGTATCGGCTGAACTGGAACAGCTGGGTATTGCGTTTGAAATTAACCAGGAACAGTCGCCGAATATTATCAGTTCATTTCCTGCGGCTGATATTTTTATTACCAACAGCTGGCTTACGGAACAATTATACAAAGAGGTGTTTACATCGTTTACCTATACACCGAATTTAAAAATTAATATCAGCGAAGCCAACCAGAGTTTTACGCCGTTACTAACGGGTAATATCAACTGGGTATGTTCGCCTGAGGAACAAAACTTCTGGTATTTGTTTATCCGTTTTCCGAAAACAAATATTGTGTACGAATGGAAAGATGTGGTGCATACAAAAGATTTAGCTACCATGTCTTCACGGATTGAAGAAACGATTTTACTTGAAGCAGGAAAGTTTTATGATAACAATGAAGCCAATGGCGATGAATTATATGCACTGGTAAAAACAGGCGGACTGACGGTGAAACCAGTTACTGAATCATTATCATTACCGCCGTTTAAACTTCCTTACTATGAAGGGCTGAACCGTTACAATGATCATTACTGGCTGGGTATTTACAGGCGTGATGAATTATTCAGCATTGAATTTTTGAAAGAGGCCTGTCAGCTTGCTATGAAAACGGAGAGCGGTGCCATGTGTACTACTCCGTGGAAAACAATTATTATTAAAGGCATTAAAGAAGAGAACAGGAAAGACTGGAATAACCTGCTTGATAAATTCCAGATCAACCTGCGCCATGCACAGAATGAACTGAATTTCCAGGTGGATGATAACAGCCAGGAAGCATTACAACTGAAACAGCATTTGGTGAAATACCTGAATGATGATGATACAAGAAGTTTTGGTGTATGTATTGGTATTAAAACAAGAAAAAAAAGTGAAGTATTCAGCAGTATTCTTGTGCGCCGCAAACCACTGATCAGTATTGGTAAACTGGGTTTCTTTTATACCTATGATATTTTATGTGCGAAGGATTATAACCCCAATGAACGTACCGATTTTGTGTACAGTTCGGGCAACCCCAAGTTTGTACTGGCGGAGCAGTTGAGAAGGGCGATCCTTTCATTTTATTCTTACCAGGATAAAAAGGGTGCGGGTGTAGTGGAAGAATCGGCAGGGATGGATTTGGTTACTGAATAAAAGGAGTTTGGTTGAATGAAGTTAGATTCTCTGGATTAGAACAGATTGCTTCGCCAAACAACAAGGCTCCGACGCTATGGTCGGAAACTTTGTCTCGCAATGACGGCAACGAGAGTGATTGTTCTTTTGAATAAATCAGATTGCTTCGTACCTAGCAATGACGGCCATCTATTATTCCGCAACAAATGCTTCGATCAAACGCATTACTTCTGCTCCTTCATCGGCACCGCAGGGATTATCAGTTGTATCTAAAAAATAATTGACAGTTGCTTCAATCATGGGTTGCTGTACATGCTCTAATGAATCGAATGTACGCACTGTTGTTAAACCATTAGCAAGTATGGTAATTGTAAATCCTTCAAAGATGGAGAAACTTATTTTACCATGTGTTCCAATAATTTCACAATAATCTTTTGCAGTATCTGCTGCTGCATTAAAACACCAGGTACCACTGAAGGCAACTCCATTCTCAAATAAAATAGTTCCTGCAACCAGATCATCGGCCATATAATGACCGCCCTGGTTGGTTGCAATACCGTTTACTTTCTGTACCGGTCCGAAGAAATAATACATGAGGTCGAGCTGATGTGGTGCAAGATCATGAAAGAGTCCGCCGCCTGCAATAGCTGGGTTTACTCGCCAAGCTATTTTTGGATCGTTGAGTTCTGATTTAGTTAAGGGAGGTTTGGTTAATTCAAGCCGAACGAGTAATGGTTCACCAATGATTTTATCGCTGAGCAGTTGTTTGATTGTTTGAAAGATGGGCTGCTGCCTTCTGTAATGCGCCACAACGATTTTACTGTTGGTTTGTTCTGCAAACTCCGCCATTCGTATAGCTGCTGCATAGTCTGTCGTCATAGGTTTTTCTACATACACGGGTTTCCCTGCCTTCATTGCTTCGAGTGTATACTGTTCGTGTGAGGAGGGTGGTGTGGCAATATAGATGGCATTTACTTCGGGATCGTTGATGAGTTGATTTGCATCGCTGTACCAGCGGGATACTCCATGACGTTTTGCATAGTCTGCTGCTTTGGCTGCATCACGGCGCATGACTGCAACGAGTGCAGAGTTATTTACTTTACTGAAGGCTGGTCCGCTTTTGATTTCGGTTACATCGCCGCAACCTATGATACCCCAGTTTATTTTTTGCATGGGTGATTTCTTTTCTGTGAATCAAAAGTAAAACTTATGGGGGTTGGTTCTATACATTTCTGTTTTGTTGCTGGAGAGACGATGTAAGAAGTAATAGGTAAGAAAGCCGGGCTTACTATTTTTTGTGGGGCATTTGAATAGAAGTTCAACAATCCTTCGATACTTCGACAGGCTAAGTATAAACTCAACTCAGGATGACAGCAGTGCAAATAAAAAAACTGCAGGCTGATGATCAGCCTGCAGTTTCTATTTTATGAATCAGTTTTTTAAACCGATTGAATTTATTGTATAATAATACTAGCAGTTAAATCATTGAACTTAATCATGTACACGCCTTTTGCCAAATGAGAAATATTCATCTGCTGAATGCCTGCACCCAGTTGTTTGTTCATTACCAATTGACCCTGCTGTGTAAATAACTGTACCTGTCCGGCATTTTCCATTCTGATAGAAAGTATTCCGTTAGAAATCGGATTAGAATAGATCAGTGGTTTTGATACACCTGCGAAACGAACACTTACTGTTTTACTGTAAGAAAAACGTCCGTTCTCATCACGCTGTTTCAGGCGGTAAAAATTCAATGTTTTGTCGGGTAAACCATGTGTAAACTGATAATTGTTTACTGCTAATGAATTTCTTGCCAGTTCAGTTCCAACTGAGCGCCAGTTAACCGCATCGGTGCTGTGTTCAATTACAAAGTCTTTTGTTTCTTCTTCGAGTGAAGTAGCCCAGTTGAGCACTACTCTTTCACCCTGTTTTTTTGCAGTAAAGCTTAGCCAGTTTACAGGTAATGGTGAAAAACCTGGGTTTTGCGCTACATAGTTTGAAGTTGCACCAGTTAATGCAAAGTTGGCCATTGCACCTTTTGTATTCCCTTTACTGTCAAATAAAATTGGAAGCACTGTATTTGTACCATTGGCAGTTCCCTGGTTAAATGTATAATAACTTAACAATCCTATTTGTGTGTTCGGGTTCAACTCTGTAAGCATACCTGCCTGGATTTGAGCCTGTGTGCGGGCAACAGTCCATACTCTAACTTCATCAATAGAGCCGTTAAAATATCCTGCTGCCGGGGCCCATACCTCACCGCCGATTTTAAATGCGGAAAGAGATCCTCCGTAATTAGCCGGTCCGTTGATAACAGATGCTCTTTCAACGCCATCAAAAAATAATCTTGTTCTGATACCATCACCTGTAAAGGCAACATGATGCCATGTATTTAATGGAAATTGAGCAGGAGTGAATACCCAGTCAATAGCGTTACTGCCGCCTGGTAAGGCATCCGATGTGAATCCTCCAAGTGTATTAACACCTGAAAACCCAAAATGCAAGGCACCGTTTTGTCCAAAAAATGAAATACCAGCAGCTGATGCTGCAGAATTATATACCCATCCCTCAAGGGTGAAATTCGCTAAATTACTAACGGTGAGATCAATTGCAGTAATCACATCATTAACACCATCAAAATTCACTGCATTATTTCCCGGAACAACCTGGCTTAAGGCCCATGCAGAGCCATTGACAATTGTTCCATTAATACCAGCGGTATTTGTGCAACTGTTTACTAATGCAGCACCACCATTTTCATCGCACTTATAATAAGCTACTAACCCTGCTGCATTATTTGCAGGTGCTTTAAATGCAAATTCTTTTATTTGAGCTGATGTACGTGTTGTATTCCAGATACGAATGTCTTCCATATCGCCTGTGAAATAAGTATCGCCCTGAAAACCATCACGACCAATTACAACATTTAAAACTGTCATAGTTACTACAGGAGCTGCAGCACTGGTTACTTCCAGTTCTCCATCCTGAAAGATCTTTGCTGATCCATCTGCTTCTCTGGTTACAGCAATATGATGCCAGTTTCCATCATTCACAGGATTATTTGAAACAATATTAAAAGGGGTTCCTACTGTAAAATCGGATGTTAGCCACCTGATTCTTCCTGCAGCAGTCATAGAAAGATAGTACTGACCATCAAGACCCGGCCCCCTTTGTTGAAGGATCAACATATCAACTGCACCAGTTGTTTTAATCCAGACTTCTAATGCGAAGGCACCTGTTCCTGTAATGGCTGCTCCATTGGGAATGTTTACATACTGTGTAGCACCTGCATTTAGGCCAAGAGAATAATTCTGTGCATTTGTGTGAGATACTGTAAGTAATAATAAAAGATAGAGTAAACTTCTTTTCATGGTCTCGTAATTTAAGTTTTGTATGATTATCAGAGTAAAATCAAATATAAAAGAAAATACTTATTAATTGTAAGCATATTTTCGATTACATTTTACGAAATAAAGATATCTAGATTTTGTTAACAACCAGATGAACAATTTTGTTTTTTTTTAATAATTTCCGCTATATGACCCGTTTTGAAAAGATACTCACCCGGGCCTTTATAAGAACTTACTTCATTAGTCGATCAGCTATATCCAGATGATTTGCTTTTGCCGTTTGCTTAGCCATTTCATATCCTGCATCGGCATGCCGTATTACACCTATTCCAGGATCATTGCGCAGCACTCTGTTTAATCTTTGTTCTGCATCGTCTGTTCCATCTGCCACAATTACCATACCTGCATGAATACTGTAACCCATCCCCACTCCACCTCCATGATGTAATGATACCCAACTGGCACCGCCCGCTGTATTAAGGAGTGCATTTAATATGGGCCAATCGGCAACTGCATCACTTCCATCGAGC
>JANOIQ010000427.1:0-16100 GCA_031407835.1 Chitinophagaceae bacterium
AGGTTTATCGTAAAAGACAACAGTTTCCAGTTCATCAATAGAAATATTTGCTTCTTTCAGACAATAAGAAACGGCTTGGGAAGGGAAGCCGGAATCATGTTTTTTACGGGTGAACCGTTCTTCCTGTGCAGCGGCCATGATTTCTCCGTCTTTAATGATGGCAGCGGCTGAATCATGATAAAATGCAGAGATGCCGAGGATGTACATGAGTGCAAAATAAATGTTTTTGAATAGATACGCTGATGACACTGATTGTTGCGGATGAAGACGGATTTTAATCAGTGCATATCAGTTCTGACCTGTGTTGTCCGAGTTTCTATCTTAATTTGGTCATCTTTTTCAATTCAGGACTCAGCAACTCAGCAACCTTAATCGCTCCTTTTTTATTGTAGTGAATAAAGTCGTAGTAATAAGATGTATTCTTTGGCATCAGTTTCGACAGATCAATAACTGCTGCCTGGTTTTGAAATGAACGTACAACATTGTTATATTCTTCCAGCACCTGTTCCTGCAGCAGGTTGTTTTTGATGTTCCCATCAATAGGATAATACTTTGTATCCATTTTTATTCCGGTTGCTGAATCAACATAAGCACCATACAATGATGGCTGAGTTAATAAGATGGGCTGAACTCCGTTTGTTTTGCAAAGCGTAATGATCTCCTGTAATCTTGTTTGATAACCGCTGAGATAAGTTTTCTGATGTTCCAGCTCTTGCTGAACATAAGAAGCTGACAGTGTTGTATCAGATAATGTTTTAAAATCAACCTCTTTATGAATCAATCCTTTTTTATAAGCTAATCGCACCGAGTAAAACTGAAAAGCAGTTGAACCGATTTCGGTTTTATTGATAACTGATTTTAAAAACTGATTGACAGAAGTGAAGTGAACCCGGTTGTCATTCATCAAATCAAAGCTTTCAGGTTTTTCTGTTTCCACATCATTAACTCCTGTTAACAGCAGAATATATTTCGGTTTCAGTTTTAGTACATATTCCTTTAGTAAATGCAGGTGACCGAAAGTTGAATGACCGTCAATACCTGCATTATTGATCCATAAATTGGGAATGGAATCTTTCAATTTCTCTCCCAATAAAAAAGGCCAGGTAGTACTGTCGCTTAAAAACCTGCACTCAGTTGTACTGCCGCCAATAGTTATAATGGAGTTGAGTTTGGAAATACTGTCTGTCGGTTCAGGCCCACGAAAGCCTAGTGAATTTCTCGAATAATAAATCTGTTTGTCTAATTGATTAATCCATTTATTTTCAAACACTGCTTTCTGGTTGGCAGGTAATATCAGCTTCCCCTGTTTGGTATAAGTAGCAAAGGGATTATAGATCCGCAAAACAATTTCGCAGAGCAGGAGAGCCACAATACATCCAAACAAAAGTGCTTTGAGATTTTTTCTCATAGAATGAAGTTATCTAAAATAACAATTGCCACGGAGGCATGGATAGCACAAAAGAAAAATGTAACGGTGTCTGTTCATCCGCAGGATGACTGTACACCAAACATTTCATAATGTACACCCGATAGCTATCGTGGCACCTTTCAGGTGAACAGACATCAACAAAACAATTTGCTACAGAGGCACGAGCATAGAAAACGAAAAGCATGACTTGCATCATGCTCATTATTTTTATTTTGTTGATGTGGTAGTTCCAAAATCAGGATTTGTACAATTGCACCGTCCCCTCTCTACTGGAGAGGGGGGATTGAGGGGTGAGGCTCTTACTCAAACGTACTATAGTAATACGGCGTCTTTGCTTCAAACTCTGCACTGCAGGTATCCACCATTTTGTACACTCTTGTAATACCCCATGCTTTCCGTTTTTCATAGAGTTCATCTTCTGATGCATCTTCTTTCATGATGCGGCAAATCTGTTCATCACCAAAACCCATGCGCTTGGCTTCACGTAATAATTCTTTAGTTATGCTTTGCATATCATGCTTCATCAATTCTTTTTCCATGTTCACAATATCCTGAATCTGGTAAATAAACCAGCGGTCGATCTTTGTTGCTTCTACAATCGTCTTTACACTCACACCGGCCATCAGGGCATCTTTAATACGGAAGATGCGATCCCATTTCGGCACCTTAATATATTCAATCAGCTCTTCCGCATGTTTTACACTTTGTCCGTAGTAGCCTAACCCAACAGCATTGTTCTCCAAGCTCTGACAGGCTTTTTGAATCGCTTCTGTAAAGCTCCTGCCAATAGCCATCACTTCGCCAACGCTTTTCATCTGCAAACCAAGACGGTCATCTGCACCTTTGAACTTATCAAAATTCCAGCGTGGCATTTTAACGATTACATAATCCAATGCAGGTTCAAAGTAAGCAGAGGTGGTTTGTGTGATCTGGTTTTTCAATTCATCCAGGCTATAACCAATGGCCAGCTTGGCAGCAATTTTTGCAATAGGATATCCTGTTGCCTTACTTGCCAAAGCAGATGAACGGCTTACACGGGGATTGATCTCTACTGAAACAATTTCTTCTGTTTCAGGGTTCATGGCAAACTGTACGTTACAACCACCGGCGAAGTTGCCAAGGCTACGCATCATTTTAATGGCCATGTTCCGCATGTTCTGAAAAGCCGTATCGCTGAGAGTCATAGCAGGAGCAACGGTAATACTGTCGCCTGTATGCACACCCATCGGATCAAAATTTTCAACCGTACAAATAATCACCACATTATCATTCTTATCACGCAGTAATTCCAATTCAAATTCTTTCCAGCCAAGCAATGCTTTTTCAACCAGTACTTCATGCATGGGGCTTGCCTGTAAGCCACGTTCCAATGCACTGTCTAATTCATCTTTATGAAAAACGATGCTGCCGCCACTTCCACCCAAGGTAAATGATGGACGAATCACCAACGGAATTCCAATTTCCTGTGCAAATTCTTTTCCTTCAAGCAATGAGTTGGCAACTCTGCTGGGCGCTACACCAATGCCGATTTTAATCATCAACTGGCGAAATTTTTCCCTGTCTTCAGCCGTATCAATAGCCTTCACATCCACACCAATCATGTTTACATTGTACTTTTCCCATATGCCCAGTTCATCTGCCTCTTTACAAAGATTGAGCGCTGTTTGTCCGCCCATGGTTGGCAACACAGAATCAATCTGCGGATTTTGTTCCAGTATCTGTTCAATACTTTCAATGGTAAGTGGCAACAAATAAACTTTATCCGCCATCATTGGATCGGTCATGATGGTGGCGGGGTTACTGTTGATGAGGATCACTTCAATTCCTTCTTCCCGAAGGCTGCGGGCTGCTTGCGAACCGGAGTAATCAAATTCACAGGCCTGGCCAATCACAATGGGGCCACTGCCTACAATCAGCACACTTTTTATCGAATTATCTTTTGGCATGGGGAGAATTTGGCTGCAAAAGTATTGGATTGAGCGCAATGAAGAGGCGAAAATTTTACATCAGTTATACAGATTTTTCAGAAATATTATGTAACGGCCGTTAGCAACAATGTGGAGCTGTATTGGCGACGCTCCGTTTGAGATTTGGAACTCTGTTCAGCATTTTTACAGCAAAGACAGAAAGCCGCTAAATTCACAAAGAAAACCTTTTGCCTTTTCTGTCTTCGGGTCTTAGTAGCAAATTGAAATTAATTATCACCATCTGTGTATTCCGTGTTTCTGTGGTAAACCATTTATTCCATCTGCCTTATTTTTGCTTTATGCTGAAATCTTTTTTTATTCTTTATTTTTCATTTTTTGTTTTTCATTCCGCATCCGCCCAACTCTTCCCCGTTAAAAATTATCCAAAGGGTTATTTCCGTAATCCGCAGAACATACCCATTAAGCTCAATGCGAATTATGGTGAAATGCGTCCTAACCATTTCCACATGGGTCTCGATTTTAGTACACAGCAGCATGAGAATGTTGCGGAAGTGGCAGTGGCCGATGGTTATATTTCGAAGGTAAAGATTGAAGCAGGTGGTTTCGGCAATGCGATTTATATTAATTATCCAAACGGGTACACTTCTTTATACGCTCATCTCAATGCATTTTATCCTGAATTGCAGAAATGGGTGATTGAACAGCAATACAAAGCACAGAGCTGGAAAATTGAATTGAACATTCCACCAAATTTGTTTCCGGTAAAGAAAGGTCAGTTCATTGCCTACAGCGGTAACACGGGAGGTTCGCAGGGGCCGCATCTGCATTTTGAAATCAGGAGAACAACTGATGAAGCCTGTTTGAATCCGTTACTGTTTGATTTTAATATTTATGATGTTACGCCACCTGACCTAAAACGCTTGGCAGTATATGACCGCAATCAAAGCACTTATGAACAGGCCCCAAAAACAACTGCATTAGTGAAAGCAGCTGGTGGATATTCTGTTCCCGGAGGAACAGTGATCGTAAACAGCAGCCGCATCAGTTTCGCATTGGTTGCAACCGATCGTATAACTGGTGTTCCCAATCCCAATGGAATTTATGAAGCGGTGACATATGTTGATGGTGAAGCTGTGAGCGGCTTTCAGGTAGATGATATTGATTATTTAGAAACACGGCACTTAAATGCACATGCAGATTATAAAATTAAATCAAATGGCGGTCCATATTACCAGCATATCACTCCCTTACCTGGCGATCGTTTAAAAATGTATCAGCAATGGAAAGATGATGGAATGGTTGTACTGGATGATACTGCTACGCACCAAATAAAACTAGTGGTGAAAGATGCCAACGGGAATGCATCCACGCTTCAGTTTAAACTAAGAAGAGCAGCTAATGTTGCAGCTCCAATCAACTACCAGCGTGACAGCAGATACATGCTTCCGGGACAGATTAATGTATTCGAACGGGAAGATATTCAACTCACAACATCTGAAAAGAGTTTGTATGATGCTATTCGTTTTGTGTACAATTATAAAACCAGCGCAACAGCTTACTCCAATATTCATGTGTTGCATACGCCAGCAATTCCTGTGCATGATTCAATGCATATTTTAATCAAACCAAACCGTGCTATTCCTGTTGAATTGCAGAACAGGATCATCATGGTGAAAACAGCGAAAGGGAAAACAGATGTGATGAAAACAACTGTAACCAAAGGCTGGCACGAAGCAAAGTTCAGGGAGTTTGGTGAGGTTCGGCTGGAAGCTGATGCTGTGCCGCCAACCATTGCTATTATGGGAATAAAAGAAGGCGGAGTATTAAGCAGTGGCGGAAGAATTACTGTTGTGGCCAATGATAACTGGCACGAAATAAAAAACTTCCGTGCAGAGTTAGATGGTGAATGGCTTCGTTTTGTACAACGTGGTAATGGATTTACGTACTGGGCCGATGAACACTGTGCAGCAGGTGCACATGAGTTGATGATACATGTGGAAGATGAAGCAGGGAATGTAACGGAGAGAGTAGTTAAGTTTACAAGGAAATAGTTTAAACGAATATGGGGCTCGACTGAATTATAATATTTCATGAACCGGGATGATTTCAGCAATTGTTTTCAAATCTGTTTCAATCCGAACAAATCAGCACTATTTATGTTTCTATCCAAAATAATCTACAATGCCCACTGTTAAAAAAGCAGCGATCAAAAAAGTTCCTTTTAAAAACTATGTTACGAAGTTAAAAGCCGGTGATAAAGCTCCTGCCTTCAAAGGTGTTGATCAGGATGGAAAGAAAATTTCATCAACAGAATATAAAGGCAAAAAGATAATTTTTTATTTCTATCCGCAGGATGATACACTCAGTTGCACAGCACAGGCATGCAACCTGCGGGATAATTTTACTGAGCTGAAAAAAATGGGTTTTGAAATCATTGGTGTTAGTGAAGATGGAGTAACGAAACATAAAAAGTTTGAAACAAAATACAGTTTGCCTTTCCGTTTAATTGCTGATGAAGATCATGCAGTGATTAATGCCTATGATGTATGGGGTAAAAAACAATTCATGGGTAAAGTTTATGATGGGTTGGTTCGCACAACATTTATCATTAATGAAAAAGGGATCATCCACGGAATTGTAACCCGTGTGCTTACTAAAAAACACACCCAACAAATCCTTGACTTACTGAAATAAGCAACAGACTTATACGTTCTTAAACAGTATCATTGAAGTATTTATTTTTTAAATATTTTTAAGAATTCTTAATAAGCTTATTAATGCAAAAACTGATACTTATTTCCGCTTTTCTTGTAATTATATTGCTGAGCAATGCCTGTAAGAAAGAAAAGACAAGCACGAATAATAATTGCACTACAAGTTTTTCAGCCACTGTATCAGTTATTATTCAAACAAATTGTGCATTCAGCAGCGGTTGTCATGGCAGCGGAAGCACAAATACAGGTGGCGCATTTACGAGTTACAGCCTTATTTTCAGCAAAAAAGATCAAATGAAAGCACAGGTGGAAGCGGGTATTATGCCGCAGGGCGGAACATTGGCGGCGGCTGATAAAACTGCTCTGATTAATTGGATCAATTGTGGCGCCCCCAACAATTAATAGCTCAAGAAATACTTGTCCCTGTTCAAACATTGAAACTACCTGCTCAGGCTTTTCCCTTCTTATCATTCTACAGGGCTTACTAACTTACTCAAAAAAAGTTATGAAAGGAATTATCCTGCTTGTCATCTTATCTTCATTTGCATGGATATCTGGTTGCAGCAAATCAGGTTCAGGACCGGGGACACCACCTGGTGGAGGTGGAGGTTCACCTTTTGTGCCGAATTGTTCCGGTGCTGCAACCAGTTTTGCTGCTGATGTAAATCCAATCTTTCAAACGGTTTGTGCACAGAGCAGTTGTCATAATGCAGGTTCAGTTAACGGACCAGGCCCTCTAACTGATTTTACGCTGATCAGCGCATCAAAATCATCAATCAGGGCCGCCATCATCAGCGGGGCAATGCCAAAAACAGGTACACTCACGGCTGCACAAAAGAACTCCATCATCTGCTGGATTGATGCAGGTGGTGCCAATAATTAACAGAGTATAATATCAACGTGTTTAAATACGGTGCATCTTTATGATGCACTTTTTTTATGCAGATGAACATACGAATTAAAGAAAATTCTTTTCTTGCTTTGCTGGCAGCAAAAAAACTCAAAACAAATAAAATTGCGATGGTGATTGGTAAAACCATTCATCTGCATAATACTTCAAAGGAAGATTTCCTCAATGATCAGCGATGGCTTAAACATGAACTGGTACATATTGAACAATATAAAAAAAACGGGTTGTTGAAATTTCTTACACTGTATATGTGGTACAGTATAAAATACGGTTACTATAATAATCCGTTTGAAGTAGAAGCAAGGGAAAAAGAAAAGGAGCTTCCTGACGGAAGCTCCCTGAAAATTTAAAGAGAAAATTATCTCACTGTCCCTGTGCCAGACTGTACGCTTTCTTATCACCCCACATATTCAGTAGTTCAAACGAGCAGATTTTAAAGTTACCACTCATACTCACATACAATCCGATTACGTCCTGTTGATTCAATGGGTAATCTTCGATGCTTTCAAAACGAACGTTATACTGGTTTACAAGATTGGTATAAACTGAACCAGTTGGCCAAACCTGTGTACCACGGTTGCTGATGTTCACCAGTTTAAATTTAACACCGGCATGACGCTGGCATTTTACAGCAATTTCTGTTGGTTGTTCTTCACTTTCAATAAAGAGATCTACACCAACAATGGTTTCCTGTTCAACTTCATGCGAAACCATCATTGAATTGAATTCTAATTTCAATGGAGTAGGAGTACCGGGTTTATTCGGAATAATTTCTTTAGCGCCCAGTTCAGGTTTCTTTCCAAAGTTGCCGATGATGGCTTCAGCAAACTGAGTTGTATTTACTGATGGAATTGACTTGTCGCCAAAATCGCCTGTATGAACACCGCTTTCTAAAGTATACAGCAAAGCATTTTCAATAATATCTGCATTCTCTGTTAATCCAACATGACGGAGCATCGCAAATCCGCTCAGCAATAATGCAGTAGGGTTAGCTATATTTTTTCCGGCAATATCCGGAGCAGTTCCATGCACTGCTTCAAAAATGGCAATATGATCGCCAATGTTTGCTGATGGCGCAAAACCTAAACCGCCAACCAGGCCTGCACAAAGATCACTTACAATATCGCCCTGCAGGTTGGTGAGTACCAGTACATCAAACAGGTCGGGTTTAGTAACCAGTTTCATGCAGAGATCATCAACAATAATATCATCTGCTTTCAGATCAGGATATTCTTTGGCTACTTCATAAAATACTTCAAGAAATAATCCATCGGTAATTTTCATTATGTTGGCCTTGTGTCCGCAAGTGATTCGTTTTGCTTTTTCCTGGCGGGCCATTTCAAATGCATAGCGTATTACCTGCATGCTGCCGGGGCGTGTAATAAAACGACGGCTCAATGCCACATCGTGGGTGAGCATGTGTTCAATTCCGCCATAGGTATCTTCAATATTTTCTCTTACAACTGTAATGTCAATGGGAATTCCTGCTTTACTGAAAACGGTATCAACACCATGAAGCGTTTTGAAGGCTCTTTTGTTGGCAAAAGTGTTCCATGTTTTGCGGGCAGTTACATTAATACTTTTTACACCTTTTCCTTTCGGGGTTTCCATCGGCCCTTTAAATAATAAACCAAGGCGTTCAATTGCTTCTTTGGCTTCAGGAGTCATACCATTATTAAAACCTTTATCAAATACCCATTTTCCCATGTCTACAAATTCATACTCAAGGGGAACCTTATTGGCTTTAAAAATGTTCAATACTGCTTCCATTATTTCAGGACCGATGCCATCTCCATTAGCAACTGCAATTTTCATTTATTATGTGTTTTGAAGTGTCGCAAAGGTAAGGTTCGGAGGGCTTTGAAAGAAATGGAGCTAAGGCAAAAAAGCATTATTTTTTACAGAATCCAATCAACTTCACCAAAATCAAAAAATTCATTTGTGTCTGATCCGGTATTGAGTTGCCCCTGTTCGTTTACAGAATTGATGTAGGTTTCAAAGCTCCTGCTGCCTTTTTTCAAACGCACCGTTTCATGGCGTTTGTACAGTTGACGGTTGTATTGATCATAGAAATCTGCAAACCCATTTTTCTGCAAATCCTCTATGGAAAGCATCAGGTTTGAATGGATGCCAAGTGCCAGTTGTTTGATGTCGGTATCTTCTCCAGTGATTTGTTTGATGGATACAGGGTTTTGCAGCCCTGTAAATTCAGTTTGATTCACATTGATCCCAATTCCAATAATGGCCCATTGCCATTGTGTACCACGAAAAATAGTTTCAATGAGGATGCCTCCTGTCTTTCTGTCACGCCAGTACAGGTCATTGGGCCATTTGATCTTTGTTTCATTACCAATTTTTTTCTCCAGTTGATTACGAACTGCAACAGCAGTCGTTGCCAGTAATTGAAACCCCTGGGTGGCCAATAGAAATGAGGGTTGCACAATGACGGAGAAGCTGAGATTCTCACCTGCTGTGGTTTCCCAAACCTTCCCCCGCTGACCTTTTCCCCTTGTTTGATGATGTGCAAACACCACAGTTCCATGCTGTGCCAGTCCTTCATGTACCAATGCCATGGCATAGTTGTTGGTGCTGTCCACCGTGTCCAGTTCAATCCAGAAGGTATCTGATTTTTTAAGAGGCAAGGTTGATGAAGATTGTTTAATTTTGGACAAATTAAGAAATGTAAATATGCCGCTGAATAGCGGTAAAACAAAAAACAGATTTTTTCATTAAACAACCCATCGATTGAGCACACTATCTCTGTCAACTACCAGGAGCAAAGAAACCAAGTCAATTTCCCGCATAAACCGAAACAGCAAATTATTTAAAACCATCCTGAAAGCTATTCAGGAGAAAAAAGGCGAAAGCATTGTGAGCCTCGACCTTCGTAAGATCCCTGAAGCGGTTGCTGATTTCTTTATCATTTGCGAAGCCAGCAGTACAATCCAGGTAAAAGCGATTGCTGATAACATTGAATACCAGGTGAAAGAGAACTGTGAAGAAGGGCCTTACCGCCATGAAGGAATGACCGCCTCGCATTGGGTGCTGGTTGATTATGTGAATGTGGTGGTACATATTTTCCATTCAGAAACAAGAAAGTTTTACCGGCTGGAAGAAATGTGGAGCGATGCCAACAGCATGGATCATGAATAATGTTAATACCCGTTAAAAGTGTCAGAAAAAAATTAACAGGATCAGAACTGAAACTTTTAGCCACTAATTTGTAATACTATCAGAATTCCTGGATACAGGAAAAAAAACAACAAGATGAGTTTGAATCAAGGAAATAATTCAGAAAATGGCGGCGACAGAAAAGAACCCCGCAAAGCATTTAAGTTTAATATTTACTGGCTGTATGGAATAATTGCTGTTGTCTTAATTGGGTTTAACATGTACCGTGGCCTGGCACCCGATGCAACCCCTACTTCACAGGTGGTGTTTGAAGACAGCATGCTTATGAAGGGCTATGTAGAAAAGTACACAATTGTCAGAAACAAAGATCTGGTGCGTGTTACACTTAAACCAAATGCTTCTAACGACCCTGTAATTGCAAAGATTGTTTCTGACAGAGAGCCAAAGCTGAAAATTGATAAGAGCAAAGGTCTGAATTTTGAATTTTCTGTTGCTGATCATAAGGAGTTCGATAAGCGCATTCAGAAAATAATTACTGAAAACACAGCTATTACTGGAAAGCCTACTCCTGACTATAAAACAGATGAAAACTGGATGAGTCCATTAATCAGCTTGTTACTACCCATCCTTGTACTCATTGGTTTGTGGGTTTTATTGATGCGCAAAATGAATAGTGGCGGTGGCGCAGGCCCTGGCGGCGGAGGTGGCATTTTCAACATTGGTAAATCGAAAGCCCAGTTGTTTGAAAAGGGAACAAGGGTGAATGTTACTTTCCAGGATGTGGCAGGTCTTGATGAAGCCAAAGTGGAAGTAATGGAAATTGTTGATTTTTTAAAGAACCCCAAGAAATATACAGCGCTCGGCGGTAAAATTCCAAAAGGTGCGCTGTTAATCGGCCCTCCCGGTACAGGTAAAACATTGCTTGCAAAAGCAATGGCTGGTGAAGCACAGGTTCCCTTCTTCAGCATCAGCGGATCTGATTTTGTGGAAATGTTTGTAGGTGTTGGTGCAAGCCGTGTAAGAGATTTATTCAAGCAGGCAAGAGAGAAAGCTCCCTGTATTATTTTCATTGATGAAATTGATGCCATAGGCCGTGCCCGTGGAAGAAATGCAATTGTAAGTAATGATGAGCGTGAAAATACATTGAACCAATTGCTGGTGGAGATGGATGGTTTTGGTGGTGACACTGGTATCATCATCCTGGCAGCAACCAACCGTCCTGATGTATTGGATCCCGCCTTGTTACGCCCTGGTCGTTTTGATCGCCAGATTTCTATTGATCGTCCCGATGTAAAAGGCCGTGAACAGATTTTCAAAGTGCATCTGAAACCAATCAAAATTTCTGAAACACTCGATATTCATAAACTGGCCGAACAAACACCTGGCTTTGCCGGTGCTGATATTGCCAATGTTTGTAACGAAGCTGCATTGATCGCTGCAAGAAAAGGAAAGCCTGCAGTTGATATGAGTGATTTCCAGGATGCCATTGACCGTGTGATTGGTGGCTTGGAGAAAAAGAACAAACTCATCAGCCCGGAAGAAAAAGAGATCATTGCTTATCATGAAGCAGGTCATGCTATTTGTGGTTGGTATTTAGAACATGCATATCCATTATTAAAAGTAACCATCGTTCCAAGGGGCACAGCTGCATTGGGTTATGCGCAGTACACACCAAAAGAACAGTATCTCTATAATATTGAGCAATTGAATGATCAGATCTGCATGACGCTCGGCGGAAGGGCAAGTGAAGATATTTTCTTTGGCAAGATTTCAACAGGAGCAAGTAATGATCTGCAGCAAATCACCAAGATTGCTTATTCCATGATCACCGTTTACGGTATGAATGATAAGCTGGGTAATATCAGTTATTATGATCCTTCGCAGGAGCAAACCTTCACCAAACCATACAGCGAAAAAACAGCTGAGATGATCGACAATGAAGTACGCAAGCTCATTGATGAAGCGTACATCAGAACAAAAGCTCTGCTTACAGAAAAAAGAGGTGATGTGGAAAAGCTGGCGAAGGAATTGCTGGAGAAAGAAGTGTTGTTCCAGAGTGATGTGGAAGCATTGATTGGCAAGCGTCCCTTTGAACATAAGAAGTTGCTGGATGAAGATAATGTACCAGCTACGCATGCAGCAAATGTTGACAAAGAAGGCCGTGAATTAAATCCTGCAACATAATTATTATATCATGAGTGTTTCTCCCGCAAAGGAAAATATTCTTAAGAAAATAAGACAGGCACTGAGTAATCCGGTGCCTGTTCCTTTTCCCCAAAGTGAAGGCAACAGCAGTGTATTTCAACCTCCCGTTGATGACATGGCTGTTCAGTTTGCACAGGAATTTACAAAGCTGCAGGGTAAGTTTGTTTTCTGTGCCGATGAAAAAGATATGGCTGCACAGTTACTTCAGCTGTCGGCTGCTAATAATTGGAATAAGATCGTTTGCAGGGAAGAAAAATTGAAGAAGGTCTTACAAAAGAATCAATTTCCTGTTTCATTTTATGAGCAGCTTTCCGATTGTGATGTAAGCTTCACCACTTGCGAATTATTAGTGAGCCGCACAGGAACCATAGTGTTAAGCAGTGCAAATGAAAGTGGACGTACAACAAGTGTTTATGCACCCATTCATGTTTGTATTGCATACGGCAATCAATTGGTGTACGATCTCAAAGATGCATTACAGTTGCTGCGTGAAAAATACAATGGAAGGCTTCCTTCCTTCATCTCTTTTGCAACAGGGCCAAGCCGCACGGCCGATATTGAAAAAACATTGGTTGTAGGTGTACATGGCCCCAAAGAAGTATTTGTATTCCTGGTTGAATCATCTTCCTGAAATTAATTGAAGTATATTTTTTTTCTCCATCTTCTGCATTGTACCTTTAAGACATGAACGATGCAAACCTATACCTGTTTGTTTACGGAAGTTTAAGAAGAGGGTTTCCAAGCCCTGCATTTCAGTTTATAAATCCATACTTTCAACTGGTTGCCAATGGAAAAGTAAAAGGTAAACTGTACGATCTGGGTGAATATCCGGCGGGCATTCCAACTGCCGAAGAAAAATATATTGTTGGCGAATTATACAAAGCAAATTCGGAGGAAGAATTTAATTGGGCCATCAGTCAGCTGGATGATTATGAAGGTGTGTATCCTGATGAAGGAGAAGAACAGGAGTATGCAAGAGCTGTAACAACCGTAATTGCAGATGAAAAAGAATACTCTTCATGGATATACTGGTATAAAGGCGATACAGAAGGAAAGCCTTTGATTGAAAGTGGTAATGTGTTTGAGTATGCCCGGCGAAAGAATATTTTATAGATCACCTTTACTACCTTCTTTATATTTGTTTGATGCAACTCGATCCCGGGAAAAAAATATACTTCCTTTCCGATTTTCATTTGGGTGCCCCCAATTATGAACAGAGCCTTGTTCGTGAAAAAAAGATTGTTAAGTTTCTCGATGAAATAAAAAGTTCAGCAGCAGTCATTTTTATTGTTGGCGATCTGTTTGATTTCTGGTACGAATACAGAAAAGTTGTTCCCAGGGGTTATGTACGTGTACTGGGCAAGTTGGCCGAGATAACTGATGCCGGAATTCCGATTCACTTTTTTGTTGGTAATCATGATATGTGGATGAAAGATTATTTGCAGAAAGAGTTAAACATCCCTGTTTATTTTGAACCAAAGGAATTTACATTCAGCAATAAGAAATTTTTAATTGGACATGGTGATGGACTTGGACCTGGAGATCATGGGTATAAAATGCTGAAGAAAATTTTCCGCAATCCTGTTTGTCAATGGCTGTTTGGAATTCTTCCGCCAAATATTGGCATGGGATTAGCCAATCATTTAAGCAGAAGAAGCCGTGCACAAACAGGTGCAGCAGAAGAGATATTTTTAGGCGAAGACAAAGAATGGCTCATTATTTACTGCAAAGAGATACTGCAAAAAAATTTTTATGATTTTTTTGTGTTCGGACATCGTCATCTGCCCATTGATTTTCGTCTTACTGATACAGATATTAATCGGGAGAGCCGTTATATAAATCTCGGCGACTGGATACGATATTTCAGCTATGCTTCGTTTGATGGAGAACAATTAGAATTGAACTATTATAAAGATTGAGGATTTTACTTTCCATATTATTTCTGATAAGTGCAGTTGATTCAACTGCGCAGCAATCTGCTTTTACGCAAGTGAAAAGCATGGAAGGAGAATATATTGATTTTGCAGTTGATAACCTGGGCAACTATTATCTGCTGTCAAAAAACAATCAATTAAAAAAACTGGATGCCAATGGAGATTCAATGGGGCTATTCAATGATGTTCGCCGGTATGGAAAGTTATACTCTATTGATGCTGGCAATCCGCTGAAAGTATTGCTGTACTATAAGAATTTCTCTACGGTTGTTGTACTTGACCGGTTTTTAAATATGGTCAATACAATTGATCTGCGGAAACAGAATATCTTCCAGGTAAAAGCAGTTGCACAAAGCAGTGATAACAATATCTGGTTATATGATGAACAGAATAACAAACTGAAAAAGATTGGGGAGGATGGAAAAGTATTGTTTGAAACAGTTGATTTAAGAACCGTGTTTGACGATGTGCCAACACCTGTACAAATCTTTGATCAGGATGGATTTGTATATCTCTATGATCCGGCGAAAGGTGTTTATGTATTTGATTATTACGGATCGTTCAAAACAAAAGTTTCTTACCTGGGTCTTACAGATCTGTCTGTTTTTGGAAAAACAGTGATTGGCCTGGAAAATCAGCAAATGCTTGCTTATACAACAGGAACATTAACGGAGAACAAGCTGCAGCTGCCTGCTGTTATTGCTGAACGGCAAAAAGTGGTGATCCGCCCCGGCCATTTATATGTATTGCAAAACGGATCGATTTTACATTTTACATTTTAGTATTCGCATCTGAAGCGTTAAGCCATTATTTTTGTGGTATGCCTGAATTATTTAACAGAATGGTTTTTGATAATCCACTCAGCAGCTATTTGTGGATAGTCATCATTCTTCTTGCAATGTTTTTATTAAAAGGAATCGTTTCCCGCTTTCTTTGCGGATTGCTTTACCGGCTTTTTCCCAAAGCAAAAAAATTTGTAAGCAGGGACCAGTTTATTTCACTGGTGCTCATACCCATGGAATGGTTTGTTGTTACCGTTGTAATTATTTTTTCGTTACATAAGTTGAAATTTCCTGCAGTACTGGATATTGAATTGTATAAGATCAGTTCAAGAGGTTTAGTTGAAGCAATCGGAAAAGCTGTTTTAGTGATTTTCTTTATCCGGCTGTTGAGGCGGTTCATTGATTTTCTTGGCTTATTGTTTGAAGCAAAAGCAAATCAAACGGCTGATCTGAGCGATAACCAACTGGTTGTTTTTTTTCGTGATTTCTTTAAGGTGGTAGTACTGATCATTGGCATATTGATGTTCACAAAATTTGTATTGAATTTCAACATTTCCAATCTTATTACCGGGCTCAGTATTATTACAGCAGCAGTTGCTCTTGCAACAAGAGAGAGCCTGGAAAACCTGATTGCTTCTTTTATCATTTTCTTTGATAAACCTTTTACAATGGGCGACCTGGTGAAAGTGGAAAACATCACAGGCAATGTGGAACGGATTGGATTGCGCAGTACTAGAATCAGAACCGATCAGAAAACATTTATTACTGTTCCCAATAAAAAAATGGTGGATAGCATTCTTGACAATCTTTCATTACGCACTCAACGAAAGGCAGAAATAAAACTTGAACTGAGTGTGCACACACAGGCTGATCAACTGTTACAGTTAACAGAGAAAGCAGAAACATTGCTGGACCAAAATGAAGTAATTCAACAGGGCAATGTGTTTGTTACAGAGATCGGTTTAAAATCAATTACAGTACAGGTAGATTATTTTACGGCTGTTATTGAGTTCAACAATTTCCAGGAAGTAAAACAAACCATCAACCTTGAATTGCTGAATATTCT
>JANOIQ010000472.1:0-17335 GCA_031407835.1 Chitinophagaceae bacterium
TACCTCACCTGTTCGGCAGAGCTGGCTTATGCCCGCAGCAAAAACAAAAAAATTATTTCCATTTTTGTAGGTTCAGATGTACGTTATTTTAAGGCATTTCAGCAGGAGTTTGATGTAAGCCCCTGGGTTTTTCCAGCCGACTGGAATCATGATAACCCTGTTTATCATTTACAATTGATTCGCAATGCTGAAAAATATTCAGATTTAATCTACTCTGTTCCAGACCAGGCAGGTTTGCAACTAAAGCCATATTATCATATTCAGGTACCTGTTGCAATTGAAAAGCTTGTATATAAAATACCTGAAAGTAAAATCCCCAAAGTAGTGCATGCCCCATCTGTTCCCTTTAAAAAAGGAACAGATATTATTGAAGCCACGTTGGCAAAACTAAAAGAGGATGGCGTAACATTTGAATTAATTACCGTTCGGAATATGCCTAATCATGAGTTGCTGCAGTTATTAACTGAATCAGATGTATTGGTTGACGAAATTGTATATCATGGGCCCGGTGCTCTTTCTTTTGAAGGTATGCTGAGCGGATGCGCCGTTGCAACCAGGTATATTGAAGAATCACCCGAAGTATTTCGCCCGCCGGTATGGAGTATTAATGCAGAGAATATATACGGAAAATTAAAACGGCTGCTTACCGATAATGTTTTGCGGAAGCGACTTGCAGAAGAAGGGCGTGCCTATGCCATTGCTAACAATGCAGCTGATCATGTGGTGGCAGGAATTTTACAGGATCTGGAACATCCCCGCCCTGCTGATTATACACCTGCCTTTTTACAGGAGCAGTACCAGCCGGGTTCAGCAACTGAAATTGAAACCATCAATCAATGGACAGAAATGGTGAAAGATTGTGATTGGTACAAAAAAGCAATAGTGCCCGGTGAAAGAGCCGGTTTGATTTTTTAAGTATACCACCAATTGTTTCCACTATCTTTTAACCGTGCAGATATTTTTTATAAAACGGACGAAAGTATTTTCAGGCAAACTTATCCGCATAGGGAATGGGAGATTACCTATGAAGGGAGCCCTGGTAACAAATGGAGTTATGGCAGCAAGAGGCAATAAAAGACAAACGGGTAAATTATTAAGTATCTACACGAAATGAAATGTATTTCTTACAAAAAGGAACCTGAACACATCGGTTATATTCCAAAGGATAAGTTGAAGCATGCAGAAAGCAAGAACGATGGATTTAGAATAAACCCAGTGGCTGTGGCTTCTTTTTAGTAAACTCATTCTCAGTGCAACACTTAAAAAAACGTACTTACAGGCAGTGCAGCAATTGCATTCTGGATACCAATGATGATGCGGGTATTGAATTTGATGAAAATGGCAAATGTTCGCATTGTTATTATTATGATGAACAGTATAAGTTGTTGGTACCGGGGGCAGAAGCTGCTCAACAACTTTTACAGCGAAAAATAGCGCAGATTAAACAGGCCGGGAAAGGAAAAAAATATGATTGTATAATTGGTATAAGCGGCGGTGTAGACAGTTCTTATGTTGCTTACCTGGCGCATCAATTTCAATTAAGGCCCTTGTGTGTGCATTTTGATAATGGTTGGGATTCGGAACTGGCAGTAAAAAATATTGAAAACCTGGTTACTGCATTCAAGTTCGATCTGTATTCTTATGTTATTGACTGGGAGGAATTTAAAGACCTGCAATTAGCTTATTTAAAAGCATCGGTTGTAGATATTGAAGTGCTGACCGACCATGCTATTTACGGGGTAATGTTTCAAATTGCCAAAGAAAATCGTATCCAATTTGTACTTGCCGGGCATAATGTAGTTACCGAAGGCATCCTTCCCTATCACTGGACTTACAATAAAAAAGACTATGTTAATATCAGGGAAATTCATAAAAAGTACGGAGTTAAAACTCTTCGCAGCTTTCCTTTTCTTGACCGCAAAATGAAACAGTTTATCAAAAAGTCGGGGATTGAATTTATCAATTACCTTAATTGGGTTTCTTATAATATTGAAGACGTTAAGCAACTGCTGCAGCGGGAAATAGCGTGGAAGGATTATGGTATAAAACACAATGAAAGTATTTGGACAAGATTTTATCAGGGATATATTCTTCCGGTCAAATTTAATATTGATAAACGTAAAGCTCATTTCTCCTCACTTATCTGTTCGGGCCAGATGACAAAGGAAGAAGCACTGGCAAAATTGCAGCAGCCTGTTTATCAGCCAAGCCAGTTAACGCAAGAAATGGATTTTGTATTAAAAAAACTGAGCCTGTCAAAAGAAGAGTTTGACGAAATTATGAAACGGCCTATACAATCGCATTTGGATTTTGGACGTGAAGGTTCTGTTTTTCATTCATATCCTGTATTAAAACCATTTCGTCCTTTATGGGAAAGATTCAAAAAAATAACCGGTATACGTAAAGCTTAATGAATCCAACTGTATCCATCATCACCCCTTCTTTTAACCGTGGAGATATTATTCACGAAACAGCGGATAGTATTTTCAATCAAACCTATCCGCACTGGGAATGGGTAATTACTGATGATGGCAGTACCGATAACAGTTGGGAATTATTACAGCAATACGCTGCAAAAGATCAGCGGGTAAAAATACTAAAGCGAAACAGAGATCCCAAGGGTGCCTGTGTATGCCGGAATATTTCTGTAGAAAATTGCACAGGAGAATATGTTTTGTTTTTAGATACGGATGACCTGCTTGCTTCTTTTTGTTTGCAACAACGGGTTGACACAATGCAACAGTATCCGGATGCAGACTTTGTTATTTTCTCCATGCTGCTCTTTAAACAACAGCCTGATGATTTAAAGCTATTGTGGAATATTGATTCAGCACAGGATGATGTGGAACGTATTTTACTGGGTGACCCTGTTTGCCAGGGAACCGGCACCTTATGGAAGAAAAGCAGTTTTGTGAAAGCAGGCATGTGGAGTGAGCAATTGCTGCTGTGGCAGGATATTGAATTGCACCTGCGCAGTTTACTGCAGGATGTAAACTATGTAAAACGATTAGATCTGATACCCGATATTTTTTTACGTGTATCGGATGTAAGTCTTTCCAGAACGGGCTATCATTCACTACCAAAGTTTTTAAGCAGGTTGCAGGTATTACAGGAAACGGCTGAACAGATCAGGAAGAAAAACGGGTTGACGAAGTATAGAAAAGGGTTGCGCCATATGTTCACCGACCTGTTTATCAATGCCGCCAACAGTAATTACCATGAGCAGGTAAAAGATATGCTGCAACTGCAAAGGGAATGGAATTTATTTTCTGTATCAGAACAGAAACATCTTCAGCATTATGCCTTTATACGAAAACAAAAATTTTATAAAATTCCTTTTTTGCAAAAGAGCAGTCTCCGGAAAATAACAAACGGAGTACATGAGCAAACAGGAACACTGAATAAAATTTCTTATCAGAAAACTATACAAGTATAATTTATGCACGAAAAAGTTTTAGTAACCGGAGCAGCCGGTTTTGTTGGTTCGCATGTATGTGATCATTTAGTGAATGCCGGATATAATGTAATTGCATTGGATGATCTGTCGGGTGGTTTTGAAGACAATGTCAATCCGAAAGCAGAATTTGTAAAGGGCAGTATCAATGATGTGGAACTTGTTAACAGGCTGTTTGCAGCGCATCAGTTCTCCTATGTATTTCACCTGGCTGCTTATGCGGCTGAAGGGTTGAGCCATTTTATCCGCCGGTTTAATTATACCAACAATCTCATTGGCAGTATTAACCTCATCAATGCATCTGTGAATACCGGAACAGTGAAATGTTTTGTATTCACTTCTTCTATTGCCGTGTATGGGAAGAACCAGTTACCGATGACAGAAGACCTGATGCCGGCTGCTGAAGATCCATATGGAATTTCAAAACTGGCGGTGGAGCTTGATCTCAAATCGGCACATGAAATGTTTGGATTGAATTCGATTATTTTCCGTCCGCACAACGTATATGGTGAACGCCAAAATATCGGCGATCCTTACAGAAACGTGGTGGGTATTTTTATGAACCAGATTATGCAGGGAAAGAAGCTAACGCTTTTTGGTGATGGTATGCAAACAAGAGCTTTCAGTCATATAGATGATGTAGCTCCGGTTATTGCAAAGAGTATTGAAATGAAGGAAGCTTATAATGAAACATTTAATATTGGAGCTGATACACCTTATACAGTAAAGGAACTGGCTACACTGGTATGCGATTCATTTGCTGTGCCGGAGATGCTGGAGTTTTTAGAAGCAAGAAATGAAGTGGTTCATGCCTACAGCGATCATAGTAAAGTACACAAATATTTTGGCCACATGATCAAAAACATCACTTTGAAAGAGGGCATTGAACGGATGGTGGAAGATGCAAAGGCCAAGGGGCCAAGACAGGGAAGTAAGTTTAAAAATATTGAGATAGAAAAGAATATGCCACCGGCATGGAAGAAGTTAAAAGAATAATTTCACATAATATGGCAAAAAGTACATTCGTAATCAGGGGTAAAAGTATCAATGTAATTGTTAATGATTCTTATTTTACGGAGCATTGGAAAAGCGCTGAAAATGGAAGTTTTGAACCCGCTACTTACGATGTTTTCAATGAATTTATTGATAAGGAAACCATCTATTTTGATTTAGGTGCTTATATCGGTTCAACCTGTTTATATGCGGCTCAGCTTGCTAAATCCGCATTTGCGTTTGAACCTGATCCGGTAGCATTCGAACTTCTGCGGGAAAATTGCGAAGCAAACGAACATATCAGCAATTTATTTATCTATCCTTTTGCCGCAGGTGCAAAGGAAGATATGATTAATATCATGAGCCGTGATTCTGGCGGTAATTCAGGAAGCAGTTTGTTGCTGAATGATTTCAAAAGCAGTTGGCAGGTGCCGATGATTGATATCAATCAATTTGTTGCAGAGAAGGTGAAACAGGAGAAAGTGTTTTTGAAAATTGATATTGAAGGTTATGAGTACAGCCTGTTGAAAGAATTAGTACCTACATTAAAAAAATACAAACCGACCCTTTTTCTTGCTTTGCATCCACAGATACTTGCCAATACAATAAAAGGGCAAACATTAAAGGATAAAATTGCAAGGAGATATAAAATGGTGAAGGAGCATTTTTTCCTTTTCGCCATATTGGCAACGGCGAAAAAAATTAGGCAGGCAGATGGGTCAAGTGTTTCGCTGAATACTTTACTTAAACAAATTTTACTGAAAGGGAGCCTGGATGAAAAGAATAAAGAATTTGTTCTTGTTTTTTAAGCTATAAAAATCTCCGACAAAAAAGAATATGTCATTTCCTTCCGTATCTGTTATTATTCCTGTTAAGAACGAGGCACTGAAAATAAAGGCCTGTATTGATGGAATTTTGCAACAATCAGTTCCTGTACATGAAATTATTGTGATTGATTCTGGTTCAACAGATGATACCGTTGCTATTCTTAAAACCTATCAAAAGGTAACATTGATGGAAATTTCTTCCACTGAATTCAATCATGGAGAAACCAGGAACCTGGGTGTGCAAAAAGCGAGCGGTGATTTTGTTTTATTAACCGTTGGTGATGCAAGACCTTATAATAAATCCTGGATTGAAGAAATGTTAAAGGGTTTTACAGATGAAGAAGTAGCTGCTGTTTGCGGACAACAGGTAGTACCGCATGAAATGGACAAGAACCCAATTGAATGGTTTCGACCAATCTCTGAACCGGAACTCACCCGTTACCAGTATAAAATAGCTGGTTCTTTTGAATCACTATCGCCTATAGACAAAAAAAAAGTATGTGGGTGGGATGATGTTACAGCCATGTATAGACGTGATGTTTTAATTTCGTTACCCTATCGCAAAACATCTTACGCCGAAGATTTGCTTTGGTGCAGAGATGCTCTGATAAAAGGGCATGCAGTTGTATATAACTATGCTGCAAGAGTGTATCATTATCACTCAGAGTCGCCTGAATTTATGTATAAAAGAACTTTTACTGTTTTGTTTTATCAGTACATAGCGTTTCAGTACATACCATCACGTTTTGTTTTAAGCGTTCGAAGAAGAATATCTATTGTTAAGCATCTATTATTAAATGGGGAAATCAATCTAAAAGGGAAAATCTATTGGATGCGATATAACTTTAACAATCAAAAATCTTTGAAAAAAGCAGTAAAGGATTTCATTTACTGGCAAACATTGGGAGATTTGGAGTTGGAAGAAAAACACAGAGAGTTGTGTGGACAAGCACCTATACCTTTAAAATAATCAATATGGGAATCGAATTTGCGCATGAGATCTTAAAAACTAAAATTGTAGAGGGAGAGGACGGGAAGAAGTATTCGCTTAGTGCTAATACGAGTATTGAGCAGTGTCAATTGCTGCAAAAAATTATTTTTGAAAACAAGCCCTTGGTTGCAATTGAAATAGGGCTGGCGCATGGTATTTCAAGTATGTTTATTAGCGATGCACTTTTAAAATGTGGCGGTAAAAAGCATATAATTCTTGATCCTTATCAAGATGATTTGTATTGGAATAACATTGGCTTAATGAATCTTAAAAGAGCAGGGTTGTCAGCTATTGTAGAGTTTCATAAGGAAGCTTCTCAATCTTTTTTGCCAGAATTATCAAAAAAAGGCATTGAAATTAATTTTGCTTATATCGATTCCACCAAAGTTTTCGATCAACTATTAGTAGATGTTCATTTTTTACTTTTATCTATGCCAATTGGAGGAATTATAGCTATGGATGATTGTGATTTTCCTTCCATCAGGAAGCTTTGCAGGCTGCTTGTAAAGTTTGATTTTATAGAAATATACTGCACACAGGGGAAAGATAATTTTGGATGGAAACAAACAATGGCGAAGAGTATTGTTGCATTTTTCTTAAAGATAATTCCCTTCAAAAGCAGACTATTTCCTTCGTTATCTTTTGAGACAGATGAATCATTGGGACTGGACTATCACTTTATAGCTTTTAGAAAAATAGCGAATGACCAACGTAATTGGAATTGGAATAAGATGTTTTAACATGAAAAGTATTTTAAAACATTTTTGGTTACTTAAAATCGGTCAACTAAAAAATTTGTTACAAATTTTAAAGCTATACAGTAAGCCTTTTAAGCAGTCCCGAAACCCAGTTTTAATAGCAAGTATTGATGATTTTAATCATGGCAGATACGCTTTTCAGGTATTAAATTATTTAACGCTTTCGGGGTATGATATTTTAATTTTTAATAGTACAAGGTTTTTAATTAAACTGCATGACTATGATCGAATGATTTTTAACCTCCCCGGGTTACAGGTTGTTTCAAAAAGGCGTGTGCTCAAATTGCATATTGCTACTGTTTTAATTGTAAATAAGAAAAAGAAAGAACTCCCGATAAAAAAAGAGTGGAAAGTTTTGAATGCTGAATTTAATTATTTTAAACCTGATGTAAGAGATGAGTGTACAATTGAAGTTCCTTATTATATGCATCCGATAATTAGTAAATTTAAAGAACTCGGTGTGTATAAAAAGGCAAATAGACGAAGCGGAGTTTTTTTTTATGGGCAAGCCGTCCTTTTAGATAATACTTACCTTGTTAATAAATATTTTAAGTTGGAAAGTCGTTCAACGGTGTTTAAGTTCCTGAATAACGCTGAAATAAAAAAAGAAGAACCCCAAACCTATGAAGAGCTGATTTTCATGGTAAATAGTCTGAGTAACAAATTGTATTTAGTAGATGGAGAAAAATTCAGAATACCAGCTGACGAATGGTTATCTACTTTGTCTGCATTTGATTTTTTTATCGCTACACCGGGTATGATAATGCCTCATTGTCATAATTTAATTGAAGCCATGTCTATGGGTGTTATACCTATACTTCAATTCCCACATGAATTACAACCCTGTCTTGAAGACGATATAAATTGTTTAAAATTTTCAAGTATAGAAGAATTGCCTTACGTTATTGAGAAGGCTTTGGCAATGGAAAGCATGAGGGTTAAGCAGATGTCTGGTAATGTAATTAAATATTATATGAAGAATATAGATCCTTCTTCCTTTAAGAATAAAATTGACAATAGTAATTGTCAAGAGGTTAAGCTTTTAATTAATGCCGAAGAGGTAAGTTTAAATAATATTCAAAATGTTTGATCCGAAAAAATACTGGGACGATAGGTTAAGTCAGCACTATGATTTGATAGGTGTTGGAGATATATCCCTGACAATGAATTATAACAAATGGAGTTATAAAGTGACGAAACACCGGATGAAAAGTGTTTTCACAAAATATGTACCGGAAAAACACGGGAGTGTGCTTGATATTGGCTCAGGAACTGGTTTTGTTATTGATATCTGGCAGGGATTCAATAAAAAAATAAACGGAATTGATATTTCTGAAACCGCTGTAAAAAAGCTTTCAAAAAAATATCCTGCACATTCATTTTATGAAGTGGACGCCGGAAGGAATGAATTGCCATTTGACGACGGCAGTCTGCAGGCTGTTTCTGCTTCTTCTGTTCTTTATCATTTGGTGGAAGATGAAGCATTAGACAAACTATTAAAGAGTGTTCACCGTGTACTTGAACCGGGGGCCTGTTTTATTTTTTCAGATAATTTTATTCATAGTAAAAAGCTTATGGCAAGTCATCAAAAATGCCGAACACTGGAAGATTATGAGCGGATATTGCACAAGAATGGCTTTGAAATTACAGACCGTGTAGCGAATTATGTATTTTTCAACGATCCAGTTGATGCTAAAAGTAAATTTTATCCAAGAATATGGAGTTTAATTACAAGGTTGTCGAAAAAGTGGAAATGGTTCGATACCATAATCTGGCCCTGTTTATATCCGGTTGAATTATTACTAACAACAATAATGAAGGAGTCTCCTGCACAGGAAATTATGATTTGTAAAGCAGTTAAATAATGCATGTGCTTATTATTCCATCTGAAGAATTTATTCCTGCAAATAATCATTTGGCTGGAATTTTTCAAAAGCACCAAGCGCTGGCTTTGCAAAAAATTGGATGCAGAGTTGGGATTATTTCTATCCGACAATCATTAAGTGGCCCTATGCTCTGCAAAGCCATTTTTTTCAGAGTTCTTGGAATACACCTAAATAATGAACTCAGAAATATGACAATCAGGAAATTAGTGGAATTGTTTTTCGACAAAGTATTTAGGCTTGATCGGTTTGTTTCTAAGGAGAATGTTAATGGATTGGATGTTTTGAGGATTGATGGATTCTATTTTCTGCCGCCAAGTAAGCATAGCAATCATATTGGATGGTTGATTGCGGGTAAAAGAGTTTGGAAAAAATATTGTGAAGAATATGGAACACCAGACATCATTCATGCACACAATGCTGTGTATGCTGGTTTATTGGCCAACACGATCAGAAAGAAATCGGGAATTCCTTATATGATCACTGAACATAGTTCCTTTATTGCACGTAATCTTGAATCAGGGATAATTAGCAATAAAATTAAAAGGACTTATACACAAGCATCTGGTTTTTTTGTAGTGAGTAATTTCCTGGGACAGAAAATCGACAAACTTTTTCAAACAAAATTACACTGGAAAGAAATTCCCAATGTCCTAGACCCTGAAATTGAAGCAGCACCGATGCCAAAAGAAATTTTACCAGAGCAACCATTTTTATTTATCAGCATTGGGTCTTTGATTCCCTTAAAAAGGCATAGAGATCTAATCACCGCATTTTATCAACAGTTTTCAGGTGATTTTCAAGTGAAACTAATAATTGCCGGTGATGGAGAATTGAAAGCAGAACTGCAACAGCTAATTAATCAACTGCAATTATCATCTCAAGTTCAACTTTCCGACCGTATGAGCCGTCAACAGATATTGCAGCTTATTGATATGGGTCATTGCCTTGTTCATTGCAGTGAAATTGAAACATTTGGGGTGGTATTGATTGAAGCCCTGTCTAGGGGCAAACCTGTGATTTCAACCCGTTGCGGGGGGCCAGAATCTATAGTGAATGATCTCAATGGCGTTCTTTATTCCGTTGGTGATACCGTAGCATTAGCAGCAGCGATGTTACAAATCATGAAGCAATACAAAAATTTTCAGCAAGATCAGATCAGGAAAGAAGCCCTGCAACAATACGGCCATCTTTCATTTGGACAAAGATTAATAAAAGAATACGAAAAAGTGATTTTATGAAAGTTGAAAAAAAATATCAGCAATGCAGTATAAGTGTGATGGATACCATTGCAGACCCTGATATTGTATTTGATGAAAGGGGGGTCAGTAATTATTATTATGAATACAAAAAAGGGGAAACTGCAAGGGTTTTTCAGGGCTCTGCAGGAAAACGTAAGCTCGAAGAATCAATTGAAAAAATTAAACATTCAGGAAAGAACAAGCCGTATGATTGTATTGTTGGGTTGAGTGGTGGAGTGGATAGTTCGTATATCGCATACCTTGCAAAAGAGTTTGGATTAAGACCCCTCGTTGTTCATTTTGATAATGGATGGAACAGTGAGCTTGCTGTAAAGAACATTGAGAGCATGGTGAATAAACTGGGTTTTGATCTTTATACTCTGGTTGTTGATTGGGAAGAGTTTAAGGATATTCAACTTGCTTATATAAAAGCCTCAGTTATAGATATTGAGGTTGTAACAGATCATGCTATTACAGGTACAATTGCCCGGCTAAGTAAAAAATATGGGATAAAATACTCCTTAACGGGAAACAATGTCGTAACTGAATTTGTAATGCCGCAAAGCTGGATATTTAATAAAAATGATCATATTAATCTGAAAGCTATTCATAAAGAATATGGAACAGTGCCTATGCAGACATATCCTGTTTACAATACGTACTTGAAAAAGTATATGAACAATTACCTTCATGCCGAATCTGTTCCATTACTTAACTACATGGCGTATAATAAAAACGAAGTAAAGGAATTAATTTCAAGAGAACTTGGCTGGCGTGATTATGGGGGGAAGCATTATGAATCTGTATTTACAAAATTTTACCAAGCTTATATTTTACCGACCAAGTTTCATGTTGATAAAAGAAAGGCACATTTATCTACATTGATTTTTTCTGGTCAAATGACTAAAGAAGAGGCATTGGAAGAATTAGCAAAGCCTCTTTACTCAGAAAGTGAATTTAAACAGGACTATGATTTTGTCTTGAAAAAATTTGGACTGAATGACTTGGAATTCCAAAACTATATGTCTCAGCCTATACGAAAGCATGCAGAATTTGATTTAGAAACATCTGTTTATAAGCGATATCCTTTTCTGAGATTATTCAGGCCTTTTGCTCAACTAATTATAGGTAAGAAGTGAGGCAAAACATTAAAAAAGCGATTAAAAAAGCGATTATTAAAGCGATTAATAGTTTTAATATCAGTTCAGAAAAATGGGGAACTCCAAAAGGATTTATTAATGCTCTGGATTGGTGCGAAAAAAACGGAGCAAATTACAAATTAGTTTATGCAAAAAAAGAAGTAACACAAGCGGAACCGATTAGATTAGACGAAAAAGTGCATAAACTTTATCGGGATGAATATGTTCGAACACAATCAGAATCTTTCGTTGCTTCATTTAATCATGGAAGAGTTTGGGGGCGAAATGGAGCGGTAATCACTCCAGATGATTTGCTTTTATATGATGTGTCGAGGGAGTTTGGCGCTTATGGTGGTGTGTATGGGAAAGAGCATTCTGTTTTTAAACAAATAAAACTGACAAAACCGAAATATATTGACGGAACAGTAGCAGTACTTGCATCGCCTGGTGCAAACAACTTTCATCATTGGTTGTATGATAACATGCCACGCCTTCATCTGATCCAACGAGCAGGTTTTTTAAACGAAATTGATTATTTTATTCTTGATTACACTGACCTCCCTTTTCAAAGGGAAACATTGAGAAAAGCAGGTATACCTGAAAGTAAAATTTTGAATTGCCACAATAATTGGGAGTTTCATATAAAAGCTAAAAGATTGGTCGTGCCTTCGCTGCCTTCAAGATTAGGTGTTATAAGTGATTGGACTGTTGATTATTTAAGAGACCTTATTATCCCGCAAATAGACTCAAAGCAATTAAAAAAACGAATTTATATCAGCAGGAAAAAAGCACCATCCCGAAAAATTGTGAATGAAGAAGATTTGTTTTCTTATTTAGGCAAAAAGGGGTTTAAAGAATATTTTGCAGAAGATTATTCTATTACTGAAACTGCGGAATTATTTAATGAAGCTGAATTTATTATTGGTGTACATGGGAGTGGGCTTTCGAATCTTGTATTTGCCGGCAAGGGTGTAAAGGTCATTGATATTATTGCACCGAAACATCTTGATCCATACTATTGGGTACTTACAGGTTTTCAGCAGGGAGTGTATGCATATTTTTCGGGAGAGGGATGTTTTGATGAAGATGCAGAAGACCTAGTAAAAGACAAGATTGATCATGATATCAGGATCAATCTTGCTTTATTTGAGCAATTGTTTCAACGTATCGAAAAAATTAATTAATGTCAATAAAAAATCATCTTAAAAGCTTGTCATTTTTCAAAATGCAGGAAGCGTCTGTAATTATAGTTGCCATGATTGGTAGAAAACTTGAAGCATTAGCTTCACGTTACAATCTTATTGCCAAGACAAATTTCGATTTCTATCAAAGACAAAATGTTTCAATAAAGCGGATAAAAAATGACAATCTTCTCTCATTTATAAGCAAGCTTTCCGGAAAGAAAATATCATTTAAAATTCGGCGTAAAACAACTGATATTGTGATTTTTGATGAAATCTTGCTAAATGGTGAATACCTGCCTGCTGTTCAAATTTGCAGAGAAAATAAAATTCACCCGGCTGTAATTATTGGATCTTCCGTTATATTTTTTAAGGATGTATTCCCTCATGCGGAAATTATTTGTATTGAACCTGAAAAAACAATTTTCTTCAGTTAAAAGAAAACGTTCATTTGAATGATTTTCATGATGTGTATTTTATTGAAGGTGGGTTGTGGTATAGGGGGTATAGGGATGAATTATTGCAAATGAATGGCGAATTCAGAGGAGGAACTGAAAAAGAGCTTTCTTTTTCTTTATCGCAATCAATATATAATCAATCTCAGCAAGAATCGATACAAGGTTATTCTATATCAAGTATACTGGATAAGTTTAGTGTAAAAGAAATTGATCTTTTCAAAATTGATATTGAAGGTGCCGAAGCTCATTTGTTTGATACATATGAGAATACTTTGGCAATCCTGAAAAAGACAAAAGTGTTGGCTATTGAGTTACATGATGAGTCGATCGATCGCTTTAAATTTACCAGCTTCATTGAAAAGGCTGGTTATCATCATATTACTTTTGGAGAGGTTACTTATGTTTACATGCCTTTTAAGTCAGGATAGCCATTATTAATTACGGGTTAGGCAATCTTACTTCTATTCTTTACATGAGTAAACGTTTGGGGATCGAAGCAATGATCACATCCAGTGAACGTGATGGTACGTGGGATGATTACGATGAAGTGCTGTTTGAAAAAATTGCACATGCTGTGAATGTTCCCGTGATTGCCTGTGGTGGTGAAGGTAATACCGATGATTTAGAAAGCAGTTCATACTGGTGCTTCTGCTGTTGCAGCAGGAAGTATGTTCGTGTATCAGAAAAAAGGAATTGGTGTGTTGATCAGTTTTCTAAGTCAGGGATTTAAAATTTAATTGATTTGCAGAAGTTGTATTATAAAAAATTGGATGGGTTAAGAGCCATAGCAGTCTTGGGTGTTATGGTTTCGCATTGGGTGCATCTTGATTTTGTGCAAAGACTAGGGTTGGGTTTTTGGGGAGTAAATTTATTTTTTGTTTTAAGCGGGTTCTTGATTACTGAAATCCTGCTAAAGCAGATTTATAGAAAAGAACAAAATGGGGCAATCTTAAAAAAATTCTATATTAAAAGAACATTAAGAATTTTTCCTATTTATTATGTTGTAATTATTTTTGCTTTTTTTCTGAATCTCGATAATAGCCGTAACCTCAGTGTTTATAGTTTTACGTATACACTTAATATTTACAATTCCTTTTCGGGGGATACAGGACTTTACCTTTTACATATTTGGTCTTTATGTGTTGAGGAACAATTTTATCTGCTATGGCCTTTGTTACTTCTAGTGATAAAACCAGTATATCACAAGAAGTTTATACTATCAGCCATTGGAGTTGCAATACTATTTCGTTTTATTCTTTTTATCTTCAAAATTCCTCATTACAATATTTATAATTATCGTATGATGCTCGGCTGTATGGATGCTCTTGGTTTGGGAGCCTTGCTGGCATATTTAAAACTGAACGATACAGATTGGGTAGTGTTGTTTTTAAAGAAGTCTTTTATTCCGGCAATTTCACTGAGTATGTTTATAGCTGTAGTATTTTTCCTGAAAGGTGACAGCTTAATATCTGAAGTGTTTTTAAGATTCCTTGTTTCCATTTGTTCCTTTTTCTTAATTGGTAATTCTTTATATCATATGAAAAATCGATTCGGATGGTTTCTAGAAAATAGAATCATGCAGTATTTTGGAAAAATTTCATATGGTTTGTATCTATATCATTTAATAATATCCTCACTATTAAGCGATTGGTTCTGTAGTTATTGGGAGAGTGTTCGAACTTCTTTGCCGGGATTATAGAATACAATTCTTATATCGTAAGTTTCCCTTTGTATCTATCTATTACAATATTAATTGCATCTCTTTCTTATTATTTAATTGAGAGGCTTTTTTTACATATTAAAGAAAAACTTGAGAAGAAATGGACCCGAAAATCAATTTTGCTATCATTGGCTGTGGCCGGATAGCCCAACGACACGCAGAGCATATCAACAATATTGGAAAACTTGTTGCAGTATGTGATATTGTTCCCGAAAAAGCAACTGCACTGGCAGAAAAATATCATGCAAAAGCATATAGCTCTCCTGAAGAAATGTTCAGCAGCAATGATGACATTCACGTTGTGAGTGTTTGCTCGCCTAACGGGCTGCATGCAGCGCATACTATTACAAGTTTAAAAGCAGGCTTTCATGTATTATGTGAAAAGCCGATGGCATTGAGTGTGCAGGATTGCGGCGAAATGATCAAGGAAGCAGAGAAAGCCAACCGCCGTTTATTTATTGTAAAGCAGAACCGGTTTAACCCGCCGGTTGCTGCAGTGAAAAAAATCATTGATGAAGGCAGACTTGGCAAAATATACAGTGTACAGCTGAACTGTTTCTGGAACCGTAACAATGAATACTATCAGCATTCATGGAAGGGAACAAAGGATATGGATGGAGGTACGTTGTTTACACAGTTCAGTCATTTTATTGATTTATTATACTGGATGGTGGGTGATGTAAAAGATGTGCATGCATTTGTTGCCAATTATCATCACAAAGGAATTATTGAGTTTGAAGATACAGGAACGGTGAGTTTGAAATTTTACAATGGCGCCATCGGTACGATCAATTATTCAGTGAACAGTTTTGATCATAATATGGAAGGCTCGCTCACTATTTTCGGAGAGAAGGGAACATTGAAGATCGGCGGACAGTATCTTAATGAAATGGAATACCAAAGCATTGAAAATTATGAGATCAAGGATTTGCCGCCCGGTAATCCACCGAATAATTACGGAAAGTATTTTGGTTCCATGAGTAATCATGATAAGGTGTACCAGAATGTAGTGGAGGTGCTGAGTAATGGCGGTGTGATTGCCACCAATGGATTTGAGGGATTGAAAACAGTAGAGATCATTGACAAAATTTATACATCAGCTGTTGATGTTACGCCGGTTAATTAAGATTACTGCAAGGTAAATGCTAATCAGAACGTCATTTCGAAAGCAAGAGGATGCGAAGCATCAGTTTCTTGCTTGAGAAATCTTTTGCTTGTGTACGGGATATTCAGAATAAGATTTCTCATTGATGGGTCCGCTACTTCGTAGCCCCATCAATTCGAAATGACGGGTGGCCGGGAAGATCATCTTTTAAAATATGGAAAGGGGCGGAGCAGTATACTTTGTTACCAGCAAATCCAACAGTGTTCTTTATGTTGGGGTTACATCCGACTTGTTCGTTCGTATTCAGCAGCATCGGGAACATTTTTTTAAAGGAAGTTTTTCGGATCGTTATAATACAGAGAAACTAGTTTATTATGAAATCTTCGGGACTATTGAAGAGGCAATTGCCAGGGAGAAAGAAATAAAAAAAAGTGGAGAAGAGAGAAGAAGGATGCATTGATTATTTCAATGAATCCTGAATGGAAGGATTTGTGGGAGGATATACATGGTTGGTAGTTTGTTACTTTTAAGAATAAGATTTCTCACTCATGGATCCGCTGCTTCGCAGCCCCATGAGTTCGAAATGACTGACATAAAAACATAAATCATGAATCAACCGCAACTATTCGAAAGCAGGATAAAGGAAGATGTCATCTTCGGCGAAGGGGTGAAAATTGTTATGCCGGTTAACCTGTATGGCTGTACAATCGGCAACAATTGTTTTATTGGTCCTTTTGTGGAAATACAGAAAGATGTAAGCATAGGTGCAAACACAAAAGTGCAGAGCCACACATTTATCTGTGAGCTGGTTACAATTGGTCATGATTGTTTTCTCGGCCATGGAGTCATGTTTATTAACGATCTGTTCAGTAATGGCGGCCCTGCGTATGGCGATAAGAGTCAGTGGAAAAGCACTTTTATCGGCAATCATGTTTCACTGGGCAGTAATGCAACCATCCTTCCGGTTACTATTTGCGATCATGTGGTGGTGGGTGCAGGTGCAGTGGTAACAAAAGATATTACAGAGCCGGGAGTTTATGCTGGAAATCCTGCCAAAAAAATTCGTTCCATCTAATTCTTAAAATATGAAAATTCCATTTGTTGATTTATACGCCCAGTATCAACGCATCAAAACAGACATTGATGCAGCTATTGAAAAAACCATTCTGCATTCATCCTATATAGGGGGAACTGCGGTTAAAGATTTTGAAGAGTCCTTTGCTGCATATGCAGGTGTAAAGCATGTGGTTGCCTGTGCAAACGGAACCGATTCCATGGAAATTATTTTAAAAGCGTGGGGTATTAGTGAAGGTGATGAAGTAATTGTTCCCGCACATTCGTGGATCAGTACATCAGAAGCGGTGGGTAATGTTGGTGCAACACCTGTATTTGTGGATGTAGAAGCTGACTATTTTACGATTGATGTTTCATTGATTGAACAGGCGATCACAAAAAAAACAAAAGCGATTATTCCTGTTCACTTATATGGACATCCTGCCGATATGCCCGCTATTATGCAGCTTGCTGCGAAACATCAATTGAAAGTAATGGAGGATTGTGCACAGGCGCACGGAGCAACCATTCA
>JANOIQ010000479.1:0-4404 GCA_031407835.1 Chitinophagaceae bacterium
AATTTGTGCTGCATGGTTTGGCATCTTATTCATTGATCAGTAAAAAAATTGTAGAAGGAAGGATAGAATTCAATGATCTGATGGGAAGCATTATTGATATGAAAGCAGGACGGGACAGTGATGAAGATGAAGACTTTGACAATGAAGATTTCACATAATTGTGCAGATAGTATTGAAGCAGAAAAGGTGAGTAGTGCTCACCTTTTCTGCTTTTAAAATAGATTTAAATTTAGTACCAGGAGCTAAACATGGTTAAAAAATCTTTTATTCTTCAGTCAGAAGATCAGTATCTCCCAACAGATTAAGATCAACATCTGTTCCGGCAATTCCTTCAACAGAACCACGGATATGTGCTGCATTCAATAAAACTTTTTCCAATTGTTTTTCACGTTGCTTCCATAGTTTCTCCATTGCATCACGTTCTTTCTGTATGGAAATTTTCATACTCATAAATCCTTCACGGATGGCTTTCCATTGTTCCCCAAATTCATTGCCTGTTAAATAGTCATAGAGCATCTGCATTTTTTCACCTTTGTTTTCCTGCCCTTTTGTTGCTTGTGCAATACGAATGATGCTGTCTCTTAAAACATGTGTCAACGCTTTTGCTTCTGCAAAACTGCATACCCACACCCCATCTTTCATTCCAAACCTGTCAAGATCTTTCGGCATAGCCTGTGTAACAATCACGGCAATATTTGCTGCCTGGCTGCGCATATCGGCTTTCAGTTTTTCAATCCACTGATCAGAAAAATCTTTGGTGCGTTTACTTTCAAAAATAATCTTGCCGCATTCCTGCCCAAACTGGTTACGTACAAGCAGCATGCAATCTGCTCCTTTCACTCCTTTGCCTACTTCCTCAATGCTGTCGTATGGAAATGACTGGCGAAGTAAATCTTCCAGCAGTAATTCCTGTGCTTCGCCCTGGCTTTGCATAGAACCCTGTTCGGATTTTCGTTTCATTTCATCCACCAGTTTTTTCTGTGCTTCCAGTTTTTCTTCCAGCTCTTTATTTCGCAGTTGATATTCAGTTTCTTTCAATGAAATTTTATCAGCTTCTTCTTTGCGGATGATTTCAGAAAGCTTGCTTCGTTCTTCCAGCAGCATTTTTTGCAGGCGCAAATCCAGTTCCTGCTCTTTCGACAAAAGCAATTGTTCTTTCTTTAAAAACTCCAGTTCTTTTTCACGGGAGAGTTTCAGCTTTTCTTCATTGTCTTTATTGTTCTGCTCAAGGAGGCGGAGTTTGTTTTCAAAATCGGAAGTAACTGATTTTTGAATACGTTCCTCTGTTTCCTGTTGCGTTTTCTTTTTTTCATCCAGCAATTGAACATCAAATTTTTGCTGCTGCAGCTTTTGCCATTCAGTCATTTTTGTACGCAACTCTCTTTGCACTTCTTCACGGATGCTGTCGGTTGGCTCAAATTCATGACCGCAGTTAGGACATTTTATTTCGGTTGACATCTTATCTTTTTTGCAAGTTTACGAAAGAAGTATCAGAGCTGGTTGGCTGAACTTCTTACTCCCGAAGTGGCGATATACATTCCAATATCAGCTACGGTTTTCAGGATCAGGAAAGTAACAGAAGCTCCGTATCCAAGAAAGCCCGGTAAAAGGATCATTAAATGCATGGGGATGATACGCAGGTAAGGCAAAAGAAATATTTTTCCGATGTTTTCTTTCTCACCCTCCCGTTTTGATGATCTCCTGCTGATTAAATCAAGCGTGCTTTCCACAAGGAAGATGCCACCAGTTATTAAAACGATTTTTGCATTTGCACCTGCTGAGAAACCCGTGAGCAGAAAAATGGCATAAACAAAATGAAAAAAGCCAAAATGAAATAAAAAGAAAAAGGCCGCACAGCCAATATTTTTTTTACTCACAGGCTGATTGTTCAGCTTCATGCTCGTTTCATCCGGATTCTCCACTTTCAGCAATTCAATGAATGTAAAGAAACCAATCAGGATGCTTTGCAGCCAGTAAATCCAGACAATGGTATTGAATTCAGTTGGGTTTTGAAGATAATAGTAAATAAGGTAGCTGTTAATGAGTAATAAAAACCAGGCCCGGGGATCGATGAATATTCGTTTTAGCAAGTAAGTAAGTTTCTGGCAAAGTACTTATCTCTGTCTTAAATGCGAAATGTTCGCTTAGAATTATCTATGCAGCTTCGCTCACATATAGTCTTTTTTGCAAATGACAGAGGATTAAAGCAGTGTTTATCTATATTTGCGCAGTTTGATTTAACTATCATATTCATGCAATCAACTGCAGAAGGCAAACTTTTTGAAACTCTTTTTAATCATGCAAGCATCGGTATCATTGTCGTCAATGGTTCTGCAGAAATAACTTTGGTCAACCATTTTGCCTTGTTTCAGTTTGGATACGCAGAATCAGCTGAGTTAAAGGGCAAAAAGATTGAAGTACTCATCCCCGGCCGTTTTCATGGTACGCATGTTGGGCAAAGAAATGGCTATATCCATCACCCCAAAAACAGGCCAATGGGCATTGGCCTCGATCTTTTTGCCAAAAAGAAAGATGGCTCTGAATTTCCGGTTGAAGTGAGTTTAGGTAATTATGAGTTCGATAGTTATAAGTTTGTGGTTGCTTTTGTAAGTGATATTACCAAGCGTAAGGAATCTGAGCAGGAAATTATCAGGATGAATGAGGAGCTGGAACAGAAAGTGGAAGAACGAACAATTAAGCTGCAGGAAATAGTTGGAAAACTGAACCTTCAGATTGAGGAAACAGAAGAAAAGGATAAGGAGTTAATGGAGGCGTTAAACAGGGAAAAGGAATTGGGTGAACTGAAATCCCGTTTTGTTTCTGTTGCCTCACATGAGTTCAGAACCCCGCTCAGTACGGTATTATCATCCATCTACCTGTTGCAGAAGTACACAAGTACTGATGAGCAGCCAAAGAGGGAAAAGCATATTCAACGTATTATTTCATCGGTGAACCTGTTAACTGATATTTTAAACGACTTCCTGTCAGTAGGAAAGATAGAAGAAGGGAAAATTCAGGCCCGCTTCAGTACCTTTGATATGAATAAAAATGTTGTTCAAACCATTGCAGAAATGCAGAGTATCAGCAAACCCGGTCAGCAGATCAGGTATGAACATAAGGGTAAAAATGAGGCAGAACTTGATCCGGGTATGTTTAAGCATATCACCTTAAATTTGCTCTCCAATGCAATCAAGTTTTCACCGGAGAAAGCAGATATTTATATCAGCACTTCGATTGATGATACAGAAATTCAACTGAAAGTAAAGGATAGCGGAATTGGTATTTCAAAGGAAGATCAGGAGCATTTATTTGAGCGTTTTTTCCGTGCAAACAATGCCATCAATATTCAGGGCACAGGGTTAGGATTGCATATTGTATCAAAATATGCTGAATTAATGGACGGGAAAATCACCTGTAAAAGCGAACTTGATAAGGGTACTGAATTCACCGTTATCTTTAAAAATAAATTGTAACAGTAATGAAGAAAATTCTGCTAATAGAGGATAATGACGAAATAAGGGAAAATACAGCTGAGATACTGGAGCTCGCCAACTATAAGGTAGTTACGGCTGCCAACGGGAAGCTCGGTGTTGAAACAGCTCTTGCAGAAGTGCCCGATTTGATTGTTTGCGATATAATGATGCCTGTGCTGGATGGTTATGGTGTGCTGCATGCCCTGCATAAAAACGACAGCGTTAAGAATATCCCCTTTATCTTTTTAACGGCGAAAACAGAACGTGGCGATTTGCGTAAGGGAATGGAACTTGGTGCTGATGATTATATCACCAAGCCCTTCAGTGGAACAGAGCTGCTGAATGCAATTGAAGGAAGGCTGAAGAAAGCTGATCTTATTAAAGAAGAGTTTTCTGGTCTTGACGGTGTAAATAAATTATTAGCTGCCACCGGTTCAAAAGACATTCTTGAATCCTTAACAACTGACAGGGATGTAAACAAGTACAGAAAAAAACAGACTGTATACAACGAAGGAAACCGTGCCGCCCGTTTGTTTTTTATTGTAAAGGGTAAAGTAAAAACCTTCAAATCAAATGATGATGGAAAGGAACTGGTAGTTGGGTTATATACTGAAGGCGATTTTCTTGGTTATGTTGCTTTGCTGGAAGGGAGCTCTTACAAAGAAACGGCAGAAGCAATGGAAGACAGTGAACTGGCAATTATTCCAAAAGTAGATTTTGATGAATTAATGAACAGCAATCCGCAGGTAGCGCAGAAATTTATTCAGCTGCTGGCTAAAAATGTTGCTGATAAAGAAGAACATTTATTAGGGCTTGCTTACAACTCCCTCCGTAAAAAGGTGGCAGATGCGTTAATGAGTCTGCAGCGGAAATACAAAACGGGTGACGGGCATTTCTCTATTAACATCAGCCGTGAAAACCTGGCAAGCAT
>JANOIQ010000547.1:0-2380 GCA_031407835.1 Chitinophagaceae bacterium
AACCTATGCACACCGGATTGTTCATATGAAGAAAATCAAGTATTTCTATAATACCAACACTCTCCGGTATGAAAAACTGGTGACTCCGCTGCGTGTAAAACTGCTGCGGATTTTCAGTTTTCTTGCGGCTGTGTCTGTTGCCGGTTTTCTGTTCATGCAGGTATCTTACCGCTACTTCCCTTCAGCCAACGAAAAAAAATTACTGAACGAGAATGATCGTTTAAAAGATAACTATTCAATTCTAGGTGAAGAAATTACCCGGATGAACCGTGAGCTGCATGAAATTGAAAAGAGAGATAACCAGGTGTACCGTTCCATCTTTGAAGCCAGTCCCATTCCTGATAGTGCAAGGGCAAAAATGATTGAGAAGCAGGCAGAAGAAAAACTCATAGCCAGTTTAACAGAAGATGAACTGAATACAACCATCATTTCACAAATCAATACGTTACGTAACAGATTATATGCACAAACAACTTCCTTTTCTGCCATTGAAACAATGGTGAAAAACAAAGAAGCATTACTGAGTGCAACACCTGCTATTCAACCTGTGAGCAATAAAGATCTTTCCCGGATGGCTTCTGGCTTTGGTTACAGGATTGATCCTGTATATAAAACAACAAAGATGCATGCAGGTCTTGATTTTGCTGCGCCACAGGGAACACCCATTTATGCAACGGCTGATGGTGTAGTTCAAACAGCAGGAAATACAGGAAACGGTTATGGCAATCATGTGGTGATTAATCATGGCTACAATTATGAAACATTGTATGGCCACATGGTGAGAGTAAAAGCAAGATCAGGACAAAAAGTACGCAGAGGCGAAGTCATTGGTTGGGTAGGAAGTACTGGAAAAAGTACAGGCCCCCATCTGCACTATGAAGTACACAAAAACGGTAATGCTATTGATCCGATCTATTTCTTTTATAATGATCTTACACCTGAGCAGTTCGACCGTATGCTGAAAATTGCTGCAACAGGTAACCAGAGCTTTGATTGATTAGAAAAGCCGATAGCAGTTAGCCGGCAGTCATTAGTCAATGCACTTTCAACCTTTATACACTAACGACTATCGGCTAAAGACTAAGTACTGCTAACTACCGGCTAAAACATTATTTTTGCTAAAACTTACAATTCTGGCAACACCTTCTCAGATATCATTTGTGTTTGATGAACCAATTAAACCAGCACCTGCCAAGCGTGGACGTAAGCCATTAAACAGACCTCCAAAACCTAAGCAGAAAAGAGGAAGAAAGAGTTTAAAAGAAATGGGTAATGAGGCAGATATGCTGGAGTTGCCAAGCGATGAAATACTGAATCAGAAATTATATTACAGTATTGGTGAAGTGGGTGAATTATTCAACTTAAATCCATCATCACTTCGTTATTGGGAAACAGAATTCACTATGATCAAACCAAGAAAGAGCAAGAAAGGTGATCGCTCTTATACAGTAGCTGATGTAAAGAAACTTCACCTGATCTATTTCCTGCTCCGCTTTAAAAAATATACTATTGAAGCAGCAAAAGATTATTTGAAGAAACATAAAGACGAAGCTGAAGTACGGTTTGAGCTGGTACAGAGTTTGCAACAGATTAAATCATTTTTATTAAGTTTAAAAGCAGATTTATAACCCCACCCAACCCTCCCCTGAAAGGGAGGGCTAAAAAAATATATATGAAATATTTAAGTACCCTGGTGATTGCACTTCTTGCAACACAACTTTCCTTTGCACAGGTTCAATACGAAGTGTCAAAAGATCCAAAGAACGGATTAAAAACAGTTAAGGGAATTTTAAGCCGTGAGCAATTGCAAAATGATACAGCCTTTGCATGGATGAAAAATGATATCAGCTGGTATAAACCCAATGCAGCATGCGTAGCCAATCTCACTCCTGTTAAAGACAGTATTCAGTTAATCGTCTTCATTGGTACATGGTGTGAAGATTCACATATTGTTTTTCCTCAGTTGCTGAAGATGCTCGACCTTGTAAAGTTTGCTGCTGATCATTTAACGATTATTGGTGTAGACAGAAACAAACAAACTTTGAGTTCATTAAGTGCAGCGCTAGGGGTCACCAAAGCACCAACAATCCTCGTTATGAAGAACGGTAAAGAAATTGGCAGGGTTGAAGAGTTTGGAAAGTATGGTGTGTATGATCAGGAACTGGCTGAGGTTTTTGCGAAAGTGAAAACGAATTAATTATTCAATTCTTTCCCGGCTAATTCAATTTCAAGCGTCTTGAGAATATTCAGCAATTCAAGGTTGATGGTTTGTTTTACTTCCTGGAAATTGTTGAACTCAATAACAGCCGTAAAATAATCTACCTGTACTGTAATTGATTTTAAACCGATCTCTGTAACAAACACATTGCCCTGTTGAATT
>JANOIQ010000550.1:0-5732 GCA_031407835.1 Chitinophagaceae bacterium
ATCTTCGCATTGGAGTTGACAAAGCCCGGTGCCCTCGTTGGATTGTATTGCCAGGTTTTTCCTTCATCTTTTGAAATGCTTGTCAATGCAGACTTCCAAAGCGCCACTACATTTCCATTTGACAGATGATAATAGTTAAATGCTTTAAAGTCTTTTTGCAAAGGGATCAGCGGATCGTTGCGATCCCCCTCTTCCACTGTTTGCATCATCAGCAAAGGCGTATTCAGAATTTCATCACATGCAGCAACAAAGCCTTTGTCTTTTGATGATTTATAAAATGGGTAGTTTGTATTCTTTTCGTTGAAGGAATGATTATAACGCAGAAAATGAATGGGACCAAAAGATCCATCTGCTTTTATTTCCCTGATCACACGACCAACACCATTACCATCATTGGGATCATCTTTCTGTCCCAGCACAATACCATAAAATGCCAATGCAAATAATCGTTTCGATTTAGATGTATAAAATCCAAAGCGCTGATGCATCACTGCATAGCTATTCTTTGCAGAATCTGTCTTTCCCTGCTTAACAAAACCATCGGGGATTTTATATGGAGGGAAAATAACAACCGGATAACTCCAGCTATAACCATCTTTCGAAGTCTGCAATAGTGTTTGTCCCGGGGGAATATGCTCACCAACAGGATCACTTAAATATTCAAGATAGAATGTATTGTTCCAATAAGCCAGCATTGGTGCATGATTATACGTCCATGATATTGCACCAGTATCTGCTCTGTTGGCACGCATGGTTTGAATACTGTGTACACCAACTGCAGGTGATAATTGTCCGTGATGATAATCAACGTTCGACAAGGTTGTGCCTGTGTATCGAACAGTGTCCTGAGCAAGAATGCCTCCATCCCCAATTGGGGTGAAAAAAACTATAGTTACAATTAGAACATATCTGCTAATCAATTTCATGATTTCTTTATTTTACTTCAACCGCTGACGGGGTTTGCAACCGCCGTCAGGGTTTCAACAATCTTTTGATAACTTTTTTCTTTACCGGTACAATTGTTCCGTGTTTATGCCCTTCAGGAACTTTTACTTTTGTTGTTACGTTTTCGAAATTGACAAAATCCTTTGTAGCAACTGCTTCATAAATTTTCTTTTGGTACGAATCGAAATAGATCAGCCACTCATCTTTTAGTTTTACTACCGCTGGCCCTTCTGTAAAATTATCAGAGAAGGGTTTTGAAATACTCGTCCACGGTCCAAACGGCGAAGTACCAAATGCCACTTTAATATTCCGCTCAGGTCTTGTATTATCTTTCAACACCAGTATATAGTCATCTTTTTTTCGTTTTACTATCACTGCATCAATCACACTAAACTTCGGGTCGATAAATAATTTCGTATCACTGAATGTTTTAAAGTCAGGTGTTGTGGTTACATACATGCGGTGATTATTGCTATCTTCTTCAATACCACGTTCAAATCTTTCCGGTATGCAGCTTGCCCAGATGATAATGTATTGCTTTTGCTCATCATCATAAAATAATTCAGGTGCCCATACATTCACCGTTGTTGGTTTATTCTTCATCACTGGAATAAATTGTTGTTCACTCCAGTTGAAAAGATCTTTCGATGAAGCATACCCAAAACCAAGATCACCACGCCAACTGCTTGTCCATACCAAATGAAATGTGCCATCTGGGCCTTGTACCATTGAAGGGTCACGCATCACTTTCTGGTTACCTACTTTCGGCTGTAAAAGAACTGTATCAAGATCATTCCAGTTTCTACCATCATAACTGTACAACATCCGCAAACCTTCGTTCGCCGGTTCGTGAAAGGAAGTGAACAGGTATGCTTTACTTGAACAGGAAGCAAGCAGTAAAAGCAAAACAAAGCCCCATACTCCAACTCTTTTCCCAAAGGGAAAAGAGCGGCGCTCTTGTTCAACTATCAACAGTATATTCTTCCAATTCAACATTTGTAATTCTATCAGCTTGTTAATTATTTAGGGTTCAAAGCCCCTCCTTTGGAGGGGTTTGGGGAGGCCTCCAAGATCAATACCCAATCATTTCCATCCTTCTGTTCTCCCGGAGGATTGAAACTTTTGATCACTTCATTCCTGTATCCTGTAATCAACTGTTGCTTACCTGTTGCCGGATTAAACCAACTTGCTTTCTTCGGCACAAACTTCAACTTCGATAAATCTATTTTAAATTCTCTTCCGTTGTACACATAAAACATGGCGTAGCTGGCTCCTCTTGTTGCAGCAACACGGTTATAACGTTCACCACTATCAACCACTAACTCCTGCGCAGGTACACGATCGAAATAAGATTTACTCAACATGAGTTTTTTTAAATGAATCATTTGAGTTGCACCAGATGAAAGCAGCGCCTCTTTCCAATTCATCCGTACACCATAATTCGCAGTCCAATCACCCATCTTATTAAACTGCATGGTTGAATTTTCGCCATAAGTAAAACCTGCACCACCAGCAAACACACTCCAGTATGCATAACGACGCAGATCTGCATCCGTCCAACGTGGTTGCAAACTATCATGCAAGCCGTGCGGAATATTTTCATAAGAAGGTTCACCATCTAATGTTGGCTTCACCGGTTTCATGTTGTAATCAACATCAACAAACTTCCAGTTGTCTTCACCGTAATGATTTGTTTCAGTACTAACTGTATCCTGTGCGTAATTTTTGTGACCGCTTTGAAACATATTGAAATCTAACCATGCTTCATTGTGAAACCAATCGCTGGAAGAAGTTCTTCCACGTGGATGATAAGTGAGTAAATGTTTCGGATCTAACTTTTTCAAGATTGGACCTATCACTTTCCAAACATCCATTCCTTCAGTTCCCTTTACATCACCACCATTAAGCCAGATGATGTTTGTTTTGTTTTTATAACGATTCGCTAAAAACTTGGCATACGCTTCACCTTGCTGTACATTTACTTTTCCTCCTTTTACATTACTACCCCATACAGGAACCAGCGCCATATACATACCCCGTTTGGCTGCTTCATTTATTATAAAATCAACATGATCCCAATAGTCATAAGCTGTTGTATCAGCAAAATTGCTGCCGGGTGTAACATTTGGTTTTGATGCATCTTCATTGATCAATGCAAAATCACCATATACATTCTTTGTATTGTTCATATCGTGCAGCACCATTACCTGCACCACGTTAAAGCCTTGCTGCTTTCTTGTTTCGAGATAATGCACAGCATCTTCACGGTTACATTTTACAAACAATAACCAACCCGTATCGCCCAGCCAGAAAAATGGTTTCCCATCTGCTGTTTGAAAGAAGCGTTTGTTAGCAGATATTTTCAATTGCTGAACTTGTGCATTTGCAAACAATGAAATCAATGTAAATAATATGGTCAATCTGTTCTTCATCTATTATCGTCTTTCCAGTTTTCTTGTAACTGTGTTATAAATAATATTGTTCTTGCCGTCGCTCAACACATATTCATTGGTATTGGTTGATGCAACGGGCTTCATCCCCACTGCAGCTTTCAGCAATGCAGCATCAAGGTCTGCAGGTAATACCGGCAAACTTCCACCAGCCATGAATACAGCCATTCCAAACTCGGGATAACTATCGCCACTGTACACAACAGCTTTTGTTGGATATTTTGTTCGGTATTCTTTTACTGCACGATACACCTGTTCAAAACTTGTTTTCTTTGGTTTCAATAATCTTGCATGCTGACGAGGCGCAAGATTTTGTCCACCATTTGGTTCGTAGGTTGTTCCATCGGCCTGATAATGCCAGTAACGAATATCGATGAGATCAACAACGGCAGCATAAGCTGGCATATTTAAAATAGAATCCTGTACATCTTTCGTTACACTCAATCCAATGATCGGGTGTTTACCTGTTTCTTTCTCCCATTCACGAATTACATCCAACCAGAATTTTACAAAATGTGTTGGACCGGTAAATTCTTCACCGATCAATTGAATAACCCCGTTATTGTCTTTGAAATTATTTAAACACTGGCGAATGTATTTTTTATGTAACTCTCTGCGAACAGGATTTGAGATATCATAAAACTGTTCTGCATAGAAAATGCGTTTATCACCAGCATAATTCACCGGTTCAACAAAACCTGTGTTGTTGATATTGTTTGCTGTGCGCCAAGGGAAATCGGCATAGTGTGCACCAGCTTCAATAATATTGTGTTGAAAATAATTCTGATGAACGAGTAGCAATCCATTCTGATCTGCGAGATCAGCAAATTGTTTTAAACGACTCCAGTAAAATAAATTGAACTTGGTTAAATCATATTTACTCAAACCATCCCATGCTAATTCCTTACCACTTCTTGCATAAGGCAATTCGTAAAACGGAGGCCATACTTCACCATCCATCCGGCGAACACGTTGATGATCATCTCTTCTGCGATCATACCACAAACCATAGTTGTGTTCTATCGCAATGGTATTCGTTGCTTTCATTTCAGCAACTACTTCAGGAAGATTATCAGTTAATCCTTTACCACTGCGGCCTGGAACAAATCGTGTGATATGCCATTTGGATTGTTGAATATCTTTTACCTGCAATCCACCACTCCACCATTGTACGTTTGAACGCTTGCCTGTAAGTAATTCATCTCCTCTTACCAATACGCCGTTCTTAATTGTGGCCCCCCCACCCCCCGAAGGGGGGATTTTAGACTCCGTATTCTTAAGATACTTTTTAAATTCAACATCGTTGAATACAATAATATTTTGTGAACGATCGGAGGCATAAGCCCCTCCTTTGGAGGGGTTGGGGAGGTCGATTTTATTTCTTTTCGATGCTTCTTCAATCCATTTTTTCAATTGCATTCTTGGCTTGAAAGCTTCTTTTGTTAATGCCATTGCCACTTCAACAGATGGACTACTACTTGCTTCTGTTGGCACATCCATGATCTGCGCCTGTTGATCAATATTTTTATTGAGTCGCTCACGCAACTGTGCATAGTATAAACTTCTTGGTGTGATGGTATTGTTTGATTCGTTCCAGTAACCATCGCCAGCAAACTGACTCCAGCTACCGAATGCCCAGTTTTGTGCTGTTGGTGGTTTGTAACAATCAATACGTGCAGCACTGCAATTCCAGCATACACTATTAGCTGCACTCCAGCCAGCGCCATTGCCATCCTGTCCACGATTACCAAAGCGTAATGCATTACCATCCACATTCACTACATCAAATAAAACGCCACCTGCCCAACTATCAATCGTTCCGCTGAAGTTATAAGGCAAGATCGATTCGCATTGTACAAATGCATTCGGACCGGGTGCACAAAAGCCAACGGCAAAATCATGATAACCATTTTCTGCATAACAGCGTTGAAATAAGATTTGCTGTCCGGTAGTTAAAAAAGTATAACGACGTTGACCGCCTATTTCAGAAACAGGAGCTAATGAAATACAATCTTCAACTGTAATTCGTTTCGATGTTTCCAATACACTTACTGCACTGCCTGCAAAATGTTGAAATGTAATTTGTCTTACCCAGCAGTCTTCTGCATTTTCAATATTGATGGCATTCCAGCGGTGATCTTCATCTTTCAGGTTTGTTTTATCAAAAGCAGAAATGCAACGCAGGTTTTCTACACCACAATTATTGATGCGGCCATCCTTGTTATAAAAGTAAATGCTGCCACCACCATAAGTTGTATCCAATGCTGTTGTAATGGGTGCATCAATGTAAATAGTATTGCCTTCTATTTTTGTAATGGTACGATCGAAGAACAAATC
>JANOIQ010000316.1:0-3866 GCA_031407835.1 Chitinophagaceae bacterium
AAAAAACACCCCTTTAGGGGATGGGGGCAATATTATGACATCATATTATAACAACGAAACGGTTTTGTATCTGAACGGAGAGTTTGTAAAAGCATCCGAAGCAAAGATGGATTTCTACAGCCAGAGCTTACACTATGGATATAGTGTGTTTGAAGGAATACGTTCGTATAAAACAAGTAACGGCGAAACAAAGATTTTCAAAGAGGTGGAACATTATGTTCGTTTGAAAAATTCTGCTGAAGCAATGAATATGCCGTATCAATGGAATGCTGAAGAATTGATTGCGGCTACTTATGAAGTATTGAAAAGAAATAATCTGCAGGATGCCTATATCCGGCCGGTTGTGTATGCTCCGGCGAATATGAGTTTTATAAAAAATGAACAGTCGTTGATTGTTATTCAGGCATGGCCAATGCAGCCTTTTCTTGGCGACAGATTGTTACGCATCATGACAAGTTCATTTGAACGACCCAATCCAAAAGGGTTTAAGATCCATGCAAAAGCAGCAGGTCATTATGTAAATTCTTTGCTGGCAAGTCATGAAGCAAAGGCAAAAGGATTTGATGAAGCATTGCTTACAGATATGAATGGAAATGTAGCAGAAGGTCCCGGTGCAAACCTGTTTTATGAAAAAGACGGCAAACTGTTTACTCCTGCATTGGGAAATATTTTACCCGGTATAACAAGAGCAACTATTTTTGAAATATGTGCTGAATTGAATATTGAAGTGGAAGAAAAGTTTTTTACGGTTGAAGAATTGAAGAAGGCAGATGCAGCCTTTTATTGTGGTACTGCTGCTGAGGTCATTGGTTTTGAAAGCCTGGATGAGGTGAAGTTTCCAAAAGCATGGAATGAAACAGTGAGTAAAAGGATTCAGGAAGCGTATGCACAATTAACAACCTCCCCAAACCCCTCCAAAGGAGGGGCTTTAGAGTCTGAAACTTTAGAGAGCTCTTATAAAAAAAAGAGTGTGAGTGTTGATTAAAGGAATATAGAAGAAGTAATTGCATAATAATAGAATTTGTTCCGTAGGAACAACTGATCGGTAGAAAAATTCAAGATGGTAATAGTGTTCCGTAGGAACGCATGATAGGACGAATAGAATTATCGAACGCACAAGAGAGCGACGCAACAAAAGTTAAATAGAGATACAACAGACGATAACAAAAAATAAAATGACCGAATTAAACAAATATTCAAAGACATTAACGCAGGATGAAACACAACCGGCTGCACAGGCGATGTTATATGGGATTGGATTAACAGAAGAAGATCTGAAAAAACCACAGATTGGTGTTTGCAGTATGGGTTATGATGGCAACACCTGCAATATGCATTTGAATGACTTGGCGAAAATTGTAAAGCAGGGGGTTTGGGATAATGAAATGGTTGGTTTGATCTTTAATACAATCGGTATCAGTGATGGTATCAGTAACGGTACCGATGGCATGCGTTATAGTTTGGTTAGTCGTGATTTAATTGCAGATAGTATTGAAGCGGTTTGTGGTGGTTTTTATTATGATGGATTGATTGCGTTACCAGGCTGTGATAAAAATATGCCGGGTGCTATTATGGCAATGGGTCGTCTGAATCGCCCTTCTATTATGGTGTATGGCGGAACCATTGCTCCGGGTCATCACAAAGGAGAAGAACTAAACATTATTTCTTCTTTTGAAGCATTGGGAAAAAAATTAGCAGGCACCATCACACCGGAAGATTTTAAAGAAGTAGTGAAACATAGTTGCCCCGGCGCAGGTGCATGTGGTGGCATGTATACCGCTAATACAATGGCCGCTGCTATTGAAGCATTGGGAATGAGTTTGCCTTTTTCATCTTCCAATCCTGCTATTAGTGATGATAAAAAAACAGAATGTTTAAATGCAGGTAAAGCGATAAAATTATTGCTTGAAAAAGATATTAAGCCAAGAGACATCATGACGAAAAAAGCATTTGAAAATGCCATAGTTACCGTTATGATCTTTGGAGGAAGCACCAATGCTGTGCTGCATTTAATTGCGATGGCAAAGAGTGTGGATGTGCCATTAACACAGGAAGATTTTCAACGCATCAGTGATCAAACACCGGTGCTGGCTGATTTTAAACCAAGTGGAAAATATTTAATGCAGGAACTGCATGCGCATGGTGGAGTGCCTGCAGTAATGAAATATTTATTAAATAAAGGATTGCTCCACGGCGATTGCCTTACAGTAACAGGTAAAACTATTGCAGAGAATTTAGCAGGTGTTTCTGATTTAAATTTTACCACACAAAAAATTATTTTCCCTGTAGAAGAACCATTAAAAAAAACAGGACACCTGCAAATATTGTATGGCAATTTAGCTGAGAAGGGAAGTGTGGCAAAAATTTCCGGTAAAGAAGGAGAACGTTTTGTTGGTCCGGCAAGAGTATTCGATGGAGAGAAAGATTTGGTAGCAGGTATTGCAAACGGAAGAGTGAAGAAAGGTGATGTGGTAGTGATTCGTTATGAAGGTCCGAAGGGTGCACCGGGTATGCCGGAAATGTTGAAACCAACTTCAGCGATTATGGGCGCTGGTTTGGGAAAAGATGTTGCATTGATTACTGATGGCCGTTTCAGTGGTGGCTCACATGGATTTGTTGTTGGGCACATCACACCTGAAGCATTTGCCGGAGGTTTAATTGCACTGGTGGAAAATGACGACATCATTGAACTTGATGTTGCCACAAAAAAAATGACGTTGAAAGTGAGTGATGCTGTTATAGCTGAAAGAAGAAGTAAATGGAAGCAACCAATATTGAAAGTAGAAAAAGGGGTGTTGTATAAATATTCCATGTGTGTGAAAGATGCCAGTGAGGGTTGCGTAACAGATGAGTAACCCCTCCGCCCCCTAAAGGGGGAACTGCTTTGCATAGCCCTTGCTTGTTAATAAAGCTAAAGAAATGCAGAGTGTTTGATAGTTGTTGATGAAAGACTTAAAGTTGAAATGGAAGAATTGAAGTTTATTATATAGTTTATGCACCGCTCTTTCTCCTTTGGGATAACTGAGGAACGAAAGTTACGAGCGAAGCTAAGATGGAGATAGGGGCCGATAAGGCAAACATTGAACAATAAATCATTATTATGGAAACGCTTGAAGTAAAAGAAAAAAAAGTGACTGAAAACAAAACGCAATCAGTAACTGGTGGTCAGGCAGTAATGGATGCACTCGTAAACGAGGGCGTTACAACTGTATTTGGGTATCCCGGTGGCGCCATCATGCCGATTTATGATGCATTGTACGATTATCATGATCGTTTAGAACATATACTTGTTCGTCATGAACAGGGAGCTATTCATGCAGCGCAGGGTTTTGCAAGAGCAGGCAACAGAACAGGTGTTGTGTTTGCAACAAGTGGCCCCGGTGCAACAAACCTTGTAACAGGTTTAGCTGATGCAATGATCGATTCAACTCCGGTAGTTTGCATTACAGGCCAGGTGTTTGCTCACCTGCTTGGTACAGATGCCTTCCAGGAAACAGATGTCATTAATATTACAACACCTGTTACCAAATGGAATCACCAGGTAACAGATGCATCTGAAATTCCTGCTGCATTAGCAAAAGCATTTTACATTGCCGGCAGTGGAAGACCGGGACCTGTGCTGATTGATATTACGAAGAATGCGCAGTTGCAGTTATTCGATTATGAAGGGTATACAAAATGTAATCATATCAGAAGTTATCGACCCAAACCAATTGTACGTAAGAAATATGTTGAGGAAGCTGCAAAGCTCATCAATGAAGCAGAACGTCCTTTTGTGATTTTCGGACAGGGAGTTATTCTCGGCAAAGCAGAAAAAGAATTTAAAGCTTTTATTGAAAAAGCTGGTATCCCATCTGCATGGACTA
>JANOIQ010000321.1:0-5986 GCA_031407835.1 Chitinophagaceae bacterium
AGCCATTCCTCAAAATTTCCTGATTGGCCCTGATGGAACAATCATTGCTAAAAATCTGCGTGGCGAAGAACTTCATGCAAGGCTTGAAGAAATCCTGAAAACAAATTAAGTATGAAACAGTATTTAGTTGTTGTTCTGCTGTTGGCTTGTTTTATTGCTTCAGCACAGGAGAGGAAATTCGTACTCAAAGGTTCTGTTCCTGCATCAACAAAAAAATACAATGCATTGCTCAGCTGGGATAATGGCGGTAATGGAGAAGAGGTGAAAGTTGTTAATGGAAAGTTTACGATCAACGGAACACTGAGTAATCCCGGAATTGCCACACTCAGTTTACAGGAAGCGGATCCAAAGCCAGGAAAGCAATTCAGCCGGTTAGCATATGAACAGAATACCCTTTCACTTTTTATAGACAGTGGTGCAATTACCGTTACAACAAAAACATTATTATGGGATGCTGTTGTGAAAGGTTCTCCTATTGTAAATGATTATAACAACTATCAGCAACAGATACAATCCCTCAGCCGCTTAGAAAGTAAGTTCGGTGAAGTGTATGACACATATTTCAAAGCAAAGAAAGAAGAACTTGCGAAAGATGTATTTGAATTATATACAGGCATGGCAGATCTGTATTATAAAGAACAGATACAGTTTGTAAAGATGAATCCTTCCTCATTCGTTTCATTGTACTTAGTTCAGCAGGCCATTGGATCAAATCCAGACGCTGCGAAAGGTGAACCTATGTTTGCATTACTTTCTCCTGCACTTCAAAATGGTGAAAAAGGAAAAGAGCTGAGTGAACTGATTGAATTGGGAAGAAAAACAATGGTTGGTAAACAGGCCATTGATTTTACACAGCCTGATGCCAATGGAAATCCTATTTCACTCTCTTCATTTAAAGGAAAATATGTGCTGGTTGATTTCTGGGCGAGCTGGTGTGCACCCTGCCGCAAAGAAAGTCCGAATCTTGTAAAAGCGTACGAAAAATATAAGAATAAAAACTTTGAAATACTCGGCGTATCGCTTGATCAGAGTAAAGAAAAATGGCTGAAAGCAATCAAGGATGATCATTATACATGGACACAGGTGGGTGATATCAAAGGCTGGGAAAATGCAGCTGCCCGTGAATACGGAATACAGGGAATTCCATTTAATGTGTTACTTGATCCGAATGGTGTAATCATTGCGAGAAATTTGAGAGGTGAGGCGCTTGAGAAGAAGCTGGAGGAGGTGTTGAAATAAAATACCTCACCCTCTTATCCCTCTCCGAAGGAGAGGGAGGCCAGAGTAAATAATCTCATTTCATCATTTGTAATTAAGCATTTCAGCAAATATTTTTTCAATGATGCAAAATTTTACAACTATAATTAATGTTGAAATGGCAGACATTTTGTTTGGCTTTAGATAGAAGAACCGTCCTTCTCCTTTGGAGAAGGATAAGAGGATGAGGTGTTATTTCTTTGGCTCCCCTGTTGATTTCGGATCAAAATAAGCTTTGCTGTAATTCACTTTCAACAAATCATATCGTTTAAACTGAACCAGCAAACGTTTTTCAAAATCAGTCCAGTCCCGGTTTTCTTTACTGCTCCATAATATTTCACTCAAAGCAGAAATTCTTGGAAAGAGCATGTATTCAAGCTTCTTTGTGTTGGGAATATATTCTGTCCACAGATTTGCCTGCGCACCTCTTACAAATTTTGCTTCCTCTGCTGTTAACTCTTTAGGCACCGGTTCGTAGCTGTATACTTTTTGAATAGTTGTTAAACCTCCAATGGTTACAGAATCTTCTTTAGCTGTTTGTGAATGATCAAAGTACACATGGCTGCCCGGTGTCATCATCACATAATGATGTTCCTTTGCAGCTGCAATACCACCGGCTTCACCACGCCAGCTCATCACCTGTGCATTTGGTGCCAAACCTCCTTCGAGAATTTCATCCCAGCCAATCAATGTTTTGCCTTTACTGTTAAGATATTTCTCCATTCGCTGCACAAAATAACTCTGCAGTTCATGTTCATCTTTCAGCTTCAGGTCTTTCATTCTTTTCTGGCAGGATGGGCATTGTTTCCAGTGTGTTTTCGGACATTCATCTCCACCAATATGAACATATTTTGATGGGAATAACTCAATCACTTCATCTAACACATTTTCTAAAAATTTAAACGTTGAATCTTTTCCTGCACAAAACACATCATCAAATACACCCCATGTTTCCTGTACTAATTTTACACGGCCTTTCTGCTGTTCTTCCACACTCTTTAATGAAACCATGTAAGACGGAATATTGGTTGGCCTGTTGGGAAAACAACTCAACCATGGATACGCTGCGATGGCGGCACTGCTGTGCCCGGGCATTTCAATTTCAGGAATTACTTCAATGAAACGGTCTTTTGCATATTGTACTACATCTTTAATTTCTTCCTGTGTATAAAAACCTTGTAATGGCTGGTTGTTGTTTCCTTTTCCGGGATAACGGCCAATGATTGTTCCGTTTCGGTTGCTGCCAACAGAAGTAAGTAATGGGTATTTTTTGATTTCAATGCGCCAACCCTGGTCTTCCGTTAAATGCCAGTGAAAAACATTCATTTTATGATACGCAAGAAAATCAATGTATCGTTTTACATAAGAAGCAGGAAAGAAATGCCGGCTAACATCCAGGTGCATACCACGATATTGAAAACGTGGTTCATCCTGGATTACCAATGCGGGAATCATGAATTGTTTGCTGCTGATTGATTTTTCATCAACCCTCAGTAATTGTATCAGCGATTGCATCCCGTTAAATGTACCGGAATAGGTATCGCCTGAAACGGTAACTCCTTTTGAATTGACAGTGAGATCATATTTGCCTTCTGTTCCGGGAGCAATGAACTTCTTTGTAGAAAACCGGATGAAATTCTTTGCTGTAGATTTTGCAGTCTTTAACTGGAAACCATAGAAGGATTGCAGATGTTGATTAAAGAATGAAGCTGTTGCGTTTTCTCCATCATCATCCAGCACAATCACAGTTGCAGGAGTAATGATAAAACTGCCTCTCTTCAGTTCAAGCGTTTTTGGTTTTGGAATGATATTTACTTCCTGTGCCTGCAAATGAAGAGTAAGGAACAAAATAAAGCAGGAAAAAAAATATTTCATATGATTCGATTTATGCCTATGACAAAGTACAGAGTGTGCTATATTAATAAATATATCAGAAAGGGAAGTTATTGATTTTGAATGAAAGAATTAAAACAGGGTAAAAAATAAATCAACCGGTTCTCAGAATTGTTTTTCAGCAAGCAGGTTCCATTTCTCCTGCTCAAGCTTTAATAACGATACTGCAGTTGCCTGAAAACTTTCTGCAAATTTCTCTTTGCCGAAGTGCTCCCATGCTTTGATAAAATCGCCGGGTTTTACATCCCTGTTGGCAATGGTTACATGAGGATGAAAAGGGCGGCCATCTGGTTTGATGATGCCATAAAACGATTGGATGAAATGATCTTCAGTTTCTTTATGCAAAACAGCTAACTGTTGATTTTCATCCACGGCAACAGAAATGACCCTGTCGCTGAAATGTGAGAAATTACGCAACTGAATTTCAACCGGCAGTTTATCTGTCTGAAACGATTGTAATGTATTTATCAGTAATTGTTCTGATTCATTCTTTAACCAGAAAGGAGAAATCAATGTAATATGTGCTGCTGACTTTAGTGCAACAGTGCAACTAAAATGATCTCTCATCCAGAGTTTGTGCTTTTGTACTTTGTCGTCAATCGCCGGCGGACAAAGCACAGCAACATAATACATGCTAAATGGGTCAGGAACTGGCATTCTGTTAAAATAGTTTTGGTATTTCTTCTATAAATGTAACAATACTCATCCACAACATCACAACAACAACAATCCAGCCGCTCCAGAGAAGCCATTTAGGATGATTGTAGTGGCCCAGCTTTCGTTTCATCATCACCCATAACATCAGCCCCAGTGAGAAGGGAAGAATAAAACCATTCAACGCACCGGCTAATACTAATATGACAATCGGTTTACCCCAGTATAAAAAAATAATGGTTGAAATGATGATGAACGCAATTGTAATCAATCGTTGCTGCCGGATAAAAACAGGATGTAATGTTTTAAGAAATGTAATGGATGTAAATGCAGAACCAACAACGGATGTAATGGCCGCACTCCATAATACAATGCCGAATAGTTTATATCCAACTATTCCCAGCGCAGATTGAAAGACAGAAGCTGTGGGATTTGATGGATTAAGTTGAAAGCCTTTGGTGAGCACACCAAGTACTGCAAGAAATAATAAGATACGCATGCAGGCTGTTAAAATAATTCCGCTCACTGCACTTTGCTTTACTTCCTTCATGTTGTGTGCAACAGTTTTATCTTCCAGCAGGCGATGAGCACCGGCAAAGGTTATATAACCACCAACTGTTCCTCCAACCAGTGTTACAATAGAAGTTAAATTAATTGTGGAAGGAAGAAATGTCCTGTGAATAACTTCAGCAACCGGAGGCTGGGCAAAGAATACAACATAAAGCATTAACCCAAGCATAACAATGCCCAGCAATTTTACAAATACATCCATTGCTTTGCCAATATCTTTAAACAGAAAGATGATGATCGCAATAACTGCGCTGATGATACTTCCTGTTTCTACACTTACAGGAAATAAAATATTCAACCCCAAACCAGCACCGGAAATGTTACCTATGTTGAATGCTAAACCACCAAAGCAAATCAGAATCGTAAGCACATGTCCGCTTCCCGGAATTACTTCGTTCGCCAGTTCTGAACCACGCTTATTGTTTGCTGTAAGGATCTGCCATATATTGAGCTGTGCAATTATATCAATGATCACCGAAACAAGAATCACAAAGCCCATGCTCGCCATGAGCTGTTGTGTAAATACAGTTGTTTGCGTTAAAAAGCCCGGCCCGATGGCTGATGTTGCCATGAGGAAAGCTGCGCCTGCACCTTTGCCACTAAGTAATTTCCAGTCAATTTTTTTTAATGTCAATGTTTGATTGTTTTAATGCAGTTGAAATGGCTTTTGCAAAAGTTACGGCATTGGTTCCATCTCCATGCACACAGATTGTATCTGCAATGATTGAAATTACTTTCCCTGATATTGTTGTTACAGTTCGCTGCGTAATCATTTGCAATACCTGCTGAACAGCTTTGCTATCATCTGTAATCAGGGCACCGGGCTGGGAGCGTGCAGTTAACCTTCCATCATCAAGGTAAGTACGATCTGCAAATACTTCGCTTGCAGTTTTCAGCCCAATCTTTTTTGCTTCAGTGATAGAATGGCTTCCACTTAATCCGAATAAGATAAGTGAAGCATCAAAATCATTCACTGCTTTTGCAATGGTTGATGCAATCATTGGGTCTTTGGCTGATTGATTATATAAAGCTCCATGAGGTTTTACATGATGCAGTGTTGCACTCTGCTCTTTTGCGGTATTAAAAATGATCTTGAGCTGTTCTGTAACGATATTGTATAACTCTGCTGATGATAACTCCATTTCCTTTCTGCCAAAGTTTTCTTTGTCTGGCCAGGAAGGATGAGCACCAATGGCAACGCCATGCTGCAAACAAAGTTCAATCGTTCGTTTCATGATATCATCATCACCTGCATGAAAGCCACAGGCGATATTTGCTGAACTGATGAATGGAATGATCTGCTCATCGGTTGTCATGCCTTCGCCTAAATCACAATTAAGATCAACGTGCATAAAAATTTAGTGTTTCCGTCTGACGCCCTCGTCTGACGGATTTGTGTAATTATTTTTTAATCAGTTTTCTATCCCGTCGAACGGAGGGCAGCAGAACAAATAAATAACATTAAACAAACAATACAACAATTGTACACACCCGTCTGACGCCCACGTCTGTCGGAATAAAAAATGACTGAAAAAAAAAATACACAAATACGTAAGACGCGGGCGTCAGACGGAAACACTAAATTTTTATTCCCGTTGATGATAATTGTTAT
>JANOIQ010000324.1:0-31507 GCA_031407835.1 Chitinophagaceae bacterium
ACGATGAAAGTGCGTGGGGATTTTCAGTAAATACAATGGCTGCATTAGGCGCAATGGCCCTGTTTGCGAAGATTGTGTTTTTCATCTTCTTTTTCATGTGGGTACGCTGGACGATTCCACGTTTCCGTTATGATCAATTGATGAATTTAGGGTGGAAATCATTGATTCCACTTTCATTGTTCAATATGTTGGTAACGGCAGTTGTGATATTGCTGAAGAAATAGAGGCCCCCTCTAACTCCCCCGGAAGGGGAGGATGGCATGGCACAAGGCCAGCTTATTTCAAATTAATGATGAATAGGTAGATGTTGAAATAGTGATGATTAATTAGATGAAGAAAATATGGAAGTGATGAAATTGATTATATAAACTAAAGCACCGCTCTTTTCCCTCTGGGGAAAGAGGTGGAGAAAGGGGCTTTCTAAATAAACGTAAATGCAATTAACAAACAGAGCAAAACCGGTAGATCGCAAACCAATGAACCTGTTGGAGAGGATATATCTGCCTGCTATTTTGAAAGGGATGGGGATTACGTTTTCGCATATTTTCAAAAAGAAAGTAACGATTCAATATCCCGAGCAGACAAGACCATTCAGTCCCGTGTTCCGTGGTTTGCATATTCTGAACCGTGATGAAGAAGGTCGTGAAAATTGTACGGCCTGTGGGTTGTGTGCAGTTGCCTGTCCGGCAGAAGCTATTACAATGGATGCAGCTGAACGTTTGCCCGGCGAAGAAAATTTATATCGTGAAGAAAAATATGCAGCGAAGTATGAGATCAATATGCTGCGTTGTATATTTTGCGGATTTTGTGAAGATGCCTGTCCGAAAGATGCTATTTATTTAACGGAAACATTTGCTCCGGCGAATTACAGCAGGCAGAGTTTTATTTATGGTAAAGACAACCTGGTTATTCCTCATCCAAAGAATAACCCGGAAGAATTTGCCAAAGCAAAAGGTTTGATTGATGAACGTAAAGCGAAAGCTAAACAAGAGACTGATTCATTATGAGTATTACTGAAATTCTATTCTGGTTCCTGACTGCAATGGCGCTTGGCGCAGCATTGATGATGGTTACCAGCAAAAATCCGGTGTATAGTGTGCTGTGGCTGATTGTTGTATTCTTTGCTATTTCCGGTCATTATATTTTATTGAATGCACAGTTCCTGGCAATTGTAAATATCATTGTATACGCTGGTGCAATCATGGTGCTGTTCCTGTTTGTAATTATGCTCATGAACCTGAATGCAAACAATGAACCGCAGAAAAATCAATGGTCGAAAATTGCAGGCGCCATTGCCGGTGGAAGCTTGATGCTGGTGTTTGTTGCAGCTATCCGTCAAACAGAAGCGCTGCAAACACAGCAGGTAGAAATGGGTGGCGAAACAGGATTGATTCATTTACTGGGTAAAGTTTTGTTTACTGATTATGTGTTACCGTTTGAAATAAGCAGTGTGTTGTTTTTAAGTGCGATGGTTGGTGCTGTGGTGATAGGAAAGAAAGGAGACTGAAGAAATTAACTGATTTGAAAATTTGAAGATTTGAAAATGAACAGGCAGTTTGAATTGAAATTCATTTCCAAATTTCCAAATTGAAAATTCCCAAATTGGAATATTATGCCGATAAATTATTATATCATTCTTGCTGTTGCTTTGTTCAGTATTGGTGTGGCCGGTGTGTTAACACGCCGCAATGCCATTATCATTTTCATGTGTGTGGAATTAATGCTGAATGCAGTAAACCTGTTGCTGGTTGCATTTTCAAAAATGCATTATGCAAATGTGGTTGCATTGAATCCTGCATCACCGGTAGGAACAGAAGCACAGCTTTTTGTATTTTTTATTATGGTGGTGGCAGCAGCTGAAGTAAGTGTGGGACTGGCCATTATTGTAATGATGTACAGAAATATTCACAGTGTGGATATAAACTTTTTGAACAGATTAAAACACTAAGCTATATGTACGATGTGAGATGTACGGTGTACGCACTAACATCTAACGTCGTACATCGTACATAAAAATAGTATGAAGAATATGGTTGATTATATTTGGCTGGTTCCGTTGTTTCCGCTCATTGGTTTTCTGATTAATGGATTGGGAAGAAAGCAGTTGAGCAAATCGCTCAGCGGCATCATTGGCAGTGGAGTAATTCTTGCATCGTTCATTGTAAGTCTTCTGATCTTTAATGAAACAAGGGCGGAAGGTTTTACTGCAGTTACGGTAAACCTGTTTGAGTTTATCAATGTGGCCGGATTAAATATTCCCTTTGCCTTTCAGGTTGATCAACTCTCTGTTTTATTCTTATTAATTATTACAGGTGTTGGTTTTCTCATTCATGTGTATTCTACTTCTTACATGCATGAAGAAGAACCGCACCATTTTGCCCGCTACTTCTCTTACCTGAATCTGTTTATATTTAACATGCTCTTGCTCGTACTGGGATCAAACTATCTTATCATGTTTATTGGTTGGGAAGGTGTTGGTCTCTGTTCTTATTTATTAATTGGTTACTGGTTTAAGAATACAGAATATGGTAATGCTGCACGAAAAGCATTTGTGATGAATCGCATTGGTGATCTCGGATTCTTACTCGGGTTGTTCTTCATCATTCAGCAGTTTGGTTCTTTAACCTATACGGAAGTATTCTCACAGGCGCAAGGAGCTGGTGTTGGAATTTTAACGGTGATAACGTTGTTATTATTTGTTGGTGCCACCGGTAAAAGTGCACAGATACCTTTATATACTTGGTTGCCTGATGCGATGGCTGGCCCAACTCCTGTATCTGCATTAATCCATGCTGCAACGATGGTTACTGCCGGCATCTACATGATTGCACGCAGCAATATTTTATATACACTGGCTCCGGTTTCTCAAACAGTAGTAGCAGTCATTGGTTTAACAACTGCTATTCTTGCAGCAACAATTGCCATCAAACAAAACGACATTAAAAAAGTACTGGCTTATTCAACCGTAAGTCAGTTAGGTTATATGTTTCTTGGTTTGGGAGTAGGTGCTTATACAGGTGCTGTGTTTCATGTAATGACACATGCCTTCTTCAAAGCCTTGTTATTTCTTGGTGCTGGCTCGGTAATTCATGCCATGCATCACGAACAGGATATTCGTAAAATGGGTGGATTGTCTAAAAAGCTTCCGCATACTCACTGGACTTTCTTAGTTGGTTGTATTGCAATAGCCGGTATTCCTCCATTCAGTGGTTTCTTTTCAAAAGATGAAATATTAGTAAATGCATATGCAAGCAATCCAATCTTGTATTGGGTTGGTTTAGGCGGTGCATTGATGACAGCATTTTATATGTTCCGTTTATATGCTATGACTTTCAAAGGAAGTTTCCGTGGTACAAAAGAACAGGAACATCACCTGCATGAAAGTCCATGGTCGATGGTGATTCCATTAATTGTATTAGCTGTGTTGGCTGCTATTGCAGGATTTATTGGTATTCCTGAATTATTTGCACCAGGTGCTCATCGTTTGGAACATTATTTAGCACCGGTATTTGAAGCATCAACACAAATAAAAGAAGCACATCAGTTAACTCACTCAACTGAATATATGTTGCTGGGTGTAAGCTTAACGTTAATTGCTGTTACTATCATCTATGCATTAAACCGTTTCAGTAAAAAACCTGAAACACAAGATGCAACTGGTTTTGGAAAAGTATTAGTCAACAAATGGTATGTGGATGAATTGTATGAGACTGTTATTAGTAAGCCTTTGAATGGATTAGGATATATTTTCAACCGTTTTATTGAGAAGAGTGGTATTGACGGATTGGTGAATGCTGTTGGAAAAAGTGTACAGTGGGGTAGCCGCCAGTTGCGATTGCTGCAAAGCGGTCAGGTTGGAAACTATATATTGCTGATGGTGCTCGGTATCCTGATCTTTTTTGTGATTGCTTTATTTATCTGATTATAGATTAACTGTATTATGATTGCATTATTGTTGATATTGGTTCCCTTGATTGGTGGTATGGCTGCTTTTTTCATCAAAAATGAAAAGCGGGCAAAGGCATGGAGTTTAGTGATTGCTTTTGTTTCCTTAGCGGTAATGAGCTTTAGTTTATTATCTGCGGATAATATTGCCGGCAAAACATTTTCTGCAGAATGGTTGCCACAACTCGGTTCATCATTTGCTTTGCAGATGGATGGTTTGAGTACTGTTCTTTGTTTGCTGACGGTGTTAGCTTATCCTTTAATCTTTGCATCAACCTGGAAAAGTAAATATGCATCACCCAATATTTTTTATGGTTTGATGTTACTGACGCAAGCAGGATTATTAGGAGTGTTTCTTGCTGCAGATGGTTTGTTATTCTACTTCTTCTGGGAACTGGCACTGATTCCTGTTTACTTCTTATGTTCGAAATGGGGTGGCGACAAACGCATTGCTGTAACGTTTAAATTCTTTGTTTATACATTCATCGGTTCTTTACTGATGCTCGTTGGATTATTATATCTCTACTATCAAACACCTGATGCTTCATTTTCCATGCAATCATTGTATGAAGTGAAACTGACAACTTCACAGCAGGGATGGTTCTTCTGGATGTTCTTTATCGCCTTTGCCATTAAGATGCCGGTATTCCCTTTCCACACCTGGCAACCCGATACATATGAACAGGCGCCAACAGCGGTAACCATGGTGTTAAGTGCATTGATGGTGAAGATGGGTTTGTTCGCCGTAGTTCGCTGGTTGATTCCTTTATTCCCTGCAGGTGTGTTGATGTATGGCAATATCGTTATCGGGTTAAGTGTTGCAGGAATGATCTATTCAAGTATTCTTGCCATGCAACAGGATGATCTGAAACGTTTGATTGCCTATTCTTCCATTGCACATATTGGTTTAATGAGTGCCGCATTGTTTGTAAACAACGAAAGCGGATTGCAGGGAGCCATGATACAATTTTTCAGTCATGGTGTAAATGTGCTGGGTATGTGGATTGTTGTTGAACTGATCGAACGCCAGTTTGGAACACGTAAAATAAGTGAACTGGGCGGTCTAGCACAAAAAGCACCTGCTCTTACAATATTATTAGTAATTGTTGCATTGGCCAACGTTGCGTTACCACTCACCAATGCATTCATCGGCGAGTTCTTAATGTTTAATGGTTTGTTCAAATTCAATGTATGGTATGCGGCAGTTGGCGGATTGAGTATTATCCTGAGTGCTGTTTATACATTGAAAATGATTCAAAAAGTATTTTACGGAAATGAAAACGGCCTGACTGCAAAAGCAGTAGACATTGCGTGGTTTGAAAAAGCAAGCTTAGTGGTAATAGTGATTGGCATTTTTGCAATGGGTGTGTATCCAAAACCTATGTTTGGTTTGGTGCAGGATACGGTAACGATGATCCTGGGAATCTTTAAATAATTTAACGAAGAACGATGAACCTGATTTTAATTTCGGCGCTCTGGGGTATTGTGATGATGTTTAGCGGTTTGTTTATCAAAAGCAGATCAGCTGCCAAAACTGTTGCACTTGTTGGTACGGTTGTTTTGCTGATTGGCAGTTTGTTTGACCTGGCTGGTAAAATGATCATCGATAATAACTTCAACGGAATGTTGCTGTACGATCGTTTTGGATTGCTTTTTTTAGTGGTGATCGTTTTTGCGTTACTCATTTACTTTCTGTTAAATGGGAAAGAAATTGAAAAAGCAGGGAATCATCCATATGAATATTTTGCGCTGATCTTTTTTGTGATGTGCGGCGTTGGCCTGGTTGCTTTATTCAACAATCTGTTGATTTTATTTTTAGGGATCGAAGTCATTTCTATTCCTCTTTATATTTTAACAGGTGCCGATAAAAGAAACTTAAAGAGCAATGAAGCTGCATTGAAATATTTCCTGATGGGATCTTTCTCCACAGGTATTATGCTGATGGGGATTGCATTTCTGTATGGTGCTACTGCTTCTTTTCAGATAGACAGACTGAACCTGCAGCCGGGTGATAATTTTATGGTGTTCCTCATCATTGGTATTGTAATGATCATGATTGCAATGGCTTTCAAAGTATCAGCTGCACCATTTCATTTCTGGACGCCTGATGTATATGATGGAGCACCAACTGTGTTTACCTCCTTTATGGCAACCATTGTAAAGGCCTCCGTATTTATTGGCTTCCTTAATTTATTTGCCAATGGTTTTGGAGGGATGACCGATAAATGGAAACTCAGCATCGCCATCATTACTGCATTAACCTTATTCATCGGAAATATAACAGCCGTTTATCAGCAAAGTGTAAAGCGTATGCTTGCTTACTCAAGTATTGCGCAGGCAGGTTTTATGATGTTTGCAGTCTTTGCTATCAATGATATGTCGAAGCAGGGATTACTGTTATATGCAGCTGCTTATTGTTTGGCCACCATTGGCATTTTTGCAGTACTTGTAAAAATGAAAGATTACACCTTTGATGGTTTTAATGGTTTGGCAAAGAAACAACCACTTGTAGCGCTGGTGCTCACTGTTTGTTTATTCTCACTGGCGGGTATTCCATTAACTGCCGGTTTCTTTGCTAAATACTTTGTGCTGGCTGCAGCAGTTAAAACCGGCACATATTTATGGCTGGTGGTGTTTGCTGTTATCATGGCTGCCGTAAGTGTGTATTATTACTTCCGTTTAGTTCAGGCCATGTATTTCAAAGAAGGTGAAGGACAGGATATGGAAGCAACACCTTTTTTTAAAGGACTACTGGTAACAATTGCTCTGCTGATTGTGCTTTTGGGCGTATTCCCCAGCCTTTTACTGAACTGGCTGACTGTGTATTAATGCCGTTCATAGAAAGAACTTGTTTATCGTTGGGGCTTTCTTAATTTCGGGATGAAATTCATTTATGACATTCACGGATATACTTACTCTTTCCTGGCGCACTGTTCGGGCTAATAAATTAAGAACAGGTATTACTGTTTCCATTATTGCATTCGGGATCATGGCATTGATTGGTATCATTACTGCTATTGAAGCCATGAACCAGAGTTTGTATGAAAATTTTTCTATTCTCGGAGCCAATTCATTCAGTATACGGTTTAAGGAACGGAATATACGTTTTGGTGGAGGAGGTCCACGCAGTGATCTGAAAAAAGAAAAGAAAGGTGCAAAGAAAGAAAAGAACTCCAGCCTGGGTCGTGTAATAACATTTGAAGAAGCGAGAAATTTTAAAGAGAGATTCGGTTTCCCTGCTTCAGTAAGTATCTCAAAATTTGCCAGTGGAAATTCAACTGTTCTTTTTGAAGACGTAAAAACAAACCCAAATGTTCGTGTATTAGGGGGCGATGAAAATTATTTACTCAACAGCGGATATATCTTAGAGCAGGGAAGGGATTTTAATAAACTGGATATAGAAAGTGGAAGAAACGTTGTGATCATTGGAAGTGACCTTGTCCGTAAATTATTTAAAGGAAAAAGTATTTATGCATTAGGAAAGATCATTCATGTTGGAGCCAACCGTTACCGTGTAATTGGTGTAATGAAAGAACGGGGAGCCAGTTCTTTCCTTGCTTTGGATAATATAGCTATTATAACTTATAACAACGTTCGTCGTGTGTTTAACAATGCAGGCAGTTACAGTATCACCATCCGTGCCAATGATTTTAAACAGATGGATGCTGCAGTAGGAGAGGCAACGGGTGTTTTCCGTAATTCACGCAAGCTGGCAATTAAAGAAGCTGATAATTTTTATATCGATCGTAGTGACAGTATTGTTGAAACGTTGAAAAATACCCTGCGCTATGTTCGCTATGCGGCCATGGTGATTGGTATTATTACATTATTTGGTGCAGCCATTGGGTTAACCAATATTATGCTTGTATCAGTGAACGAACGTACAAGAGAGATCGGCTTATCTAAATCAATCGGAGCAAAAGGTTCCACTATACGCACACAGTTTTTGTGGGAAAGCATTTTAATCAGTTTATTGGGTGCAGCCTTTGGTATTTTGCTTGGCATACTTGTTGGTAACCTGGCTTCCATGTTCTTTAAAACCGGTTTTGTTGTTCCCTGGGCATGGGTAATAGCAGGCGTAGTCATTTGTTTTGTTACCGGTTTGCTGGCCGGGTTATATCCTGCCGTAAAAGCATCCAAGCTTGATCCGATTAATGCATTGAGGTACGAATAAATTTCAAAATAAGTCTAATAAGAAAAGCCATACTTAAACAGTATGGCTTTTCTTATTAGTTAAACTTCAACCTTTTTATTTAGGTTCAAGAACCAGTGTAATACGATCAACCAAATCCTGCAAATGCAGTTTGGTCATTGGATCGGTTACAGCTGGTAATGCTGTACGGATATCAGTACGAAGTGTGCGCAATGTTCCTTTCAGTATTGAATATGTATCTGTATTCTTTGTACTCAACGAAGGAGTAATCTGGAATGTGATGCCAAACCCACCGGTAACAGGCGCAGGAGTTGCAGAAGGTAACAGGGATATAATACGCTCTGTAAACATCTTCTGCAGGTTGCGTCGGTAAACATCAGTTGCCTTCTTTGTATATACTTCGCTGAAAATAGCACGACGTAAATCATCCATTACTTCAGTTGCTTTATATGCATTGCTGCCTGATGTTGATTCTGCTATAAACAACTTGCTCAGCGTATTTGTGCTGATGATACGTGTAAGAACGCTTTCCTGTCTGGTGCCAATAATAATTTGAGGATTTTCTCCTGTGCGGCTGGAAATGTCATTGTTAATTAACCAGGTTGGAGTTGTAAACAACTGCTGGGTTAAAAAACTCATCGCCTCTTTTTGAACAGACTTCGGCACAAATTCATAAACGCCGCCTTCCTGTTCAACCATTTTTGGCGTTTCATAAACACCACCAATATTCTTGGCAACATGGCCCATGTAACGTCCGAACTGAGAAACTACCTGTGTATACATTTCATCAAGACCTTCATATGTTTCGTTTGGTTGTTTGGTCCAATTGATCAGGTTGGGTACAATGCGCTGCAGATTTTTAATACCGTAAGTACTTGCTTTCATGGCATCATTACCCAGATCTTCATTTTGTGAACGTGGATCATCCGGATTCTGTTCAGTGCCAAACCATAAGCGCTTATTTTTTAAACGTTCTGTTGTGAGTTTGCTTAACACCAGAACTTCTTCTTCAGCCGTTTTATAATCAGGCATCCAGCGGTAGCCCCATTCAATGGCCCATTTATCGTAGTCGCCAATGCGGGGGAATAATCCAGGTCTTGAAATATTATCTTCCGGTTGAGCTACGTAGTTGAAACGTGCATAGTCCATAATAGAAGGAGTGTGACCATTTGCTTCCACCCATTTCTTATTGCGTAAACTGTCAACAGGTACAGTAGAAGAAGAACCATAGTTGTGACGTAAGCCCAATGTATGACCAACTTCATGTGATGATACAAAGCGGATCAATTGCCCCATCAATTCATCTTCAAATACCATTGTTCTTGAACCTGGATCAACAGCAGCTGTTTGAATAAAATACCAGTTACGGAGAAGGCTCATTACGTTATGATACCAGTTGATATGGCTTTCTAAAATTTCACCGCTGCGTGGATCATGTACATTTGGTCCGCTTGCATTAGCCACTTCACTTGGTTTGTAAACGATAGCACTGAAACGTGCATCTTCAATGCTCCATGTGCTGTCTTCTTTAGCTGTTGGTGCCATCTTGCCGAATATGGCATTTTTAAAACCAGCTTTTTCAAAAGCAACCTGCCAATCAGTAACACCCTGCATTAAATAAGGAATCCATTTTTTGGGAGTAGCAGGATCAATGTAAAAAATAATTGGTTTTTGTGGCTCAACCAATTCGCCACGTTTGTATTTTTCAACATCTTCTGGTTTGGGTTCCAGTTTCCAGCGAACTGCCATCTGTACATCTTTCACACCCTGTGGATTTGCATCAAAATCAGTATAACTTCTGGCAAAATAACCAACACGGGGATCGAACAATCTTGCTTTAGCAGGTATTTTTGGAAGTAACAGCATAGAGCTGTTTAATTCAATTGTAAATGCTCCGCCTGCTGCAGGTGCAAAAGGATTGGCTGCTGCACCGGGAACTCCACCACGGTTATATGTTTTTGTTGTTTTAATTTCAATGTTTAGTGGAAAGGATCTGATATTTTGAACATAAGAACGATCTGCCTGGAAAGCTCCGATCTGCAGACTTGATTTTGAATTGGTACTGAAAAACAATACATCGTTGTCGCCGGAAATATAATCGGTTAATTCCAATACAGTTGAATTGGTATTGGTAGCAGAATCTTTTCCATAAGCCTTCACATCAAAAGACTGCATAATAGGCAATGTGTTGGAATTCATTACAGCTTTAAACATTCCCTCAGTATCTTTTGCCCTGTTGTCAAAAGAAACCCTTTTCAGGAACACTTTGTTATTGGGTCCTTTTTCAAAACGGATCACATTATTATTAATAATGTCGCCCGCATAACCACTGAAGCCGTTACTTAAACCTGCTGCAGATTTGGAAATGCGATTCACAACCAGGATATCTCTTCCCAATAAGGAATCGGGTAATTCGAAATACCATTTATCTTCTATACGGTGAACTTTAAACAACCCTTCATCTGTACGTGCCTTATCAGTAATCACCTCTTTATAAGGTTTTGGCATCGCACGGGGGCCTGTTGGAAATTGTGCCCCTGAAGGAATTTGAGGAGTGCCACCAGTTGTGGTAGGCGGAGTTTGCGGCCGATTCTGGGTAAATCCCGTCAGAGCTGTTCCCAGGAAAAGCAATACAATAAAAAAACATGCATTTTTTCTCATTCTTACTTTGGTTTTAATTGAACGGATGAAGTTAAACGGATTCATTGTACCATGAACCAAACAAATATAAACAGGGAATGTTAAGGATAAACGGCAGAAAGTGACCGGTGGTTACCCACTAAAACCTTTGCAAACCTTTGCTGCGGAAAAGAAATAAAAAAATAAAAAAGAGAGAGTTGTTCAAAATAAATATTTCCCTAACTTGTGCCACCCGGTATGAGGGAATGGTTTGATTTTTTGTGAAATTTTTTTTCATAGAATTATACCAAACTTAATTAAAGAATAAACTTACAAATTTTAAAAAAACCAAAAAATCAATTGTCATGGCTGAAACTAAACCTACAGCAGCAAAAGCTGCCTCTTCAGTTCAAACGAAACAGAGTACGAACATTATTTCATGGATTGCTCCTATTGCATGTATCATTGCTGGTTATGCTTTCTGGCGTTTTGTTATGGGTGCTGAAAGTGGATTTGGCCAACCTGATAATTCAGGCGCCTGGTTCTGGCCGCAACATCACAAACCAATTGGTGCGTTGAATGCAATTTATGAAGGTGGTATTATTGTACCCTTACTGATTGGATTGTTCCTGATGGTAGTTGTATTTTCTATTGAGCGTTTCCTTACGATCAACAAAGCAATGGGTGCTGCTAACGTAACTGACTTTATCCGTAAAGTACAGTATCATCTTGCAAATAAAAACCTGGATGCTGCTTTAGCTGAGTGCGATAAGCAAAAAGGTTCTGTTGCAAATGTGATGAAAGCAGGTTTGAAAAAATACCGTGAAATGACTGAGGCAAACAATCTGAATACAGAACAGAAAGTAGCTGGCATTCAAAAAGAAGTAGAAGAAGCAACGGCACTCGAACTTCCAATGCTTTCTAAAAACCTTGTATTCTTATCAACTATTACTTCTGTTGCAACATTGATTGCCCTGTTGGGAACTGTATTGGGTATGATCCGTTCATTCTCTGCACTTGGTAAAGAAGGTGGCGGCGGCGATGCTGGTGCACTGGCGGTTGGTATCTCTGAAGCCTTGTATAATACAGCATTGGGTATCGGTACTTCATCAATTGCGATGGTTATGTACAACGTGTTTACCACTAAAATTGACTCAATTACCTACGGTATTGATGAAACAAGTTTTACATTAACTCAAAGTTTTGCTTCTCAGTACAAATAATACAGGTTGTTTTTAATACAACTTGTGGAATTCAGCTGAAATTGAATCTCTTAATCAAAACGTTCAAGTAATGTCGAAACTCAATAAAATAGCCAGGAAGAGTACATGGGTGGATATGACAGCCTTTGTGGACGTGTCGTTTCTGATCCTGACCTTCTTTATGCTGGCAACGAAATTCAAGCCACCTGAAGTAATTAAGATAGACAATCCAAAGTCGGTATCATCTGATAAAGTTGACGATAAGGATGTGTTTAAAGTGTCATTTGATGCTGAAGGAAGGGTATTTATAAGTTTCAGTTCTGATAAAGACGGGAAAGAAAAAGCTCAGTTAACAGCTGAAGTGTTAAGCCGTCAGAAGGGATTGGGATTAACTCCTGCCGAAATCTCCACCTTTATTAAGTTTTCTGCTGGTGGAATTGGTGTTCCTGTTACCCAATTAAAAAGTTTTTTAGCATTAAGCGATGCGGATTATAAAAAATTCAAACAACCGGGTATTCCTGTTGCTGATACATTAAATAATCAGTTGAACGAGTATATCAATGCAATGCTTACAGGTACAGGTGGCCGTAAGCCAGCCAACGTGATGTTAAACGGTGATAACGGAACAAAATATCCTTACTTCAAAAATGTATTAGCTGCATTTAAGAAGAATGGTATTTTCTCCTTTAAGCTTATTACATCTCTGGAAGGAGTACCAAGCGGTACGCCACTGTATAAAAAACAGAATTCATAGGGCAAGTAAATCGAATTATTAATTATTAAAATAACTGAACAATGGCAGCAATAGAAGAAGGTGGTGGTAGTCATAAGAAAGGCCCGGGGGTCAAAAAGCAGGCCCGTAAAGATGCCAGAGTTGATATGACGCCCATGGTTGATCTTGGATTTTTGCTCATTACGTTCTTTATCTTCACAACAACGATCAACAGCCCAAAAGCGTTTAAGCTCAACATTCCTGACGATTCAGCCAAGGATGATGAACAAACTGAAGCCAAAGCTTCCGGCGCTTTTACGGTTTTGTTAAGCAAGGATAACAATGTGTTTTATTACGAAGGTCAGTTGGCTTCAGACGGATCCAACTTTAAATCTTCTAATTTTAAAGAAATCCGGGCTGAACTGTTGAAGAAAAAGGCAAATACACCCGAAAAAGACCTCGTGGTAATTATTAAACCCGATGAAACTTCGGCGTATAAAAATGTAGTGGATATCCTGGATGAGATGCAGATTACCGACATCAAACGATATGCTGTAGTAGATATTTTTCCAGGTGAAGTTGAGCTCATTAAAGCAACGCAGGGAACAGCTCCTCCTCCGGCAGCAAAATAGTTTATGGAAAATAAATGAGCGTGCATCTAATTCATAACACAACTCGAAATCATGGAAGTAAATAAAATTTTAAGCGCCGATTTTCTTGATATCCTGTTTGAAGGCAGGAACAAGGAGTATGGTGCTTATGAACTCAGAAAAAATTACGACAGGAGATTAAGAAACGCACTGTTGATTACTGCAGGTGTAGCTCTTCTTATTTTCTTGGTTGTTCTTGTTGGCAGAACCGTTGGAGCTGCAGATAAGAATAAAGTAAAAATATCGGATGTAACACTTGCTGATATTAAAACGGAAGAGCAGCAGAAAATTGAGCCGCCTCCTCCACCTCCTCCAAAACAGGAACCGCCAAAAATTGAAATCACCAAGTTTACTCCTCCGAAAATTGTGGAAGATGAAAAATTTGAAGAGAAGAACGAAGTGAAGGAACAGGAAACAATCACCAACGTCGGTAAGATTGACCAGGAAGGTATCAAAGATCCTGAAGTGGTGAATCCTCCTAAAGTTGAACAGGAAACAAAAGTTGTTGAAGCTCCCAAAGAAGATGAAAACACTGTTTTCACAAAAGTGGAAGTGGAAGCACAGTTTCCCGGTGGAGAAGCTAAATGGAATCAGTTTGTACAGCGTGAAGTGGAACGTCATATTGATGATTTAACTGATGATGGACAAGCAGGTACATGTGAAGTGCAGTTTATCGTTGATAAGGAAGGAAACGTAAGTAATGTGGAAGCATTAACCATGAAGGGTTCTGTATTGGCCCGTATTGCACAGGATGCTATACGTAAAGGTCCAAAATGGATACCTGCAATTCAGAATGGCCGCCAGGTAAAAGCATGGCGCCGCCAGAAAATTACGTTCCGTCTTCCAGACGAACAACCTTAAGACCTTTATCAAGAAGGAATATACAAGCAACATCCCCATCAGATTTCTGGTGGGGATTTTTGTTTTCCCCTCCCGGGAGGGGTTTGGGGTGGGTGGGTTTATTTAATTGAAGCATTCAGTATGGATTTTTTGTTTTCAACTATCTCATTCAAAACAATTGTTATGAGCAGTATAGAAAATAAAAACGATAAACGAACTGTACGGATTGATTTCGCACCAATGGTTGATCTTGGTTTTCTGCTGATCACATTTTTTATTTACACTACAACACTGATGGAACAAAAAGCATTTGGATTAAATGTTCCGGCTGATGGTACCGAAACAAATGCACCTGTATCAGCAACGATAACACTCTCTTTAAAAGAAAATGGTGTTGTTGATTACCTTGAAGGAAATGAAAAGCACATTCTTGCAAAAGGAACTGCTTACCTGTATGGCAAACCTTCTCTGCGTGAACATCTGCTGAACAAGCGGCAGCGTATCATCAGTCAGTTAGGTACCGACGATCAATATACCGTTATCATTCAACCTTCTGCTAATACAAGTTATAAAGAAGTGGTTGATATATTTGATGAAATGACCATCACTGATATTAAGAAATATGTACTGGTTGATGATAAAGCCAAACAGTAATGCTGTGGTTCAGCTGCATCGGGTTAAATTTGCAGCATGCTGGGAAAACTTACAGGCTGGGATGATACAATTGTTGCATTGGCAACTCCTCATGGTATTGGTGCCATTGGTATAATACGTTTAAGCGGCAGTAAATCCATCGATATTGTTAACCGGCTGTTCCCTTCAAAAGATCTGCACAAGCAAAACTCACATACCATTCATGTAGGTTTTTTAAAAGATGGAGAAAAGGTATTGGATGAAGTTGTTGTTTCTCTTTTTAAAAACCCAAAAAGTTATACAGGTGAAGATGTAATAGAAATTTCCTGTCATGGTTCACCATTTATACAGGAGCAGGTAATCAATACTATTGTGAAGTATGGGGCAAGAATGGCAAAACCAGGCGAGTTTACACAACGGGCATTTTTAAAAGGTAAACTGGACCTTACACAGGCAGAAGCTGTAGCTGATCTGATAGCAAGTAATACGGAAGCTTCCCAAAGAACAGCTCTGCATAATATCCGTGGAGGATTTTCTATTGTACTAAAAGAGTTAAGGGAAGAACTCATTCAATTTTCTGCATTGATTGAACTGGAACTTGATTTTTCGCAGGAAGATGTGGAGTTTGCAGACCGCACAAAATTTTATGCATTAATTCAGCATGCACAAAAAGTAACAAAAGATTTATTGCAGTCATTTCAATTGGGGAATGTAATTAAGAATGGTGTAAGTGTTGCCATTGTTGGTAAACCAAATGCTGGCAAGTCAACATTGCTCAATACACTGTTGAATGAAAACAGGGCAATCGTAAGTGAAATTGCAGGTACCACCAGAGATACCATAGAAGAAATTATCAATATCAATGGTATTTTATTTCGATTGATTGATACAGCAGGCATCAGGGAAAGTACCGATGAAATTGAAAGTATTGGTGTGGGAAGAAGTATGGAGAAGATGCTGATAGCTGACCTTGTGCTTTATTTGTTTGATGTAAATACAGAATCGCAGGCTGAATTGGAAACAGCATTGCTGCAGGTGCAGGGCCAGAATAAAAATTATATCGCAGTTGGAAATAAAGTTGATCTGTTGGGTGAAGCAGCAGCACAGCAAAAGTTTTCAGGTGATGCAGTTTTGTTTATTGCTGCAAAATCAAACCAGCATGTGAATGTATTGAAAGAACGGTTAGCTGACAAAGTTGTGCAGGGAACCATTCATTCAGAAAATACAATTGTTACCAATGCCCGTCATTTCACTGCATTACAGGAAGTGGAGAAATCGCTCAATGATATTTATAACGGGCTTGAAAATAAATTATCAAGCGACCTGCTTGCACTGGATATCCGTATGTGCCTGCATTATCTCGGAGAAATTACAGGCGAAATTACCAATGAAGACAGGCTTGATTATATATTTTCGAAATTCTGTATCGGAAAGTAACTATCTTTCCTTTGTTTCATAAATGCCTGTTATTGTTAGCTTTTAGCTGATTTATCTTTCTTTTATTTGTTGCCAAACTCCACTTTTTTACCTATATTTGTTGCCTGATTGTTGCCCAGATTTGTTGCCCACAAATCAGGCAACACTCGGGAGAGAACATGCTACATACAGCTACAAGCTGCTACATGTAGCAACAACAGGCAACAAAATGAGCAGCAACATTCGTCTTCAAAAAACTTGTCAGCACTGCGGTAACCGGTTTACCGCCAAGACTACTGTTACACAGTTTTGCTCAGATACCTGTGCTAAGAGAGCATACAAACAACGGAAGCGGGATGAAAAAATTGAAGTGGCCATCAAGGAAGAAACCGAGAAAGCCATGTACAACCCTGCCATTTCTCAAAAGGAATTTCTAACCGTAGATGAAGCCTGCCAGTTAATCAACGCCAGCCGATGGACCATTTATAGGCTCATCGACAAAGGCGAACTGAAAGCAGGTAAGTTGGGCAGAAGTACCCGTATCCCCCGAACAGCTATCAACGAACTATTCAAATTAACTGAAGCATGACAGTAACTTTAAGACAACGCAAAAAGGGCGATAAAATCAGCCTGTATCTTGATTACTATGGTGACGGTAAAAGAGACTATGAGTATTTGCAATTATACATCATCCCCGAGCCGGAGAAAGGCAAGCTCACCAAAGAGCAGAAGGAAGAGAACCATAAAACAATGATCCTGGCAGAAGCCATCCGGTCAAAAAGATTGCTCCAGATAAAGAATGAAGAATATGGCTTTCGGGATACCGACAAAGCCAAAGGCAGTTTCATTGCCTACTTTGAAAGGCTTACCGAGAAAAGAAAAGGCAGCGAGGGTAATTGGGGCAATTGGGATAGTGTGCTGAAACACTTGAAGAAGTTTGCCAAGAATGGAGCATCATTTAAAGACATTGATAAAAACTGGTTGGAAGATTTTAAAACCTATCTCATATCCGAAGCCAAGAGCAAAACCAATAAGCACCTTTCACAAAATTCACAGTCCTCCTATTTTAGTAAAGTAACGGCAGCTTTAAAAGAAGCAGTAAAAGAAGGCATCATACAAACCAATCCTGCAAACCAGGTGGAGGGCATCAGGTCAGATGATCCCGATAGAGAGTTTCTGACTTTGGAAGAATTACAGGCGGCAGCAAAAGTGGACTGTGAAATGCCGGTGCTCAAAAATGCTTTCATATTTTCTGCATTGAGTGGTTTGCGTTGGTCGGATATAGAAAAGTTGGTTTGGTCAGAAGTGCAGCACTCTGAGCATTCCGGGTATTACATCCGTTTCAGGCAGAAGAAAACAAAGGGAGCCGAAACATTGCCCATTTCAGAACAAGCCTTTTCGCTATTAGGTGAAAGAAGAAAGCAGGATGATAAAGTATTTGAAGGTTTGTATTACAGTGCCTGGCATAACTTAAAGCTCCGTGAATGGGTAATGAAAGCAGGTATCACCAAGCACATCACTTTTCATTGTGCAAGGCACACCTACGCCACATTACAAATTACATTGGGTACTGATATTTACACGGTTTCAAAACTCTTAGGTCACAGGCATTTGAAAACAACCGAAATTTACGCTAAGGTAATTGACCATAAAAAACAGGAGGCCGCCAATAAAATTAAATTAGACTTATAGCGATGGAAGTGAAAGTATTAGACAGCATCATGCACGGAGTATTGAAGCCGTGGAAAATAGACACCACCAACACAAGGCGGTTCACTGAATTGGTGAAAGCTGCAAAAGCAGCTTCACCCAATACGAATGCAGAGTTGCTTTCGCATCTCACAGCATTGTTGGTTGATTACCCAACCCTTCAAAAAATAGTAGCTGATGAAACCATAGGCAATACAGCATTGCAGCAGCTTTTATACAAAATAGATTTGCCAAAGTATAAAGATGCTGTTACCCATTTTTATTATTTTGTAATCACCGGTGAAACACTTCGTGTTTTCAATACAGTATTGCAACAAGCTGCAAACTGGACAGAGTTAGTTGATATTCGCTATCAGGTTGGAAAGACCCTTACCAATGTGAGAGTATTAGCCAAGCAGATTACCACAGATTTAAATGAGCAAGGTTTTACAACAGTTCCAGATGCACAAAGCAGCGTTGTTCACTTTGCTTTGTATTACTTAAAGCATAGCCTCATTCAGCTTTATTTTAGCATACAGGAACAGTTCAAGGCAAGCCTTTCACAAACAACAACCATAGAAGATTTTTATGTGTTGGATTTGGAAGAACCATTGTCCACCGTTCAGCAATTAGAGTATGTAGGCCCGCCAGCAGCAGATGAAAAAGGCAGCACCGAGTACAACGGCAACCAGGAGGCAATTCACTTTGGTTTCAAAGATGATGTTACTAAGTTGACAACGGTAGTTAATCAGTTGTGCCATCAAATAGAATTATTGAACGAAGATGTTACCAATGCTGATGAATTTATAAAGGCATTAACAGCAAAAAGCATATTGCCCGGTGCAGTTAAAATTCAATTAGGCTGCGAAACAAAACACTTTCGTTATTGCATTGATAAGTTCACACCTTACTTCAATAGCCTGTCATTGTCGAACATTGAAAAGTCAAAAATTTTCTATTCCAAAAAGGATACACTGATAACTGCAAACAACCTTTCAGCAAGTGGCTCAAAGAACAAAATTGAACCAAAGGAAAAGTCAACCATTGACAAGATTTTCAAACATCTGCAATAAAAAACATTAAGATTATTCAGTAATGTGAGTAAGGGAATAACCCCTTAACCATTGCCCCTTTTGCATTTAAGAGGTTTGTGCCATCATTCATAAAAATAAAAAAAGATGGCACACGAAGAATTAATCTTAGACAAGCTCACCGAAATCGCTAACAAGCTGGATGAGCAAAACCTGTTACAAAAAACAGTACTGAACTTTAATGAGGCTTGCAAATATTTAGATGTAAGCCCATCGCACTTGTACAAACTTACCAGTACAAAGCACATTCCCCATTTCTGTCCGCAGGGGAAAAAACTCTACTTCAAACGGGATGAGTTGGATAACTGGTTGCAACGCAACCGTCAATCAGCAGCCAATGAAATTGACCAGTTGGCAACTGATTATGTTATCCGAAACAAACGCAAGTAGTAGGATTTTTTTATTAACTGAAAGAACAGAACAATGGCATCAAGTACCATATTTAAAAATTTCACCGTGCCGGTGGAAAAGAAATCATTGCTTTTAATAGCCAATGATATTGCCTCCGGCAAATACAAAGCGGAGCTGGAAGAAATCAGGGCATTGCTGGAACAGGGCAAAACGGAAGAAGCTGCCATTAAGAAAAAGCAATTGTTGGCCTTCACTCCATCCGCAGTATTCAGCGAGAAAAGGCAAATGCAGTTTCTTGAAATGTACAGCGGCTTTGTACATCTTGATTTTGATAAGCTGACACCCGAACAATTGGATGCAGCTTTCAAAGTCATTGCCGAAATCCCTTACACCTTCTTATGCTTTATCAGCCCAAGCGGTAACGGCCTTAAAGTGTTCATTGAGGTGAATACTGAAATCGAACACCACGACATTGCCTATTTGCAGGTGCAGAACCATTACGAAGAAGCAACAGGTTTAAAAGCAGACCCAAGCTGCAAGGACATCACAAGGCTTTGCTTCATGAGTTATCACCCTGGGCTGTTTAAGAACATCAGGAACGAAAACTTCAAAGTACAGTTGCCCGAAATCTTCAACCAACCGAAACCACAACCCAAAGCACAGCCAGTAATCCCAGCAGTTCAGGAAGAACCCGAAGAGGATCCAAACATCGCTTTTATTTTCAATCAACAAATTCAATTCACTAATCAAAAAACCCAATACACAGATGGAAACAGAAACAATTATATTTATCGGCTTGCTTCTAATTGCAACAGAGCTGGTTTATCGCAGCCCGATACTGAACTTTTATGTACGCAACATTTTGACCTACCTGAAAGAGAAATTAAAGAGGCGGTAAAAAGTGTTTACTCCCACCACAAACCCGAGTTTGCAAAGTTTGCAAACACTGCAAAGTTGCAAAGTCCAGAACAGCAAACACCACAGGAAGACTATTTAAAAGCTACGCCAACCATTCCCGAAGAATTGTATTTACATATGCCTGAAATATTGCAGCACGGTGCAATGGCATTTACCGATGAAAGAGAACGGGATGTTTTTCTTACAGGAGCATTGGCTATTCTCAGCGGATGTTTGCCCGGTGTAAAAGGAGTATATGCAGGTAACGAAGTTTTTCCGAATGTTTTTTCTTTTGCCATTGCCCCGGCCGCCAGTGGAAAAGGTGCATTAAAATTCGCAAAGATGCTGGCAGACGAATACCACATCTTTGTATTGAAAGCAAGTCGTGAGGCTGAATCACAATATAATCAGGAACTATCCGAACACAAACAAAAAATCAGCAGTAAGAAAAAAGGCGACACCTCCACCGAAGAAGCACCCACCAAACCAACCTTTAAAGTGGTGTACATTCCGGCAAATACAAGCTATGCAAAAATCCTTTGGCACTTGGAACAGAACGAAGGCACAGGCATTATTTGCGAAACCGAAGCCGACACTCTGGGCAATGTATTTAAGCAAGAGTGGGGTTCCTATTCCGATATGCTTCGCAAATCGTTTCACCACGAAAGGCTTTCCAGTTCCCGGAAAGGGAACAATGAATTTACAGAAGTAAATGCACCCAGCTTGTCTATTGCTTTATCCGGTACACCCAATCAGGTTACAGGCTTAATATCTTCTTCCGAAGATGGCTTATTCAGCCGCTTTATTTTCTATGCTTTTAAGGTGGAGCAAAAATGGAAAGACGTTTCACCCAATGCCAATAACATCAACCTCACCGAGCATTTCAAAGTACTATCTTTAAAAGTGTTTAACATGGTCCAGTTCCTTCAACGGGAAGAAACCATCGTAACGCTAACCAATCAGCAATGGCAGCAGCTAAATCAAACCTGTGAAGCATGGCTCAATGAAGTAACCATGTTCACAGCCGAAGAAGCCGCCAGTATTGTAAAACGGCTGGGCTTGATCCTGTACCGTATGGCGATGCTATTTACCGCCCTGCGGAAATTTGAAAACGGGGAAGCAGCAAACAAGGTAGTTTGCACTGATGAAGATTTCAGCACCGCTTTGCGGTTGGCCGAAATCTACCTCCACCACAGCATTTTAATGTTCAACAACCTGCCAAAGCAAAGCGAAGCCACCCAATTCAAAACAGGCGACAGCAAACGCAAATTCTTTGATGTATTACCGGCAGAGTTTACCCGCCAACAAGCCGTTGAAACCGGCAAACAGTTTCAACTTTCTGCCCGTACCGTGGATGACATACTCCACAATGCCACCGGCAAGGCTTTAGAAAAGCTGAAGGCCGGACATTACCGCAAAATTTGATTGCAAAGTTTGCAGACTTTGCAAGGCTGCAAAACATGTTAATATTTTCCTTCCTTTCTATTCTTTTGCTAATTCCTTTAGCGTATATTTGCCAATATCTGACAAGTCAATAATAACAAAGTGGCAAATCAATTTGGTGATAAAATAAAGCAGCTTCGTGAAGCAAATCATTTACTCCAACGACAGGTTGCAAGTGAATTAGAGATAGATACTCCAATGCTTAGTAAAATTGAAAGGGGGGATAGAAAAGCTAAGAAAGAACAGGTTTTGCTTTTTGCTAAATTATATAATGCAGAAAAAGAAGTACTCCTTACATTATGGTTAGCAGACCAAGTTTATGACTTAGTTAAAGACGAAGAAATGGCTACTGATGCTTTGAGAGTTGCAGAAAGTCAATTCAAATACAAAACAAGAAGGAAATTATGAAAGGCAAAAAAACACAACTGCAAATCTCAGATTTAAAAAAACTTTATAATTCTCCATTACCCTCAAATAGAAATGGTGCATTGTACAATGCATTTTCATATCCAACTAAAATATCACCAGAATCAATCGGAATATTTATTGCTTGTCACACCGATGTAGGTGCTACCGTTTTGGACCCTTTTGCAGGCAGTGGAACAACTGGTTTAGCTACAATGCTATGCGATAAACCAACCCAATTTATGATTGATACTGCAAAAAGCCTTGGTCTTAATCCAAAATGGGGTAAACGTAATGCGGTTTTATATGAACTTAGTACGTTAGGTGCATTTGTAAGTAATGTTATGTGTAATCCACCTTCTCCGGATAAATTTGAAAAACTTGCTCAAAAATTATTAAAAGATGTAGAAAGCGAGGTTGGGAATATTTATTCTGTTGTTGATAATGATGGTAATGAAGGAATCATCAGATATGTGATTTGGTCCGATATTTTGGAATGCACCAAATGTAAAAAAGAATCCACTTTTTGGGATATTGCCGTCACTCAAAAACCGCTTAGCATTTTATCAAACTTTAAATGCCCTCACTGTAAACATACTGATGCAATAAATAATATACACCGAGCAACTAAAAACTCTTGGGATGTAATTCTAAATAAAAATCATGTTGCTAAGAAAAGAGTACCTGTAAAAATTTATGGTCGTACGGGCAAGAAATCATGGAGCCGTCTTGTTACAAAAAACGATATTAGTCATTTTAAAAACTGTTTATCACCTATTGAGCTAATTAACTTTCCTAATCATGAAATTAATTGGGGCGTTTTGTATCGCAAAGGTTATCATACTGGTATCTCACATCTTCACCATTTCTACACTGACAGAAATGCTGTTGTTTTTTCAAGGCTATGGAATAAAATAAGCAGCTATCCTTTAGAGTATCAAGATGCTTTAAAATTTCTACTACTTAGTTATAACTCTTCTCATTCAACTTTAATGACACGGGTGGTTGTAAAAAAGAATAGTACTGATTTTGTAATTACAGGCTCTCAGTCGGGTGTTTTATATATAAGTGGCTTGCCTATTGAGAAAAACATCCTGGAAGGAGTTAGACGAAAAATATCTACTCTAAAACAAGCTTTTAAACTTGTAGAAAATAGTGAGAGTAAAGTACGGGTTTATAATTCAAGTAGTACCAAGATAGAAATACCTGAACAAACAGTTGACTATGTTTTTACAGATCCACCATTTGGTGATTACATTCCCTACTCTGAAATAAATCAAATTAATGAGGCTTGGTTAGGTAAATTAACCAATCAAAAAGATGAAGCAATAATGAATGTTGCTCAAAAAAAGGGAATAGATGAATATAGACAGCTTATGCAGTCAGTATTTTCCGAAGTCAATAGAGTTCTTAAAAATAATGGATCACTTAGTCTTGTATTTCATTCAGCAAAAGCTGAAATCTGGCAAGCCTTAATTGATTCGTACCAAAAGTCAAATTTCACTGTGGTTACATCAAGTATTCTTGATAAAATACAAAGTAGTTTTAAGCAAGTAATCTCAAATGTGAAGGTTCAGGGTGACCCTTTATTGCTGCTTTCTAAATCAGAAACCGTTTCACAAAAAAAGTCGGCAATTAAAAAGGATTATGATTCTGCTTTAATTAAAAAGATTATTAGTAATGCCTTTTTAATATCCAACAATCTTGATGAACAAACTCCTGAGAGGCTTTTCTCAAGATATATTAATGCTTGTTTGGAATTAGGGAAGCCGGTTTTATTTGATGCAGGTGAATTCTACAGCATTATTAAACATGAATTACCTAAACCTCAATATTCAATGTAACCAGTTTTATTTTGGAAGTGATTCAAACGAAAATATCAAACAAAAAGGAATTAGGCCAGTATTTCTCTGGAAGGTCAGTAGCATGTTTGCTTGCAGATTTGGCAAAGTGTGCTAATGCAAAAAATATCATTGACCCAATGTGTGGTATTGGGGATATGTTTTTAAACTACATAAAGGATTTTGAATCATCAACAAATTTGACAGGTGTTGAAATTGATACAGATGTTTATGAAAATCTACAAAGAAGAATTGGTGATTTACCATCCATTCATCTACTCAATGGCAATGCCTTTAGTACAGAAATATTGAAACAATTATTGCCACAAGGCTACGATTTAGTAATTACTAACCCACCTTATGTTCGTTATCAAACGATTAATAAAGTTGAGCAAGGCTATCCTTCTACTCTTAATATAAATGATATACGAAGTAATTTAATTGAGTGTTTGAACCATTTTGAAACAATAGATAAGGTTGACAAAGATTACTTTAAACTAATAATTTCAAACTTATCAGGGCTTTCTGACCTTGCTGTTCCTTCATGGATTTTATGTGCTTTATTGGTAAAAGAAGGTGGCAAGATTGCAATGGTTGTTCCAGAAACCTGGCTAAATAGAGATTACGCCTTAATTGTAAAGTATCTTTTATCCCGTTGGTTTAAAATTGAATATATAATAGAGGATGCAAACTCTGCATGGTTTCAGCCTGCACAGGTCAAAACCACTTTAATTGTTGCGGAAAGGATAAAAAGAAAAAAATCTCTGATCTCATGGGATGATGAAAAGTTCATCTATGCTACAATATATTCAAAGGCAATAACTGCTAACAGTTTGGTAGGAAATATATTTCCAGAAAGCATTTCACCTGAGCTTGATTTTATTAAAGCCATTGACAATGAAGTATCAGTAAAAGGCTTATTTGAAAGCAAAAGTGTTTCGATAAGAAACTTTGCTAATGATTTGAAATTCTCAATTACCACTCAAAAATGGTATAAATTATTTGAGGAAGATTATACAGGCAAAAAGCTGGTTAGTAATGGAATAAAATCTTCTTCTTCTCTTAGAGATTGGTATGGAGATGTAAAAATTAGTTTTTGTCATCTTCAAGATATTGGTGTAGCAGTAAGTCAGGGTTTAAGGACAGGTGCGAATGATTTTTTCTATCTGAATTACAAATTGGCAACCAATGAAGAAATTTTAGTAGCCCCCAACAAGCGATTTAAGTTGCTTCCCTTCCATATTAATAGAAAATACTTCAGGGAAGTAGTAAGAAAACAGTCGGAACTTGATAACACTTTTACAGTGAATGAAGTTAAGTCAGATGGGGTTGTTCTATCCTTACAGTCTTTTGCTCTAATAGAGGATATTTCATTTGTTGAAAAATGCAATGCCGCATTTCATAACAAGTATGACGTGATTCCGGAACCTTTAGCTAATTATATAAGGAAGGTGTCAACATTTAAAAATGGAAATAAAACTACTGATAAATTAATTCCAGATCTATCAGCTGTAAAGCCAAATATAAAAAAATGGAATGAAAAAAAAGCGAATGAGATTCCAAGATTTTGGTACTCACTGCCAGAGTTTACAAAGCGACACTTCCCCGACTTATTTATTCCAAGAGTAAATACCGGAACCGTAAAGACAAGGTTGAATAACGAATCTAAATATCTTATTGATGCCAATTTTTCTTCTCTCTGGATTTCTGATAAAAAGTCACCTCACAATAATTATTCATTGCTTGCTTTATTAAATAGCACATGGGCGACTGTAGCAATGGAAGAATATGGAACAGTCATGGGTGGTGGAGCTCTAAAATTAGAGGCCACACAATTGAAGAAAATTCCATTCCCTATATTAAATCATGCATTGATTAGTAGGCTCACGATTCTTGGAGAAAATTTATCAGCCCCAGATGTAAATACTGAAAGATTAATATTTGAAATAGATTCTATTATTCTTAATGCTTTTGGATTTGGGACTAATGTCTTTCAAAAACTCAATGATCTTTCATTAATAAAGCAAACACTTTTAAAAAAGAGAATTCGTAAATGAATGTAACAATAATAAATACCGTAGCCGCACAGCAAAGCCTTTCTGACAGCCTTCAATTGATGGCAGAAGGGAAAAATGAGCAAGTGATTCGGGATAGTTTTACATCCCACTTGCGTCAAGTTTTTCCTGAATCACCAAGTTGGGTAGTCAGGCATATTCAAGGTAGCGAAGCGGCAGTAAAAATAATCAAGGGCACGAAAGGCAGCACTGGCTTTGTTGACAATCTTGTTGACTTAACAGCTATTGAATACGAAGGCGACTTGACTATTAGCTCTAAGTATAATACTGGTTACAATCAGGTAAAAGACTATTGCTCAAGCTTAGTAAATCAAGGGCATGACCCGGAACTAATTATCGGGATTTTATCTGATACTGTTCGGTGGTATGCTTATGAGATTGATTTGTCTCAATTGCCTCAGGATGCTTGCAGCAGAGACAATATCATTCTGAATCAGATTGAATTTATAGATTGTTCAGTTGTATCAGAAAAAACCGCTAATGATTTAACAAGATTTCTTTTAAAATATCTTGGTCGTATTGGGGCAAGGCCTGTTTCAGCATATTCAATTGCTAAAGATTTAGGGTTTGAAAGCAGGTTTTGTCAAGGGCATATTGCTTCACTTTCTACAATAGTTACAAATGCTTTTTCTGCTAATCCGAAATATGCAAAGCTCATTTCAGATTTGTGGTGCAGCTTTGTTAGTTATCTCAGAGAGGAAGGAAGGTCAGATCAATTTGATTTAAAGACCTACGTTGACGAATATTATATTCTTACATTAGGTAAATTGATATGTGCCAATTATTTGGAACAGAAAGCTCTGAGTTCTGATGATACGGAACTAAGTTCCATCATTAATGGTAGCTTTTTTGAGAATAAGGGATTAATAAATTTTGTTGAGTATGATTATTTTGGATGGATAAATTCTCAACCACATATTGCTTCAATAATTCCTATTGCAAGAACAATTCAACAAGATTTGGTTGCCTACGATTTTAATTCAAATCCAAGTGAAGATTTATTTGGAAAGTTAATGGCCCAGTTGGCAAACCGTTCTCAAAGACTGTTGCTTGGCCAGGAATGGACACCGGGTTGGCTTTCTCATAAGCTTGTAGCTCGTGTTGTATCAAGGATAGCACCAAGTGAACCATTGCGTCTTATAGACATGTGTTGTGGCTCAGGTTCAATGATAGTAGAAACATTAGGAATTGCTAAGCAACGGATTCTTTCTGCGAATGGACATTTAACAAAAGAGAATCAAATACATCTTCTCACTCAATCCATAACGGGTTTCGATATTGATCCATTAGCAGTTATGCTCTCAAAGATTAACTGGGTCTTAGCAGCAAAGGATTGGATACAACCACTTGGAGCTTTTCAAATTTCAATTCCAGTTTATCATGCTGATTCACTTTTTGCTATAACTCCAATTTCAAATAACATTGATGATGCAGATAAAAATGTTTATTCATTAAGGATCGCAGAATATTCTATTGATTTACCTGATTATCTTATTTCGCCTAAGTACCGTGACTTTTTTGATAGTTTAATTGATGTAAGTTATAGAATAGTAGTATCGTCTCAGAATAACGCATCCTTATCGGTGAGTAGCCAAGATATAGTTACTCATATAGATGCCATCAAATCTGCTGTATCAGTAGATTTTGATGAAAGTCAAACAGAAGAGGTTTTTAATTTCTTTAGTCAGCTTATTTCTAAAATTGATTTATTAAATAGGGATGGCAGGAATGGGATATGGGCGTATATCCTTAGAAATAGTTTCCGACCTGGTTTGGTATTGGGTCAGTTTAATGGACTTGTTTCAAACCCACCTTGGCTTGCATTGAGTAAAGTTGCTAATAATCCGTATCAATTTATTTTAAAAAAGATGGCGGAAGATTTTGACATTAAACCATCAGGCTCTTCACATTTACACATTGAACTTGCAACGATTTTTCTTCTCTATGCTATTCAGCAATATTTAGTTGATGATGCACAAATTGGTTGTATAGTGCCTGACACAATACTAAATGGGCATCACCATAACCCCTTTAGAAAATTTCAGTTTGTCACTTCAAAAAGAGCCGTACATTTTGAAATAGACGAATTATGGAAGGTTCAAGAACATGTATTCAAAAACAATGCAGTTATATTATTTGGGCATAAGAACGAGCCCGATGTTAATTCTGATGAACCATTTCCAGGGCAAATAGTATTTGAAAATCAACCACCCACCGAAATAGTTTTCTATAAAAATAAACAAGGCAATCGTACTGCATGGAGTGAAAATGAATTAACTGATGATGATGCTGGTTTTTATGTACCGGCTAATTTTAGACAAGGTGCAGATATAATGCCTCGAAATTTACTTTTCTATGAGGTTACCCCTACAGGAAATCCTCTCCTTTTTAATATTCAATCTATTAATCCAACAACAAGCAATCTTGCTTTCACAGTAAAAGACGCAAAGAAGCATCAAGATTTCACATTAGGCCCGAGAATAATGCCAAGTGACCTTTTCTTTAATGTGATAACTTCAAATTTGCTTACACCTTTTGACATTGCTGAATTTCAGAAAGTATTGTTACCTATTAAAAAGAATGTTACAAACGAATGGGAAGTTTTATCAACTGCTGCTATAATTGCTAAGGGTGCAATTGTTAGAAATACATTTGATTCCATTTGCAGAACTATTGATCCTCAGGCCGGCACTATAAACACTCTATTCTCTTTAATAGACACAAGAGGAAAACTCACACAGCAGATTATTTCACCTACAGGATATATAGTAATGACAGGTGCAGGTGGTGGCAAAGTTTGTTCTGGATATATTAATATTCAAAATTTTGATGCTGCAAGATTAATACTCGACCAGACTGTTTATTGGACTCAGGTAACTACAGAAGATGAAGCTATTTACTTAACTGGTTTATTAAATAGCGATGCCATAAGTTCAATAATTAAGGATTTTCAACCTCGTGGAGCATTTGGAGAACGCCATGTCCACAAACTACCTTTTGGGGTAACTCCACCATATGATGCAATGCAGGCTGCTCATCAGGATGTAGTTGAAAAGACAAGGAATTTGATTGCTGAATACCAACAATTAAAAGCAACTACGCCAGCCATTGTTGGAGTACTTAACCCTAATTCAGGGGCATTAAGCAGACGCAGAAGAATTTTGCTTAATGAAATTAAAGGGTTGAATTCCTACAGCGATTACGAAGAAGCTTGCAAAGCACTATATGGGATATAAGAATCAAATTAAAAAAAAAGGTAAAAAACCGGAAAAGTATATATGCTTTCTGAAAATAAAATAAACGTATTTATTTCTTATTCCTGGGATAGCCCTTCTCACCAGCAATGGGTGCTTTCTCTTGCGGATGCGATAAATAAGCATGGGGGAAATTCTATCGTTGATAAGCAAGTAAAATATGGTGGTCATTTACGTCTGTTCATGGAAAGACACATAAAAGCAGCAGATGTTGTTTTATTGGTATTGACACCAAACTATAAGAACAAAGCTCAAAATTTAAAAGGTGGTGTTGGCTATGAGTACAATATTATTACAAAGGAGCTTTTTAAAGTGATCGACAAAAACGAAAAATATATTGGAGTTTTAAGAGATGGCAATCACGAAAGCAGTGTCCCTGATTTTATTGAAGATTTTAAATATGTGGATTTACACGATGGGCCAGACTTTGAACTTAATTTAAAAGAGTTGTTGGAACAAATTTTAAAAGTCCCATTAAAACAACCAGAAGATAATAAAGTAAATAAACCTGTTATGGAAAATGACTATAAAGATTTGCAATTACTCACAAATGAGATGAAAGCCAAAGCCTTTGCATATTTCGAGAAATTATTTGTTGGCGACAATGAAGTGGCAACAAAGTTGAAAGTCACTCTTAAAGTTCAAGAGTGGATAAAGGAAGTGGAAGTTTATAATAAAGAGATAGTTGCAAAATTCAATCCTGCTAAAATGACTTTAGCAGAAGATTTTATGGAAGACTTTAAAAATAATGTTTTTGGCAAAGACCTTTGGACTGTAAAAGCAGCATTAAAAACGCATGACCCGGATTTAGCCCGTTATAAAAAAGATTTTAGGGACGCAGACGCAGAAGAAATTTACAACACTGTAAACGGTATTTTAACAGCAACCCATGAATATGTAAACAACACAGCTTCTAAAATAAAATACGATGCAGTCAAAACAGTGGAAGATTTAGCATTGCAATATCTTGATGAAGAAGAAATGTTTATGAATAAAATCATAGGGTTTGGAATCCGTTCTGAATTATTACACAGGTACTACCCGGCCTATTTCCCTATTATGACACAAAAAAGTTTATGGGCAATGTATTTCATTTGTGATAGTTCAAAGGAGTTTATTACAATTGAGCAAAAAAACCGGCAAGGAATAATGAGGGTATCGCATAATTGGCAATATCCTTATGACAGATTTACTTACTTAATGAATGAGTTGGCCACCCAATTTGAACAATGGGTTTCACAATACAAGATTAAAATTGACCCTGTTTATAGATTTGGGTATATCAATATGTTTTTATCATCTATTCATGAATTGAATAAGGCAGATATTAAATTACTTCATGAATGGGTTGAAACAGAATAGCAATGCATCCTTTATTAGCTAAATATCAAAATCATTTTCCCGATATAGCTTCGCTATATGATTACCAGGTAGAGGTAATTATATAGCGAAGCTATATGATTACCAGGTAGAGGTAATTGAAATGCTTTTGCATAAAAAGAACACTTTAGCTATAATCCCAACTGGTGGTGGTAAGTCTCTTTTGTATCAGTTATTGTCTTTAGATTTAGAGGGTGTTACATTAGTCATTTCGCCTTTACTTGCGTTGATGGAAGAACAGGTTACGGAATTGAATGTATTGAGGAAGATAAATGCACTGGCTTTAAACTCAAAAATTCCATTTGTAAAGCAGAGAGAAATACTCCGTAACCTGACAAATACTTCTTACAAACTCATTTATGTTTCACCGGAACGATTACAAAATCCTTTTTTCAGGGCAGCTCTAATTGCATCAGGTGTAAAAATATCAATGATAGTTGTTGATGAAGCTCACTGTATTAGTCAATGGGGTAGCAGTTTCAGACCGGAATATGGTCAAATAAATGGCTTTGTGGATTTTTTAAAATCTAATAGTCAATCTCCTTTTCTCTTGTGCCTTACTGCAACACTTTCACAGCTTGCAAGAAAGGATGTTGCAACTGAATTTAATGTGGCAAGTGAGAACATTTACATTACTCCTAAAATTATCCGTGATAATCTGATACTTCATTTTCAGAAAGTAGAAAATGAAGATGAAAAGCCAGAGTATTTAAGAAATTTCTTAACAGAGTATGAGCCTAAAAAAACAGTTGCTTACTTGTATAGTAAATATTTATGTGAAACTTATTATGAAGAATTTTCAGATAATTATTCAACTGACTATTATCATGCAGATGTTGATGGAGAGGAAAAGACAAATGTTTATGAGAAATTTCTAAATAATGAAATAGATATTCTATTTGCAACAACAG
>JANOIQ010000607.1:0-7435 GCA_031407835.1 Chitinophagaceae bacterium
CTTACAACCGGGAAGCTTTCGATTGCAATGCCCTGATCTAAAAAGGCACAAAGAATACGAAACAGCAGCGGATGAACTTTATTATCCAGATCCAACTGATACACATCTTTCCAATACGTTCGTAATTGCCCTATACGTGGATGATTGATCGTATAATAGTCTTTACTGATCATGTTATCTTTCCATTGAGCTGCCGTTTCTTTTCCTTTCTTTTGGGTAATTACCATTTGCAGCACATCTTCCCGTATCCTTCCTGTTGTATACATCTCCCTGTATTCCGGCAACTGCAAATGCACCTGAAAACCAAAAATTCCGGATGCCTTGAAAATAGCATCGTAAAATTTCATGTGCTGGAAGGCATGCAAAGAATTATGATGTATAAAATCCTTTAATGCCTGCTGGGCAGGAAGAAAATGTTTAAGCGCATGTATAACATGATGCTCATTAAACTGTACACTTTTTATTTCCTGCATGGTATTTATTTGTATAAGATCATCTGCCCTTTTTTGCAGTTTTAGCCGGTACTTTTTTAGTTGGCATCTTTATAACCGGTGTAATTTTTAAAGCCATTTGCTTTTTTGTTTCAGGAATTGTAAACCGGTAAATGTTATCAATATCCTCTTTGCTGTTATGTATCACACTCAAATCTTTTACAAGGCCACTGCTTAAACCATATACCCAGCCATGTAAATGCAAATCCCGTTCGGCCCATGCTTCCTGAACGATTGTTGTTTTTGCAAGGTTCCTTACCTGTTCAACAACATTCAGTTCGGCAAGGCGGTTGGCCTTTTCATCTTCATTTTTAATAGCCTTTAGCTCCTGTTCATTTTTATGGTATACGTCTTTAATGTTCCGTAACCAGTTATCTACAAAACCATGAAAATTGTTCCCCATGGCCGCCTTTACACCACCGCAGCCATAGTGGCCGCAAACAATGATGTGCTTTACTTTTAAATACTTTACTGCATACTCTAATACACTCAGCAAATTGGTATCGGTATGTACTACCAGGTTGGCAATATTGCGGTGTACAAATATTTCACCGCTTTTTGTATTGGTAATTTCATTTGCAGGCACCCTGCTGTCGCTGCAGCCAATCCACAAATATTCGGGGGTTTGACCCTTGGCTAAGTCCTTAAAGTAGTCGGGGTTTTCAAATAATCTCGACTCTGCGTAAATTTTATTCCCTTTGATTAATTTTTGATATGACTGATTCATAATAATTTTTTTAATGACTGATTAATAAATAATAGTTTTTTATATAAAATACCCATGCCCTTATTTCAGAACCGTTTGAGGTTCCGGTTCACTCTGTTCAGAATGCACATGTATGGCATCTTCCATTTTATAAGCCGGTTTAAAATTCAGAAGTGTTACAGCAATATTTTTATCTTTCGACCCAAAGTTTACAAAGTTTCTGATTAACTCCAGTACATCGTAATCGATGTATACAGTATTGGCAGCATCAATAATCAGCTTCGTGTTTCTGGGTAAATGTGCCAGTGTTTGTTTAATGGCCGCTTTGTTTAAGAAAGAAACTTCCTGTGCAAGGTCCATATGTATTGTTTCGCCTTCGTGATGTTTTTCTTTTTTAAAGAAGTAGGCGAGTTTCATATTCCCCCTGAGAATAAACAAAATACTTACAGCCAAACCAATACCTACCCCTTTTAATAAATCAATACCTACCACGGCAATTACAGTTACAATAAATGGTATGAACTGAAATTTACCCGACTGCCACATATGCTTAAACACTTTAGGGCTGGCCAGTTTAAATCCAATCATGATTAAAATAGCCGCTAAACAGGCCATTGGAATCATATTCAGAATTCCCGGTATTGCAACCACAGCAATAAGCAGAAACACCCCATGAGCGATTGCAGAAAGTTTTGATTTTGCTCCTGCATTTACATTGGCAGATGTTCTTACAATTACTGATGTCATTGGTAAACCGCCAATCAAACCCGAAAAAATATTTCCGATACCCTGTGCTCTTAATTCTGCATTGGCACTCGAAAACCGTTTTAATGGATCCATTTTATCGCCGGCTTCCAGGCAGAGTAATGTTTCTATACTTGCAACAGTTGCAATGGTAGCAGCCGAAATCCAAACAGCAGGGTTTGCAAATCCGCTGAAATCAGGAAGACTGAATTGGCCGAAAAATTCACTAAAGGAAGAAGCTGTTGGCAGTTTCACTAAATGTTCTCCTGCAATAACCAAATCAGGATTCGTTGCTTTAAAAATTTCATTAATCAGAATCCCTGCTACTACAGCTACTAATGCACCTGGAACAGCTTTTATTTTTTTCAGGAAAGGAACCTTATTAAATGCTATCAGTATTCCCAACGAAACAATTGTAACGATAATAATTCCGGCATGGGCGAAATTAAATGAATGAATAATTTCGCTGAAGAAGCCCTTATCAGCAGCATCCATCAGTTCATAAGAATAAAAATCACCTTCATGTTCTTTATCATATCCAATAGCGTGTGGTAATTCTTTTTTAATAATAATAATCCCGATTGCTGTAAGCATCCCCTCAATAACCCCGGAAGGGAAATAACTGGAAATCCCTCCGGCTTTAGCAATACCTAATAAAAGCTGAAATACACCTGCCAACACAACTGCCAGCAAAAATGTTTCATATCCAAGATTTGTTATCGCTGCCAGAACAATTGCTATTAGCCCTGCCGCAGGACCTGATACACTCACATGTGAACTGCTCAGTACACCAACAAGTATACCTCCAATTACTCCTGCAATAATACCGGCAAAAGGCGGTGCACCACTGGCTACTGCTATTCCTAAACAAAGTGGCAGTGCTACTAAAAATACCACCATACCCGACAATAAATCTGTCTTGAAATTTTTCGTGTTCAAATTCATCTTAAAAGCTTGATTATTGTAACATGGTTGATTCAACAGAAAAGGCTGTTGAAAAATTCGAATGAATAAATTTGCTGTGTAGTGTTATTTTTCCCCTTTTTTACAGGCTTTTCCAAACAGGTAAAACTTCAGTGATATTGCCCATACATTTTCTGCAGTTACTCTATAAGCAGACAGAAAAGACTGATTAAAGGAAAAAATTATGCGGCGTTGGGAGGGGGTACAAGTAATTCGCCGTGATAAGTAATATAGGCTTCTTCATCCTCGCAATTATGATACTGCGAACCAGACAGAAGAAAATGATCTGTTATATGATGATCGTGCAGGTATTCCTCTGAAAAAGCACTACTGCTGGGGGTTTTTTCTTCAGTAGAATTTCCAAATGGGTTCGCAGATTCTTCTTCATTTTCAGAAAGAGGGAAGCCTGATTTTTCCATCTGCTGTTTTGCAATTTCCTGTTGGCCTGCATAAACAAAAGGGGCACTTACTGTAAGCCATAGCAGGGCCATCATCATAAAAATGACGGGAAGAACTTTCCTGGCTTTGTATTTTTTTGATTCCCTTTTCATGAATTAGTGCTGCAAGATATGACTTTGAAGTTTGTAAACCAAGCAATTCACTGTCGGCTGAGGGTCACAAAATTACTGGGCGACAAGTATTTTGTTTATCTATATTTATTAAAGATTTATTAATAGAGGAGCTGAAAAAAGTAATACTCAAAACTCAATTCAAGGCATATATGAAACCGTACGAATTACTATTAAAGGAAAATAAAAAATGGGCTGCAGAACGAATTTCCCAGGATCCCGGTTTTTTTGACCGCCTTGCACATTTACAAACCCCTGAATTTTTATGGATCGGCTGCAGCGACAGCCGTGTGCCTGCGAATGAAATTACCGGTACAGACCCCGGAGAAATTTTTGTACACCGTAATGTTGCCAACCTGGTTATTCATACTGATGTAAATCTGCTCAGCGTTCTGGAATATGCTGTTACCCATTTAAAAGTAAAACACATTATTGTTTGCGGCCATTATGGATGTGGTGGTATTAAAGCTGCCATGGGAAACAATGATTATAAACAGATCTTAAATATGTGGTTCAGGCATATTAAAGATGTGTACCGGCATAACCGGAAGGAACTTGATTCAATTTCGGATGAAGAAAAAAAAACAGACAGGTTAACGGAGTTAAATGTAATTGAACAGGTGCAGCGTCTTGCAAAAACCTCTATCATACAAAAAGCGTGGAAGAAAGAACAGCGCCCTGATCTGCACGGATGGGTTTACGGTTTAAAGGACGGCATCATTAATCCTGTATTTGAAATGAAAGCAAATAGCAAAATTGATCCGCTGTATGAATACGATAATCTGTAAGTTTTACTGTTCAATTTTAATATTTCGCTTTTTAATATAAGCATGCCATAACATCATAGCGGCAATTGTTCTGTAAGGTTTCCATGGTTCTGCTATTTGCAGCATCTCCTCTTTACTGATATGTGGCGGCAGCTGTTTTCGTTCTTTAAGGCTGTTCACCAATGCAATATCTCCTAGTGGAAACAAATCAGTTCGCTGCAGTGCATGCATCAGATACACATCAGCTGTCCAGTGACCAATTCCCTTAATAGAAATCAGCTGGATACGAACATCTTCATCTGTCATTTCAGAAAATTTTTTCCATTGCAGTTGTCTGCTGATAAAAGCTGTTGCCAGTTCTTTTGCATACACTTGTTTTTGCCTGGTGAAATAACACGCTCTCAACTCTTCATTGCTCATCGCCAGTATTTTTGATGGAGTAACATTTCCGATTTTTTGTTTCAGCTTTTTGTAGGCAGCAAAGGCAGCGGCTAATGAAACCTGCTGTTCAAGTATGGTAAGGATAAGTGTTTCAAATCCCTGCTTCCTTGTCCACATAGGTGGATAGCCATATTCCTGGATAATTACATTGAGATGTTCGTCCCGTTTCGAAAGCAGGTTACAGTAGCGGTTAAAGTTATCAGCTGAAAATGTTCGGATCATAACAATAAAGATAATGGCGGATACATATCTTTTTAACCGGACTTGCCGGAAAATTTGTTTTTTTGTATAATAATTTTATTTATGAAATTTATATTGACTTTGCTCATCTGTTTTGTTACTGTTGCCGGGTATGGCCAACCTGCTGCCAATGATTACATGGTTACATTAAACGGCATCGGGCCTTTTAAACTTGACATGAAAAAATCGGAAGTTGAAAAAATCCTGAACCAGACGATTCAAACACCCCACAGTTCAAAAAAGGATGACTATGAAAATGATACAGTGATCCTGAAATACAAAGAGGCTTACTTAACGTTTGTGTTTTATAAAAAGTCTGTTGATGAAACGAAACATGAAATTGCGATCTATTCCCTTTCAGGAAAATCACCGCTGTTAAAAACAAGATCAGGAGTAGCACTTGGTGACGACAAATTGAAAATCATCAGCACCTATAACGATTACAATATGAATATTTACAAAGCTTATGAGAAAAATGATAAAGGCGATTTTGTTCCAAGTAAAACAAAATGGATCATATTGCTGATGAGCGAAAACAATCCCGGCACGATTGAGTTTAAACTGGAAAATAATCAACTCATTGAATTTACTGTAGGTATTTTTGAAGGCTGCTGATCAGTTTGCTGTCTTTGTTTTTGTTCGTTCAATCGCCTGTTTTGTAAATTCACTTAACACCAGCCTGCCACTGATCTTTGCACGTTCAATCAGTAACTCATCCCAGTTCTCTGTTCCCTTCCAGAAAACTTTTTTCATTTCGCTCATTGCTTGCGGTGAAGAATGAGATAAGGCATTTGCCAGTTTTTCAATTGATTCATCCATAGCCTCCACTGTTTGATGTAATTCTGCAAACAGACCTTTACGTCTTGCCCAATCAGCATTGCGCCAGCTGCCGGCATCAATTGACAATTGTGAATAAGAAGAAACACCCATTTTCCTTTCTACTGCCGGGCCTATTACAAACGGGCCAATACCAATTGCCAGTTCACTCAGTTTTATATCTGCTCCTTCTACTGCAATAGCATAGTCGGCTGCTGCTGCCAAACCAACTCCACCTCCTACACATTTTCCATGCACCCTTACAATAATAAACTTGGGGCATTTCCGCATTGCATTAATTATATTGGCAAAGCCACTGAAAAACTCAAGCCCCTGTTTTTCATTTTGAATTGTTACAAGCTCATCGAAACTTGCCCCGGCACAAAAAGTCTTTTCACCGGCTGAACGCAAAATAACAACCAACACATTTGGATCTGTTCCTGCATGCAGCACGGCATTAGCTAATTCCTTTAATAGCACGCCCGGCATTGAATTACTTTGCGGATGAAAAAATTCAATAAATGCAATTCCCTTATGTACTTCTGTTTTTACGTATGCATCGCTTGCCTGCTTTATCATAATCAACTGTTTAGTCTTTTCAAATTACTTCACTTACAGCATAAAAACAATGAGTTACTGCTGCAATTTTTTTACCATGGTTAAAATAGTAGCAATGCCGGTTATCTCATTGGTTTCATCAAAAAACTCCACCAGCCATTTAACAATTCCTTTTTCAATATCATCCCCCCGTTTAAAATCTTCCGGATTTTCAATCACCCGCTTATCATTGGGTAATTTTTCTTTACAGGTAAAGCGGATATACACTTCAGCTCCCGGGTAAACAGGTTTTGTAAACCGCAATTCATCTATTCCATAATTGAGCAGTACCGGATTTATTTCATATCCATCTACAAACAACCCGGCTGCAATACTCATAATAAAATAACCATGAGCAACCTGTTGTTCAAACATGGTTCCTGCAAAGTCAGTCGTTTTAATATGTGCATAGAAATGATCTCCACTCAAATCAGCAAACCGGTTAATGTCTTCACTGGTGATAGTCCTTTTTTCAGTGATGATCTGATCACCTATTACCAACTCTTCAAAATACTTTTTGAATGGATGCTTCCCGGAATATTTCCCGTTGGCATTTGGCTGATATACATTGGTGATGGCTGTAATAGTTGTTGGCGAACCCTGTATGGCGGTTCGTTGCAGATAATGTTTTACCCCACGCAATCCACCCATCTCTTCACCACCGCCAGCACGACCGGGGCCGCCATGAACCAATAATGGCAATGGTGAGCCATGCCCTGTACTTTCCTTTGCACACTCATTATTCAATACGAGGATGCGACCATGATGTGTTGCTGCAGCAATTACATACTGTTTTGCAATTTTATCATTGGCAGTTACAATTGATGAACACAAACTTCCCTTTCCAAGTTTACTTAGAGCAATTGCTTCATCGATTGTTTTATACGGCATAATTGTACTCACCGGACCAAAGGCTTCCACTTCATGCACCTCGGCTGAAGCCCAGGGCAATTCATTTTTTAATAATATGGGAGAAAGAAATGATCCTTTGTTTGCATCTGCATCAACAACTTTCACGCTATCAAGGCTGCCATATACAATTTGGGAAGATGCTAATAATTTCTGTACCTGTTCTCTTACTTCTTTGCGTTGTGTTTCTCC
>JANOIQ010000001.1:0-1812 GCA_031407835.1 Chitinophagaceae bacterium
GTTTTCTCTACCTTTGGCAGATTCAAATTTAACTGTATGAAATTAGTTTCTTATCTCAAAGAAGAGCATGAACAACTGGGTGCTGTTGTTGATGGATTGGTTTATGATATTGATACACTTCATCCTGATCTTCCAACAAGTATGAATATGTTTTTAAGTTACTGGGAAGATTACCTGCCTGTTGCTTTGAAAGGGTTAAGTTCATTGGAAGAAGGCAGGATGATGCCAAGAGGAATACAAAGGATTGAAGATGTACAATTACTGGCACCTGTTCCCTTGCCCACCAGTTGCAGGGATGGCTATGCTTTTCGACAGCATGTAGAAGCAGCAAGAAAAAGCCGCAAAGTTGAAATGATTCCGGAGTTTGATCAATATCCCATCTTTTATTTTACCAACCATCATAGTATACAAGGCCCGGGCGAAGTAAAATGTATGCCTGATCATTTGGAGAAACTTGATTTTGAACTGGAGGTTGCTATTGTTATCTGTAAACAGGGACGTAATATCCGTGCCGAAGAAGCGGATGCATATATTGGAGGATTGATGATTATGAATGATCTCAGTGCAAGACGTTTGCAGGGAGAAGAAATGCTGCTGAATCTTGGCCCGGCAAAAGGAAAAGATTTTTCAACAGCTATTGGCCCCTGGTTAGTAACATTAGATGAACTGGAACAATATGTTGTACCTGCAAAAGAAAATCATGTTGGGCTCAACTGGAATCTGAATATGAAATGTTTTGTAAACAAAGTACAGGTGAGCAGTGGAAATATGGCAGATATGGATTGGACCTTTGCTGAATTGATTGAACGTGCCAGTTATGGTGTTGATCTCTACCCCGGTGATGTGATTGGCAGCGGTACAGTAGGAACCGGATGTTTTTTAGAAATAAACGGTACAGGCAGACTTAACGATCCCGACTATAAAGAACAATGGTTGCAGGAAGGCGATGTGGTGGAAATGGAAATTGATGCGTTGGGAAAATTGAGTAATACCATTGTAAGAGATGAAGATGACTTTTCGATTTTGGAGAGGAAGAAGTTATGAGTTAAAGGTTACAGGGTAAGAGTTGCATAATTCAGCCAGCCTGATTTTCTTTGTAAATTCTGTTAACCTAAAATACTGTATAATGAACGCTAAAATTAAATGCTTCGAAGACTTAGTCATTTGGCAAAAAGCACAGGAGCTCGCAGCGAAAATTTATAAACTTGCCGAATCAAACAAGTTTATTCAAAAAGACTTTAGTTTGAAGGATCAACTGCGAAGTGCAGCACTTTCGGTTTCAGATAATATTGCAGAAGGCTTTGAATATAATAACAATCCTGACTTTTATAGATTTCTTCGAATTGCAAAAGGATCATGTGGCGAAATTAGAAATAAACTAAGATTTATTCAGCGTATAAACATTCTTGAAGAAAAAGAAGGAATTGCTTTGTGTGATGAATCAAGAGTGTTGAGCAGCCAGATTGGCGAGTTGATGAAAAAAGTAAGAATACGGGTAGCCGAAGAAAAGACACGATCTAAAAAGTAGCAGGGTGTAAATAACCCGTATCTCATAACCTTTAACTCATAACTGTGATAGTAGATTTACAAGAACTTTCTCCAATGCAAAGACAAGGCTGGTTACAGCATGCAATTGCACCACGACCGATTGCCTTTGCATCAACCATTGATAAAGAAGGAAACGTGAACCTAAGTCCGTTTAGTTTTTTTAATCTCTTTTCATCTAATCCTCCAATAGTTATTTTTTCACCGGGACGCAGGGTAAGAGACAATACAACAAAAGACACACTTGAAAATGTATTGCAATGGCCG
>JANOIQ010000014.1:0-4871 GCA_031407835.1 Chitinophagaceae bacterium
CCTTTCTCTTTTGCCATTTGTGCAAAAGCAATTTCAGCAGCTTCAATTTCTTTTATTGCCTGTTCCTGTTGATTATTCACTGTATGTTTTTGTGAACAGGAAGTGACCAATAACAGCAGGAAGAAAATAGAATAACGCATATATCTTTTTTTCTTTTAAGATAAGAAATCCTGGAAATTGCAGATGTAATTTTATTTCAGATACTGTAACTGAAAGCTGTCATCAGCATAAAGGTGTCAAGCTGCTTATACTTGTAACTTATATTCTTTCGTTAATGCATCAGTTGGTATACGCAATAGCTTACTGAATTTTCGGATCATCGTAAGCGATAAAGGTTGTTTGTAGTTTAATACTTTACTAATGGTTCCTTTGTCGCCATATTCATTAGCAAGATCAGTAGCGGTATAGCCAAAATCTTCCATTCGTACTTTAATCATTTCAATAGGATCAACAGGAGGGATATTCCATTGTTTTTCTTCGTATTGATTAATGAGAAAGGAAAGCAGCATTTTCTCTTTATGATCTTCTGTTCCTTTTTTAGCAGTATGTACCTGTTCGAAACGTTCAATAGCTTTTTCATATTCAGCTTTTGTTTCAATAAGGAACCATTGTTTCATAATAGTAATAATTTAGATAGTTGATGGGTCAATTCGGTCGTATTCAGTATGAGTACCAATAAAACGAATTTGAACGATCTGGTCATCATAATCTATTAACGCAATAAGGCGATAGCTGTTGTGAACAATTTCAAATCTTGCTCTGTTGTTGGCGATCATCTTCGCTTTTGGAAAATCAACTAATACGTCCTGTTTCTTGTTCCAATTTGCATTAGCTGTTACAAACCGCCATGTTTCAAGGCTTTTTCTTGCATTTGCGTGTTTTTTTGCAAAATGGTTTATTTTTTCCAAATAGATAATTGTCATTTTTTTAGATTTAAATGAGAAAATCAATAGAACAAGAATCGTTTGATTCATGTTAAACACATGGCAATCGTTAACCCTTGCTTCTATTGATTCATTTAAATTTGAATCGACTACTATATTTGGGGCTTAGTGCAAATTAGGCAAAAGTTGGCAATTTGCCAACTTTTCTTTTCTCATCCTGCAAATCTCATTAATCTTAAAAATCACGGTTCAGACAATTTGCTGCATAAAATTACAGAACGTACAAGTCCCGACGTTTTGGTCGGGATGCTGACCTAAAGCGTCTGCATGAGTGACACAACCGAAGCCCCTCGTTGCTTCAAAAGCCCGTAACATCATTGCCTTTTCCGTCTTTATCCCCAACGAGTATTCACTCGTTTCCACTCGCTGTTTTTCGTTACCTTTGCCCGCCTTCGAAAATGGAGGAAATTGAATGAAGAATATTAGAAATTTTTGCATCATTGCGCATATTGACCACGGAAAAAGTACCCTGGCCGACCGTTTATTACAAAGCACCGGCACCATCAGCGACCGTGATATGATGGACCAGGTGCTGGATGATATGGATCTGGAACGGGAGAAAGGCATTACCATTAAAAGCCACGCCATCCAGATCAATTACAAACACAAAGACGGACAGGAATATATCCTCAACCTCATTGATACACCCGGCCACGTTGATTTTAGTTATGAAGTGAGTCGTGCTTTGGCAGCCTGTGAAGGTGCATTACTGCTGGTTGATGCGGCTCAGGGCATCCAGGCACAAACCATTTCCAATTTATATTTGGCCATCGATAACGATCTCGAGATCATTCCCGTGATCAACAAGATTGATATGGACGGAGCCATGATTGAAGAGGTGAAAGACCAGATCATTGATCTGATCGGCTGCAAACCCGAAGATATTTTACTAGCCAGCGGTCGTGCAGGCATTGGAATTGAAGAAATACTGGAAGCCATTGTGAAACGGATTCCTGCACCAAAAGGAAAGCCTGATGCTCCATTGCAGGCATTGATCTTCGACAGTGTGTTCAACAGTTTTCGTGGTGTGATTGTGTATTACCGCATTAGAAACGGACGAATCAAAAAAGGAGATAAGGTAAAATTTGTAAGTACCGGACAGGAATATGAAGCAAGTGAAGTTGGTATTTTAAAACTAAAGATGACGGAGAAGAAGGAAGTAACCTGCGGCGATGTGGGTTATATCATTACCGGTGTAAAGAATGCCAAAGAGGTGAAAGTGGGTGATACCATTACGCTTGCTGCCAATCCTACACAGGAACCGATTCAGGGTTTTCAGGAAGTGAAGCCGATGGTATTTGCCGGCATCTTTCCTATTGCAACAGAAGATTTTGAAGAACTGCGTGATTGCATGGATAAACTGCAGTTAAACGATGCGTCATTGACTTTTGAACTGGAAACATCTCAGGCACTTGGTTTTGGTTTCCGTTGCGGCTTCCTCGGTTTGCTGCACATGGAAATTATCCAGGAACGTTTGGAGAGAGAGTATAATCAAACAGTGATCACCACTGTACCCAACGTAAGTTTTATTGCGTACACCACGAGGGGTGAAAAGATACAGGTGAACAATCCGGCGCAAATGCCCGATCCTACTGCAATGGACAGGATTGAAGAACCCTTCATCAAAGCACAGATCATCAGCAAACCAGATTATATCGGTAATATCATGACGCTTTGTTTGGGCAAACGTGGTATTCTCATCAATCAGCATTACCTAACACCAACCCGTGTGGAGCTGATGTTTGAAATGCCGTTGACTGAAATCGTATTTGATTTTTATGATAAGTTGAAATCACAAACCCGTGGTTATGCGTCGTTTGACTATCATCCCATTGGTTACCGTGATGCAGACATTGTGAAGATGGACATCTTATTGAATGGAGATAAGGTGGATGCCTTGAGTGCTTTGATTCACCGCAGCCGTGGTCAGGAATTTGGGCGCAAGCTTTGTGAAAAGTTGAAAGAGTTGGTTCCCCGTCAGCAGTTTCAGATTGCGATACAGGCTGCTATTGGTGCCAAGGTTGTTGCCCGTGAAACTATCAGCGCCATGCGGAAAGATGTTACTGCCAAATGTTATGGTGGTGATATCAGCCGTAAACGTAAATTATTGGAAAAGCAGAAAGAAGGTAAGAAACGTATGCGTCAAATTGGTAATGTGGAAATACCGCAGGAAGCATTTTTAGCGGTATTGAAACTGGATGAATAAAAAGCCTCACCTCCCCGAACTGCGTTCTTAACTTTCGCTTTGCTCAGTTACCTTTCCGGTAGAGAGGAGGCGGTACAGTTAAGCAAGGATAAGCGTTTAGTTCTTCCACCTCAGCTTTTGAATACCTATCAGCAATATTTAAAACAATTAATCATAATTAAGGCACAAAGTATAACAGCTTTGTGCCTTTTGTTTTGCTCTGATTCATAAATTGCTTTAACTTGAAATAATTCTAAACACCAAACTGAAGACCATGAGTGATTTTACCCTTAACAAAGAACCCGACCTTGTAGTGATTGCCCGCTTTATTGAAAAAGGAGAAGACAAAGGATTGACGGGTGATGATTATACTGTTCGCTTGTACGACCGTGATATTGCTGATGATGATTACCTCGGTGAAAGCCGGCTGGATGCTGAAGGTCATATCCGCATTGCCTTTGCGCATGATTCGTTTGTGAATGATTCTGCCTTTAAAGAAACCCGTCCGGATTTTTATTTTATCATACTAAAAGATCACAAACCTGTTTATACAACCAAAGTGTTGGAAGAATTAAGCCTTGAAGACCTGGAACAGTTTAAAATGGGAGAGGGAGAGGTGGTTGATTTGGGAAGTTTTTTGGTGGATGTGAGATGATTGACCGCTAAGACACAAAGGCGCAAAGAAAGAAGAGTGGCCTAAGAGAATTAAGAGGGAAAGGAGAAAAAAGAGAATTTCAATAACAAGTTGTTCGAATTCGGAATGACTTCTTGATTTCTAGGTGACAACATCATTCAACAATTGAAAGCATCATTAACATTCGTTGCTTATTACCTAAAATAAAAAAGCTGTTGAACATCATTCAACAGCTTTCCATTATCTATTAAAAATTAATTACTGAAACTTCTTCGCATCTTCTAAGAACTTCGCAAGTCCGAGATCAGTTAACGGATGTTTTAATAATCCAAGAATTGAATCCAACGGACAGGTACAAACATCAGCACCCATTTCAGCTGCCTGCACAATATGCAACGGAGTGCGGATAGAAGCTGCGAGAATCTGTGTTTCGAAACCCTGTAATGAATAAATATTGTTGATCTGTCCAATCAGTTCCATGCCATCCCAGCAACCATCGTCAATACGGCCAATAAACGGAGATACATACGTAGCACCTGCTTTAGCAGCAAGAATTGCCTGGCCGGCACTGAATACTAATGTACAGTTGGTTTTGATGCCGTTATCGCTGAACCATTTTAATGCTTTGATACCATCCCTGATCATCGGAACTTTCACCACAATATTCGGATGGATAGCCGCCAGTTTTTTACCTTCTTCCACAATACCGGCAAAATCGGTACTGATCACTTCGGCACTTATGTCGCCATCAACCATTTCACAAATGGTTTTGTAATGTTGCATCACTGCTTCTGTTCCTTTGATGCCTTCTTTAGCCATCAGGGAAGGGTTGGTGGTTACACCATCTAAGATTCCAAATTCGTTTGCTTCTTTAATTTGGGCCAGGTTGGCCGTGTCGATAAAAAATTTCATTACAGGAGTTTAATTGTTTTTGAAGATTGTAAATGATCTGTTTGTTTAGGGGCATCTTCAAAAAAAGAAAAAAATGGCAGGTTACTTACATCGCACCGCTACAACCGCTTACCCTTGCTGCGTTCCCACCCTGGGGGAGTTCAGCAGGAGCTGGTCGTGCAAGACCTGCCGCCGCAAAGATAAGGGAATTGAAAAA
>JANOIQ010000343.1:0-46459 GCA_031407835.1 Chitinophagaceae bacterium
ATAGTTTTAGTTATTGCAGCATCTTTTCTTTCAGGTTCCGCTTTTACTACAATACTATCTAACAAAAAAAATACAAAAATGAAAAAAGTAACAGGCATTGGCGGCGTTTTCTTCAAATGCAAAGACCCAAAAAAAATGACAGAGTGGTACAAGGAAAATCTTGGTTTAAACACAAACCCCTATGGGGCAACTTTTGAGTGGTATGAAGGTGCAGACAGTACAAAGAAAGCACAAACACAATGGACTCCTTTTCCCGAAACGACCAAATACTTTGAACCTTCAACAAAAGACTTTATGATTAATTACAGGGTTGAAAACCTGGAAGCACTTGTTGAAGAACTAAAAAAGAACGGTGTAACCATTGTGGACACTATTGAAACTTACGACTACGGTAAATTTATCCATATCCTTGATGCAGAAGGAAACAAAATTCAACTATGGGAACCCATTGATTGAGTAGGACAAAATAGTTGGCGGAGAAGCGAAATAAATAATTCAATAATGCCGCTGCTAATATTGGACTAATCTTTAAAAAAACTAATTCATATTGAGCGATGGAAAAGCATAGAATATTTACATCTTCATTTGCCGGTGTTTATCCGCATTATATTCAGAAAGTGGAAAAGAAAGGGCGCACAAAAGAAGAGGTTGATATCATCATTTGCTGGTTGACCGGGTATACCCTACTGCAATTACAAAAGCAAATTGATACAAAAGTTGATTTTGAAATCTTTTTTGACCAGGCACCTCAACTGAATAAAAATGTATCAAAAATTACCGGTGTAATTTGCGGTTACCGTGTGGAAGAAATTGAAGATAAGCTGATGCAGAAAATCAGGTATATGGATAAACTGATTGACGAATTAGCCAAAGGGAAAAAAATGGAGAAGATTTTGAGAAGTTAGTAGGAATTTAATCTTTCTAGTTTGTGAAGAGCCGACCGGGGGGTGGCACATTTACAGGTTCACAAAGCTGGACACAGACCAAACCTGCATAAGAGCTAAAAATTATTTCTGTGAAGTATAAGGACCTAAAAATTTACCGCCATTGAAGTGAATTAAATGGTCAGCGTTATCAGCTGTCCAAACTTCTGTTTCCCAACCTATATCTGCAATATTTTTTCGGAAATCATTTTTAGATGTGAAGGCAGTAACAAAAATTAAATCAGCGGTACAGTCTTTCAATGCCTTTTTAAGTTCTAATATTCGTTCTTCACTCATCGGGCCAGATGTAAAAAATGCTTCAATAAGAAACAGCCAATTCTTTTCTTCGTTGTATGCAACTATATCAGGTAAAGAGTCATGCGTTAATTCAAAAAATCCAAGCTTCATTAATTTATCATCGTTTCTTAACAGATACTTGTCAGTTGCATCTCCCACATACAATATAGTACAACCAGCACCAAAGCGAGGTAGAAATTCTTCAATAATTTCTCTTTGTAGTTGATTATGTCCGCCTCTTGAAAAGTCTAAAATATGACCTGATGGTAAGGTTACTTTTACTTTAGGCATGTCTCTTTTACGCTGCAATATTTCATTGAGGGTTGGTCGGTTTTTAGTAAACAGTTTTTGCTTTATTGACCAATCTTCTGTTCCATAATTAGTAATAAGCGACTTAAACTCACCGCTCAGAGTGTAGCCACGAGTTGGGTCATTTGGTGCTGCACTAGGATTATCTGCACTATTCAACACTAAATCAGCAAGGACAAGAAGCTTTAAATGCTTTCTTCTAACATCATCATAAGAACCTGGTGAAATTGTTTCTTCATAGTGTTCATTTATGAACTTAATAATATCCCTTGTTTTGATGTGCCTATGTTCGTTTTGTCCTTGTGCTTCTTTCCATGACTTTTTTACACCAGCAACAGCAAGAAAAGCCATTGCCATACTTTCAAGGCCACGTTCCCTTTTACCTGAAAATGGAATACCTACGCTTTGAAGAATATCAAGAGCCTCATTAATAAGTCTTTTGGTATTTTCTGATTTTTTAGACTTTTTAAGATAATCAACCATAAGTTTTATTGGCTAAACGAACTGCAACTGTTTCGTTTTTACTTTAGTTTTATTATTGTAACAATCCTTTACTGCAATAGCCATCTTGTAAGCCAAAAGTGGAGGAACAGCATTTCCAATCTGATAAAATTTACTTGTTTCTGCACCAGTAAATTCAAAATTATCTGGAAAACTTTGCAACCTTGCTGCTTCTCTTATAAGTAATCTGCGACGCTTTCCATCGGGAAGTTTTACTCTTTGCATATCACCCGTTGCAGCAGACAGATTTCTGCATGTCAGTGTACGAGCTGGTCTATCAGCGTACAAATCTCTTGGATTAATACACTTTGATGCTCTCTCGTAGTTGGCAATGTAAACATTTTGTGAGGCAGTCAAAAATTTGCTTTCTTCAGGAATTGTTGTCATCAAATCTCCAATTGCATCACTTACAGTATTTTTTTTAGTTTCAGGCTCTGGAAATTCAAACTCTGAATTATGGCCAACTAAAAAAAGTCTTTCTCTGTTTTGAGGCACTCCGTAATTTACGGCGTTCAGAAGCTGACAACTTGTTTTGTAACCTAAACTTTCTAACTCTTCAATGATTAACTCAAGATACCATTTATTAGTATAAAGTAAGCCTCGTACATTTTCAAACATAAATACTTTCGGCTTAACTTTTTTTATTGCATCTAAAAAAAAAGGGAACCCGTTTCTGGAATCATTGATTCCATTTTGGTTGCCACCTACACTAAATGGTTGACAAGGTGGCCCTCCAATTACAATTTGTGCGTTGGGATATTCAAAATCAAGCGTAAGCTTTTCAACAAAACACTCGCCTTTAAGATTGGCGTTATAGGTTGCTGATGCATCAGGATTCATTTCATAACCTATCGTTTTGAAACCTGCGGCTTCAAATCCAAGGGACAAGCCACCGCATCCGGCAAACAAGTCCAACACAAGTGCCTTCTCGGTAATTTTGGGTACTAAAAGATTGTTAATCAAACTAATGTAACTCATTTAATGGATTGGTTTTGCAAATGTAACTAAAAACAAAACTAAATTTACTAAAAATTTTGGGATTTCAATAATCAACCATTAAACTATTTTCAGAAATTACCCATCAATGTCAAAGAATAAACCACCTCGACACAATTAAAATAATTCTGTTCGACAACAAATCACCAGCACATTTTCTTATCAGTCGCTATCCCTCCCAACCGAAACTGCAAATAACCAACCAGTATCTACTGAATCAAAAAATGCATTAAGTTTACTCTCATGAATAAAAATCATTTCATCCTGCTCGCCCTTATTGCATTGCCTTTCTTTTTATTCAACTCAACTGCTGATATGAAAAAGAAAAAGATCCTTGTGTTTTCTAAAACAGCCGGTTACAGGCATGCATCCATCAAAGAGGGAAAAGAAGCCCTGCTGAAACTTGGTAAGGAAAACAATTTTGCTGTGGATACAACAGAAGATTCCACTTACTTCAATACTAAAACACTCAGCAGTTATGCTGTGGTTGTGTTTTTAAATACAACCGGCGATGTACTCAACAAAGAACAGCAGGAAGCATTTGAACAGTATATCCGTTCAGGAAAAGGTTTTGTGGGTATTCATTCAGCAACCGATACTGAATACAGCTGGCCCTGGTTCTGCAAATTAGTGGGTGCAAATTTTGCCAGTCACCCCAAACCGCAGAAAGCAACCTTGCATGTAACCGATGCAACTCATCTGTCAACCAAACATCTGCCGCAACCATGGGAACGCTTCGATGAATGGTACAATTTCAAAAACAGAAACAATGATGTAAAAGTGTTGCTCACCATTGATGAAAAAAGCTATCAAGGCGGAACAGAACCGGATCATCATTCCATGTCCTGGTACCATGAGTATGATGGTGGCAGAAGTTTTTATACAGCCTTAGGCCATACAGAAGAATCGTACAGTGAAGAAAATTTCCTGAAGCATATTCTCGGCGGATTAAATTATGTAATGGGAAAATAAGAAAGCCTTCTTCTTCCAACATCCCAGCTCATATCTTCACCACCCTTTTATGCATCGCCACATTGCGTCGCTGCATCTTCCGTTGCAGGTAAGAATAGCAGGCATTTCTCCAATTCAACACATTCAATTCCCGTTCATGAAACAATTGTAACAATTCATCTCTTCTTTGGGCTTATCTGTTCATGTTGTATTTCGGCAGCGTTCAAAACCATCTAGTTTTGATGAAAATTAATAAAATGAAATACACTCTTCCGCACAGAATTGAAAATTGTCTTGGAGAAACACTAATCTTTCAATCGTTGGAACAATCAGACGAGGGTGAAAAATTAATCGTTGAAAATTCTGTAATCACTCCGGGATTCGGTCCTGTGATGCATACTCATTGGTTACAGGATGAATGCTTAACCGTTACGAAAGGACGTATCGGTTATCAAATACAGGGTGAAGCTGCACAATTTGCAGATGAAGGTGAAACGGTTCTTTTTAAGCGGGGCGTAGCTCATCGTTTCTGGAATGCCGGGCAGGATGAACTTCGCTGCAAGGGTTATATACAACCGGCTAACAATATCATCTTCTTTCTTTCTTCCATCTTTGCTGCACAAAATAAATCAGGTAAAGGTCAGCCGGAAATGTTTGATGGTGCTTACCTCATAACACGTTATGCATCTGAGTTTGATATGGCGGAGCTGCCAGGCTTTGTAAAAAAAGTCATTCTCCCTGTTACATATTTTATCGGCAGACTACTGGGAAAGTATAAGCATTTCAAAAACGCACCCACAGCATTAAAATAAGAATACGATGTTGTTGTATTGCCGTTTGAAACAAGCCATACTATGCGCAGCAATACAACAACATCATTTGAGAAATAAATATTTGCTGATTTTTTAATCCGGCTCTTTCATCCAGATCACTGAATTTTCTTCATTAAATTCATTCGGCTCTCTTAATTTATTGGCAGGGTCAACAATCCATTTTCCATCCACTACAAATTTATACACATGCTTGCCGGGAGCAAGATGCTGCTGTATTACCCACTCATCTCCCACCCGCTTCATCGGAAAACTATTGGGCGACCAGTTATTGAAATCACCAGCTAAGTAAACTGTTTTAGCATTGGCAAATCCTTTTAACCGGAAGGTTTGATTCGGTGCTATTACGAGCACCTGATTAGCTGCTTCTTTACCAGTTGCCGGATCAATTATTTTTTTCCCATCCACTTCATAATTGTACTCATAATTTCCATGTCCCAATACATAAGGCAGTTCCCATCCGCTGTTTGTTTTTTTCATCGGCAGTTCATAATTACGCCATTGGTTAAACGATCCCATCAGCATTACTTTCTTTGCAGCAGGAAATCCTTTCACAGAAAACAGGTAAGGCTCACCAACTGTTTTTACAGAATTGTATTCATTAAACTCATTATAAAAACGTTCAGGATTAGCAGGATCAGCAAACCAGCGTCCATCAGCAACAAAACGATAAGTGTGTGTACCTGGTGCCAGGTATACCGGTTTTTCCCAACCATAGGTTGTCCTCTCCAAAGCAATTTCGTCAGGTTGCCAGTTATTAAAACTGCCAGCTACCATCATTTTTTTTACCTGTGTATTGCCTGACAGTGCAAACACTATATTGGTTTTATAATACACAGAGTTATCGTTCCCCTCGCCATCATTTTCAACAATCCGGTTATCTGTATCCACTGTCCATTTATCATCCACAACAAACTTATAATAATGTTTGCCACTGCCTAGTTTTACTACTCCAATCCATCCACTGTCAACCTGCTGCATAGCAAATGCATTGGGATCCCATTTGTTGAATGTACCTGCCAGCATCACTTTGCGGGCCTTTTTATTATTGCGTAAAAAGAAAGTGACCAGTGAATCTTTTACTGCAAACGGATATTTCCGTATGAAGCGGTTATATCCATACATCGGTTCCTTGTTGGCGGTTCCGTTTAACCCAAGATAAGTTTTCAGTGAAAACATGATCTTTTCAACCGGATCATTAATTTTTTCTACCGGCTGCATGGATTTGCTCAGCACCAGCATTTCGCCATTGTTCAACTGAACCTGCCACCCGAGTTTCAGTAATGAATCGGGGCGGTTGGTTTTCAGAAATGTTTTCAGGTCCAGCTCCTGCAGATCATACTTTACAATAAAGCTGTCGAGCGAAGTCTGTGGTAAATTTTTGCTGAGTGTAATGTAAATATGCCCGTTCTTCACCACAAATGCTTTTACCGGCGGTTGTGCATGAACGTTGAACGTAACCAACAGCAACAGCAAAGCCGGCAACAGTTGTTGCACAAGCTTTCTGAAGAAAATGATGTTACGTTTTACTTCCATATATACATTTTACGCTTTACAAAGTTAAACCCAATTTTGTGCATCGACAGAAAATCAAATCCAAGCATTCCATCTAAGCAACGCTCATATGAAAAACACATTTTGGCGAGATTTGTTACCAATACAGGCATCCTGGAAATATCACGGTCACCAATTTTGAGATTACTTATATCGCCATACAAGGCATCCACTTTTGAATTGCCTGCACCATTGAGAGTAATACGTTTGGTGATCACTACATTGCCGAGCACACTTTCAGACAATCGGCTGTCGATTACATTTGATTCAGCTCCTGTATCAACCAGGAAGGTGAGTTTTTTATTGCCTACTTTTCCAAATGTGAGAATCTTATTATCAACCAGTGTAATGGGGAAAACAGAATAAGCTGCTGTATCGTTCAGCATCCTGTTCTGATAATTCTTACCATCTTTTTTTGTGATATGATGAAGGTGAATCTCATTGTTTTCATAATCAATAATCATTTCAAACTGTTTAAACAACTGTACACCCAGTAAACCAAAAATTTTGATCCCCTTACTGTTTTCAATATGCCCGAGATTGATACGGTCGGCTGTTACTTTATAATAACTCACTGCACCAAATGAAAACTTCTTTACTTCTGTACGTCCGTTATCAGCTACTGAACCGGTAATGCCACCACTCTGCTCGCCATGACTTGGTTCCATATAGGGATAATCCCTGAAGTAAGTCATGTTCAGTATTAAACCCGGTGCACCGGTATCAAGAATAAAGCTGCCTTCAATATTATCGGCTTTGGCTTTAATAAGAATAAGATTGCCTGCACGGCTGAAGGGGATAATAAAATCAACTGTATCTGTTACAACAACCGGATCATTATCAAACCCTGATTGCTGGTAAGCTGCATCACTGCCATAAGATAATACCGTCTTTGAAGTATCTTTTCCGGCTTGAGATTGCGTCATACCATCAACAGCAGCCAATATACTAACCGCCGCAAATAACAGCTTAACAGGAAATGATGATGACATAAGGTTTAATTCCAATTCAAAAATAAATCAACTGCTGTATAGTCTTATACCAGCAAACAATGACTGCAACCATTAAACACATTTTAACAGTTAGACGCACAGCCTAATTGAAAGGTTACCGGTATTCATTTTAAATATCAACTGCAATTATTATCTTATCCTATGATTTCACTTGAAACCTTTCGCCAATTATCACTTTCCTTTCCGGAAGCAACGGAGGAGCCGCATTTTGAAAAAAAATCGTTCCGGATAAAGAAAAAAATATTTGCTACGTTAGATAAACAGAAGAAGTTAGCTTGTGTAAAGCTTTCTGCTACTGATCAGGATATTTTTTGTTTGATTGACAAAGAAATCATTTATCCTGTTCCCAACAAATGGGGCAAACAGGGATGGACACTCGTTGCTCTTGATAAAATAAAAAAGCCGTTGCTCACAGATGTGTTAACAACGGCTTATCATGAAGTTGCAACTAAACGTAAGTAGATGTTGTCCGCTCATCCGCCATTTGGCGGATGACTGCACAACTTTCTGAATAGGGCCTTGCAGACCACCCTTAAAATTATATGTGATGATCAGTCACCCTTCGGGTGAACAGTCATCGGCTCATCCCTGGTTTATACTTCATCAAATCATAAACAGGTATGCCATACTATGGAAGTATGGCATACCTGCACTATTTAATATCCGTCAGACGAGGCGTCAGACGGAATTACTGCTTCACTTCTACCACCCCAGCACCATGATAAGAATGATATTCGCCATTATACATCGCATCGGCACTTACAGGCCCCATACGGTATAAACCGGGTGATACGGCCCTTACTGCATAATAGTAACTCTGCTTCCCGCTGTTTAAATCAACAAACAAATGAATCCGGTCGTCACGAACATCCAATGCTGTTGGTGTTGATCCATCTTTGATCCAATCCATTCCCGGAATTTCTTTGGTGCGTGGATTTTCAATTTCAAATCCCGCCGGCAGTATATCTGTGATCACAATATTCTCAACTGTTGTTGCAAAACTTTTTTCAATCGTTACTTTCACAATCACTAAATCATTTTGCTGAAAACTTCCGCCATTAATCAGCTGACCTGTGCGGCTGTAGAATTGCCGGCGAACTTTGATATAACTGTCTTCTTCTTTGTATGCACCAGTAGCACTTACACCTTCAGCCACCCAGTAATAATACAAACGTCCGCTGCCCTTTGTAACAACATCAATATTGGCTCCGCCTAATTCTTTTGCTGAAAGTTTCAGATCGGTTCCGTTTAATTTTCCAACTGTCTTACCATTCACTTTCACTTCGGCAGTAACTGTACTTTTTGCTGCAGTGCGTGCCAGCTTCCCTAATGCAAGAAAACCAAAAGAACGTTCCTGTGTGCTTAACCACTGGCGCTGTTTCAAATATGCAGAAACATGTTTTGCCATCAACGGAACCTGAGCATTGCCGGGATCAACGTCAATCAATACATTCAAAGCAATCGCTTCATCCCGTACATCACTGTAAAAGCTTCCTCCTGTTTGTGCAACACTTACTTCTCCTGTAAAAGAAGAAGGCAGCATAGAAGTAAAGGATTTCTTATCGCCACTCAATGCATACGCAGCAGCAAGCAAATAACGGCTGTCGAGTGCAAGCATTTGCTGATTGGCCTTATAATAATTCATTACACTTACCTGCGAACGGTTAGCCAGTGCAAGTACATACAAACTGTAGGTTACTTCTTTTGGAGCGATCTTTTTATTGAAGGTTCGGTTATAATAATAGTCAATGGTTTCTTTTGTTTTTAACCGGGTGATGAGATAACCAAGCATGGTTTCAACCAGACTGTTGTCAACATCATACCCAGCCTTTCGTGCTTCCAGTAAGAAATGCGCTGCATAAACGGTTGTCCACCAACTTGCAGTTCCTTCACCATCCCATAATGTAACAGAGCCATTATACAACTGTCGCATTTTAATTTTGCGGATGGCTTCATTCATATTGTAAACAGAGGTTGAAGCAGATGATTTGTTTTTCTTCATCGCATCAGCCAGATCAGCAAAATACAATTGAGGAAATGCAGCCGAAACCGTTTGCTCTGTACATCCATAAGGATACTGTACTAAATAATTCAACTGCTCGCCCAACTCCAATGCAGGTGATTTACTTACTACGAGTTGGTAATCTGTACTGCCCTGCATGAACCTGTTAACAGGTATTGAAATATTTTGTGATGATCCGCCGACAATACTTCCACTGCCACTTTCTTTTTGCAGAGTTGATGGAGGACGCACAGTAATCTGTGTTTCATCAAAGAATTTTTCACCCATTGCATTTACTTCCACACGGATGGTTCCTGAATCAATGCGTTGCTGTGCCACTACTTTAAACACAGCCCTGTTTTCTGCATTGGCCGATAAATTTGTCTGCTGATCAGCAACTCCTACTACCGTTAACGGCCCGCTAACTTTCAGATGCACTTTTGCAAGTGTTGCATTTTTAGTTGTATTGCTGAGTGTAACAGGTACAAGTACTGTATCACCCGGACTTAAAAATCTTGGCAATCCTGTACTGATGACAATGGGATCAGCAACTGTCATATTATTTTCTGCTGCACCAAACCTGTCATCTTTATATGCAACAGCCATCAATCTTATTTCACCACTGAACTGCGGCACATCAAATTCAAAATTGGCTTCACCATTTCCGTTTGCCTGTTTCACACCACTCCAGTAACTCACAATTTTAATCCGTTTGTTGGGCATTGGATTATTGCGTTTATCCATTTCACTTCCATCACCACCGGTACTGCTGAGCCTGGCACGCAATTCAGGAAATAATAACGGATACAGATCAAATGCGTCCACACCCAATGCTTTGCGTTGATAGAAGTATGCATAAGGATCAGGCGTTTTCATATTGCTCACCTGCAACACTCCGTTATCAACTGCAGACAGTGTTACATAACTGTTGGGAGCCGCTTTGATTTTTACTTTCTGATGAGTGCGGCTTCTTGCTGATTTGGCGGAGGTAATCTGCACATCAATCTTCCTGTTCTTTGCATCAACTTTCAACGATTGAAAACCATGAGCAACTGTTAAAGGAATATCACTTACTGTATGTGGCTTAATCAGTGTTGCTGTTACATATACATTCGGCAGATGCGTATCACTTAACGGAAGATCCATTGATGCTGAACGTTTGTCAACATTGATGTATTGGTAAGAAATTACTTTATCTGTTTCCAGTGTTACCAGCATTCTTCCGCTGAAAGGAGTTTTGAATAAAATCTTTGCACTTTCTCCGGTGAAATAATCTTTCTTGTCGAGTTCGATATCAATCTGTCCTTCGGTATTTACTTCAAAGGAACTGTTATCGCCACCCCATGAACCGTAACTGTAAAAACTGCGGCTAACATAGGTTGTTGCGCCGGGAGCATAAATGCGTATTTCATAGTTACCCGGTTTACGGGGAACGAAATTGTATTTAAAACTTTCTCCGCTTACTGTTACCATATCATTTCGCATAACAACATCTTCCTGCTGTGAATCATAACGGAAATACGAACCACTTTTACTTAACACTGTTCTGTATTCATGTTTAATGATCTGCACATTTGCCTGTGCACTTACTACCTTCTCATCTTTGCTGAGTGCTATTATTGGAAATTGAATTGTTTGATTGAGTGGATAATAACTGTATCCATCATACCCCAACCCGTAAAATACATTTTGTGTGTACACATCAGCCGTTGTGAGTTTGCTTACCGGTCTTCCTGTTTCATCAAATACAGTTGTATAAATATTGGCAGTAAGCAAACCCATATTTTTATAGATAGCAGGAACACTTACCCCTTCGGTTGCATTACCATTGGCATCTGTTTTTCCCTCCTTCAGCACTTTATCAAAAAATGTTTGCTGATTGGCTAATGCAAAAGCAAATTTCTCATATTTGGCAGGAGAGAAATAAGTTTGTTTAAATTGTATTTCACTTTCATAATTTCTATTAGCTGCAGGTGGTCCGAAAAAGTTGACTGCATTAATCTTGAGTGAAGTTGAATCACCGCTTACTAAAGATGGTTTTCCTAATTCTGCAGTTACTTTAATTCTGTCTGGCACAAATTCTTCCACGCTGAATGTTTTTGTACTCAGCAATACATCATTTCCTGAATATAATTCCAGTTGGTAACTTCCGGTGATGGCACTCTGCGGCAAATCAACTGATATTTCTGCTGAACCCTGTTCATTCAGCATCTTCCTGAAATTCTTCAGCTCTTTTCCGTTGGGCATCACGAACTTAAACTTCACCGGTATTTCGCCGGGGCTTTTCCATTCATTGTTTCTTAGTAAAATATTGGCATTTATTTTTTCACCAGGTCGGTAAATATCACGTTCAGCATAAATAAATGCATCCATGCCACTGGCATTATATGATTTACCTCCTACTTCAAACCGGCTTGTATTCACTCTTGTTGAATGAAAAGGCAGATAATTAAAATCGTCAGCACTTTTTGCAATCACCATCGCAGGTTTAAATCCGCTGAATTCTTTTCTGGCATATTCCACTTCAGCAACACCTTCGCCATTCGTTGTACCAATGCCCAACACCTGGTTGTTGGCGCCATACACTGTTACATTCACTCCGTTTAATGATTCAGCCGTTTTAATGGAATTGGTAAACACAAACATTTTATCTTTTCCTTCTTTTGCAATCAATCCAATATCACTTGATGAAACAAAGCGGCTGTCTTTAATCCAGTAATCTTCTGTTGAACGGATAACCATGTGATAAATTCCTTTGAAATCATTTACCTTATCAGCAATATTGAAATTAAATAACCTGCTGACTCCCAGTTTGGGCAAAGAACGGGTATCGATTTCTTTTTCATAAATCACATCGCCCAATGTTGCATCGCCGCCTTCTTCATTATAATATTCATCTTCACCACCTGAACTTTCTTTGGGATAATAACCATAACGATGGGCCGCCAGCAAATTACTTTCATAAATTTTTGACACAACAATCTTCACCTTTGGCATATTGGTGATTTTCACTTCAATATTTTTCAGCCCATTAGAAGAAAGATAAACGGCTTTGCTGTTGGCAAAGCTGATAGCAGGTTCCAGTTCACCAAAAGCAATATTTCCGCTGTAGTTTTCTTTCAACGTTCCGCCTAATTTTCCCCGCAACCCTTTTGTTAAAATAAGATCATAGGTTTTCTGTACATCAAATGCATCTCCTGTAATCAGGAAACCATCCTCTTCCACTTCAACTGCATACTTTGTTACAGGATTAATTTTAATAAATGATGCAAGACTTTCTTCCACTACCTGCTGGGAAGTAAATACCTTAACTGTTGCAGACAGCCCATCATGTCTTGACTCAACATTCGAGATGATTAAATTATAAGGCGATGGGATGCTGAGCTTTTCTTCAATTGGTTCTTTAGTTCCGTTCTTCCCCCCATCTGGCACTAATCCTTTTGCAAGCGTAACAACAGAGCTGTAATCTTTATCTTCTGCTTTTACATCGAGCAGTCTGATAGAAACTTTTTTATCGTTATTGATCGTTTGAACGGTAAAATCTTTTTTCACACCGTCAACTGTTACTTCCAGTTTGTCTTTTAATACAACCGGGCTGACGCTGTAATTGAAATACAAATCAACCTGCGGCACGGCTTTGTTCTTTGAATCATCCTGCAATACCCAGGTGATGTTTGAGTTTTCGAGTTGCAGATCAGGCGTATGAAATTCCAATTTATCATCTGCTGTTACCTTATCAAATTTGCTGAATGCAAGTACTTCCTTACTTACGGAAGCAGTGTAAGAAGTTGCGGCAGTTAATGGAGCCGAAGGCGAAAAGATCAACTCATCACCATGCTCCCAACGAAACCTTCCGGTAATCTTTGGCTCAAACTCAACATAAGGAATGGAATCCCAGCGGTTGAGTAAGGAGTCGGGCATTAATTGTTTGGAGAAACGGAAAACGAGGTTTCCCAGTGGCGGCACTTCGCCTTTGGCATTGGTTTCACTGAGTTTTACAGCGTTTTTGTTACAGGATATTAATAGGCTGACTGCTGCTGTAAAAACCAGCAGTTGTAGATAGCTACGCATAAAGGTGAAGGTTGAAGAGATTTGAAGAAGTGAGAATTTGAACATGAATTTAATGCATAGTGAACCATATAAACAAGAGGTATTTATTAAATATTTTATAAATCAGGTATGCCATACCTCAATCTGGTTGTTACCCTTTTGTTTTACCGACACAGGTATGGCATACCTATGATCTTGACGTATGCCATACCTAAACCAGATTATTACTCTTTGGGAACACTGCAAAAGGTATGGCATACCTATGGGAGCATTCCTTACAACACCTAACTTTATAAAAAAAAGTGATGGAATTTCAAGCTAACCAAATCTATCATATCTATAATAGAGGAAATAACAAACAACCGATTTTTTTCAAACCTGAAAACTATACCTACTTTCTTGAAAAAGTAAGAAAATTCATTCTGCCTCACTGTGAGATTCTGAGTTATTGTCTCATGCCAAATCACTTTCATTTTCAGATATATTCTGATGAACGAACAACTCAGACCAAACGTATTGGCACTACCGAAAGAAATGTATTATCTGAAGGTATCCGAAACCTTCTTCAAACCTATACAAAAGCTATTAATATCCAGAATACGACTACTGGCTCTTTATTTCAACAGAATACAAAAGCAAAATGTTTAAGTGATGGAAGCATTTACTATTCCGAAACCTGTTTTCATTATATTCATCAAAACCCAATGAAAGCAGGGCTGGTTAGTAAAATGGAAGATTGGATATACTCTTCTTTCAAAGATTTCTGTGGCTTCAGAAATGGAACACTTTGTAATAAAGACTTAGCGTTTCAATTACTGGGTATTGATAAGCAAACCTTTTATACAAATGCGTATATGGTAATTGCTGACGATAAAATTAAGATGATATTTTAAACTGCTGATAGGTATGCCATATCTTGGAGGTATGGCATACCTGATCTTACACCCCGAATGAAAGAAAAAAAACTTACATATTCCAGGCTTAAACTATTGAAATCAACAGGAATTACTGTTGCAGCCTGCTTTCTGCTTCTGTTCATTTTGCACCTGCTTTTCCCATTACCCAATAAAATTGAATATTCTACATTAATTACCGATAATAAGGGAGAAGTGATCCATGCCTTTTTAATCAAAGACGAAAAATGGCGGATGAAAACCGAACTGGAAGAGATTTCTCCTCTGCTGCGAAAAACCATTGTGCAAAAAGAAGATAAATACTTTTACTATCATTTCGGCATTAACCCCATTGCTGTAGCCAGGGCATTGTTCATGAATGTGTTCAAACTGAAACGCACTTCGGGAGCCAGCACCATTACCATGCAGGTGGCAAGAGCATTGGAACCCAAGAGAAGAAGCCTTCCCAACAAATTCATTGAAATGTTCAGGTCCTTACAGCTGGAATTCAAATACAGCAAGGCTGAAATCCTGCAACTTTATCTCAACCTTGTTCCTTATGGCGGTAATATAGAAGGAGTAAAATCGGCTTCTATTCTGTACTTCGGTAAAAATCCCAATCATCTTTCTCTAGCTGAGATTACAGCACTTTCCATCATTCCCAACCGGCCTTCAACATTGGTTATGGGGAAAAACAATGAGGAGATTGTTCGTCAACGTAACAAATGGCTGAATCGTTTTGCAAAAGAAAATATCTTCACGGCAAAAGAAATTGAAGATGCATTGGCCGAACCATTAACAGCCACACGTCTGGTTGTTTCTAAGCAAATGCCGCACTTGTCTTACAAACTGAAACAAAGTGGCGATGTGAATATTCAAACAACCATTGATTTCAATACCCAGCAGAAAATGGAAAAACTGGTGGAGGATTATGTGCGTACGCAAAAGCTCAGCAATATCCGTAATGCCAGCGTTATCATCATCGACAATGAAACTCACCGTGTAATAACCTATGTTGGCAGTGGAAGTTTCAAAGACACAACTGATGGTGGACAGGTGAATGGAGCAGCAGCTGTTCGTCAGCCGGGAAGTACGTTGAAACCTTTGCTCTATGGTTTGTGTTTTGATGAAGGTTTGCTTACTCCAAAAAAGATGATGAATGATGTACCTGTGAATTATGCCGGTTATGCACCCGAGAATTATGATAAAAATTTCAACGGACCGGTTACAGTTGAATATGCATTGGAACATTCACTCAACATTCCTGCAGTAAAAGCATTGAATATGCTGGGTAAAGAAAAGTTGATTGATGCATTAAGCAGAATTGGATTTAAACAGATACAGGCAAAACAAAAAAGTCTTGGTTTGAGTTTAATTCTTGGTGGTTGTGGTACAACACTTGAACAATTGGCCGGCATGTACAGCTCCTTTGCCAACGATGGCGTTTACTATGAGCCTTCCTGTATTATTAGTGATTCATCAGTTCAACGAAAAAGAATTCTTTCAGCAGATGCAGCTTACATGATCACCGATATTCTCAGCCGCATTAACCGCCCCGACTTTCCCATTTCCTGGGATGCAACTGCCCGTCTTCCCCGCATTGCCTGGAAAACAGGAACTTCTTATGGCAGGCGTGATGCATGGAGTATTGGTTACAATAAAAAATATACAGTTGCTGTGTGGGTGGGAAATTTTTCAGGAGTTGGTTCTGTACATTTAAGTGGAGCAGAAACAGCAACACCCTTACTCTTCCGCATTTTCAATACACTGGATTATGATGCGGACAGGGCATGGTTTACTCCACCCAAAGATTTAGAGCAAAGGATGGTTTGCAATGAAACAGGTTTGCCACCGGCAGCCCAATGCAGCAATCTTGTTCTTGATTATTTTATTACAGGTATTTCTTCCACACAAACATGCAATAATTTATCTGAGATATCAGTAAGTGCCGATGAGAAACTAAGCTATTGTAAAAGTTGTGAACCTGTTGCCGGGTTCAAACGAAAATCGTACAAACTTGTTGCACCGGAACTGCAGAACTGGATGCAGGCAGGTAATATTTCGTTTGAAATTATTCCGCCACATAACCCCAACTGCGAAAAGATTTTTAAAGAAGGAACCCCTTCCATCACTTCACCGGTTAATGGAACAGAATATCTCATCAGTAAAAAAAATCCCGAGCCCTTACAATTGGTTTGTGAAACAGGCAACGATGTAAGTCGGGTGTTCTGGTATATCAACAATCAATTTTACAAAGCAACAGATGCAGGCAGTAAACAATTCTTTATTCCTGAAGAAGGTGTGGTGAAAATTTCCTGTACAGATGATAAAGGAAGAAACAGGGATATTAAAATAACAGTAAAATATGCCGACTTATAAAAACGAAACAGGGAGCATAAGCCCCCTGTTCACTAACCAAAAATCATCATGAAAAAGCGAACGTTTCCAAAAAGGTCGAAAAATAATTTTACAAGGGGGTTGTTGTTCTCTCGTTTTAAAAGGATACCAGCTTCTTTCTTTTGGATTGAATGGATTTAAAAACGGGTTACAATTGCAAAATTAAAACAAACTCTTGTGCTTTATTGTTCGATACAGCCCCTTTTCTAACCCCAAAAGCTGACTTCTGTATTTGCAAACGTTTGAATTATTATTATTGTTCTTTGATCAGGTTTCCTGAACCCGCCATTTTTGATTTGATATCTGTTGGGTTACCGTAGTAATGAATGTCACCACCTCCAGCAACCCGTACATCCAGTTTCACACTGGCATAAATCCACACATTACCAGAACCGGCGATATTTATTTCAGCATTTTCAGCTTTCAGATCTCTCATTTCCACATCACCACTTCCTGATACATGAATTTCAACATCACGGGTAATTCCACCCGACTGAACTTTTCCGCTGCCTGCAATACGCACTTCAACTTTTGGTGCATCAACCTCTGCCATTTTAATATCGCCGCTTCCGGAAATACTCAATTTAACTCTTCCTGTTGAAGTGATCTTTGTTTCAGCCAACATATTACCGCTTCCGGCAAGACTTACATCTTCAAACACAGGTGCTTTCACATATACACGCATATCCTGCGACGGACGGATATTAATTCCACTCTTTGTTCTGATTTTCAGCACTCCGTTTTCAACATGTGTAGTAATATATTTCATCAGGTTTTCATCTGCTTCAATCCTGATTTCATTTTCAGTACTCTGAGAAAAATAAACATCAAAAGAACCGGCAGCACTTACGCTTTTAAAATTTCCTTCGTTACGGTTGCTGGTTATAATATTTCCATTTCCCTTTACACTCCGCCACCGGCAGGATGTTGCTATAAATGACAGCATAAATAAAAAGAGGGCTCCAGAAAAAAGTTGTTTGCGCATCTGATAAGTTTTTACAGTTTAATAAATAAAGAATGCCTGGCCATCAGTCTCAGACTGGTGTTTTTAGTTTGAGGTTACGAAAACCGGGCATAGGATAATAAAAAAGTGGTTAAAGTTGGAGCAGGGCAAAAATAGCAGAAAAACAAGTTGAACTGACGAATAAATTCAACTGTTTTACAAAGTATATAAACTAACAACCGGAAGATTCTTTCTGCGTATAAACGGTGAACAACTCAAATTTTCCAATGCCTGCTTTTTGCTACCTTCGCCGCACCATGACAGATAAGATTCTCATTCTCGATTTCGGTTCCCAATACACCCAATTAATAGCCCGTGCGGTACGTGAATGCAACGTTTACTGCGAGATCATTCCTTTTCATAAACCCGTTGTAAAAGATGAGTACCTGAAGGGTATTATCCTTTCCGGAAGTCCCTTTTCAGTAAATGAAGCCAACGCACCCATGGTTGATGTGGAGCTGCTCACCAAACTGCTGCCTGTACTGGGCATTTGCTATGGTGCACAGTTAACTGCCAAACAATTTGGTGGAAGGGTTGAAAAAAGTGAGAAAAGGGAATATGGACGGGCAGTTTTAAGCCGTAAAACTGAAGATGTATTACTGAGAGGTGTGAGCGAAACCTCACAGGTATGGATGAGTCATGCTGATACGATCCTTGAACTGCCGCAGGGCTTTGAAATTACTGCTGTCACAGATTCTATTCCGGTAGCTGCATTTCGTGCAAATGGAAATCTGACTCATCCTCTATATGGATTGCAATTTCACCCCGAAGTATATCATTCAACCGAAGGAAAGAAAATTCTTAAAAATTTTTTAACCGATGTGTGTGGATGCAAAGGCGACTGGACTCCTGCTTCCTTTGTAAATGAAACAGTAGAAGCGTTAAAAAAACAGATCGGTAACAGAAAAGTAATCATGGGTCTCAGCGGTGGTGTTGATTCAACCGTTGCCGCTACCTTGATTCACAGAGCCATTGGCAAAAACCTCTTTGGAATTTTTGTTGATAATGGCGTGTTACGTAAAGATGAATTTCAACAGGTGCTCGACACCTATAATAAAATAGGATTGAATGTAACAGGCATTGATGCACGTGAACATTTCTATACCAGGCTTGCAGGTAAAAGTGCTCCCGAAGAAAAAAGAAAAATTATCGGCGGAACTTTTATTGAAGTATTTGACAGGGAAGCACAAAAGATTGAAGGCGTTGATATGCTGGGGCAGGGAACTATTTACCCGGATGTAATTGAAAGTGTTTCAGTACATGGCCCCTCAATGACCATCAAATCGCATCATAATGTTGGCGGCTTACCGGACACGATGAAACTGGAACTGGTTGAGCCTCTCCGTTATTTATTTAAAGATGAAGTTAGAAAAGTTGGTGCCGAATTAGAAATACCTGCAGAAATGCTGAACCGTCATCCTTTTCCCGGACCGGGATTAGCCATTCGTATTTTAGGTGAAGTAACAGAAGAAAAGGTTGATCTGCTGCAGAGAGCCGATGCGATTTTCATTAATGGATTAAAAGAACATGGACTTTATGATAAAGTGTGGCAGGCAGGAGCCATTCTTTTACCGGTACAAAGTGTAGGTGTAATGGGCGATGAACGCACTTATGAATTTACACTGGCATTAAGAGCTGTTACATCTGTTGATGGTATGACGGCAGACTGGGCACATTTGCCCTATGAATTTCTGGCATATATTTCAAATGAAATCATCAACAAAGTCCGGGGTATCAATCGTGTGGTGTATGATATCAGCAGCAAACCGCCTGCAACCATCGAATGGGAATAACCATCTGATAAGAGAATCATGAAATATCCATAAAAATTATTGAGCTAATTTATACAACAGCGATGATAATTTTTGTGGATATACTATGTGGCCAAAGAGCCAATAAAATGAACACATGAAAAAATTACTTTTTATTTTTGTCATTTCCTTAAGCGCATTGCTCTCGTTTGCACAAACAACCGCCGATACAGTTAAGGTGTACAGAATTGGCATATTCGCCAGTTTATTCCTTGATTCTTCGTTTACAGGAACCAGTTACAAGTTTACCAACCAGATGCCCAAACATATTTTACCCGGGTTGGATTTTGTACAGGGAGCATTAATGGCAGTTGATTCGTTGCATACAGATAAAAAAGTGGAAGTAACAGTTTACGATCTGCGATCAGCAGAGCAAAGCCTGTTTAATTTAACTGCACAGAATAAATTTGATTCGTTAGATCTTATCATTGCTGCCGTATCCGGCAACGAATACAGGCAAATGGCAGATATTGCTTTACTAAAAAACATTCCGTTTGTTTCAGCAACTTATCCCAATGATGGTGGAGTAACCAATAACCCATTTACAATTATTGTCAATTCAACCCTGCCTGTACACTGTGAAGCAATCTATAATTTCGTAATGCGCAACAATCCAACTGCCAATATTTTATATGTAAGAAAAAAAGGAATACAGGAAGACAGGCTGGCTGGATATTTCAATGGATTTAATAAAAGTGCTAATGGTGGTCAACTATTGAAATGGAAGAATATTTTACTCACAGATTCTTTTACTGTTGCTGATCTCCGTACAAGTCTTGACAGTGAAAAAGTGAATCTGATCATCTGCGGTTCATTAGATGAAAATTTTGGTTTACGCCTGGCAACTACTGCAAATGGATTAAGGAAAACCTATCCCTTTCAAATTGCAGGCATGCCTACATGGGAAGGAATTAAAGATTTAAGCAAACCTGAATTTAATGAGCTGATCATTTACCATAGTTCTACTTTTTTCAATACCGGAACTGTTAAGTGGGGTTATTTTACGAAAACATTTACAGAGTCCACGAATGGGCGACCTTCAGATCTTGCTTACAAAGGATATGAACTCAGCTGGCATTTCATTAATCTGCTGCTGAAATATGATGACAACCTGATGCAGAACCTGAATGACAGATCATTCCGCATTTTTACGGAATATGATTTCAAACCAATCCGCAACAGCACAAGCGGCAAACCTGATTATTTTGAGAACAAACGTATTTACATTCTCAAACGAAGCAGCGGGTTAATTTCACGGATGAATTGATATCCGGTAAAACATTTTTCATTGCATTGTTGTTTGATTGTTTATGACCCATAAAAAACAACATCTGCCACAAAAAATATGTTTGGTATGTAACAAGCCATTCAGCTGGCGTAAGAAATGGGAAAAGGTTTGGGACGATGTAAAATATTGCAGCGATCGTTGCCGTAGTTCCAAAACAAAAAAAGAATAGCTTAATTTCAGGTGCGGCAGTTTTAAACGCAATTCATTTCAGTGAATCTTCATTCTACAAAAGGGTATCAGGTAATTTCAGATTGGCTGGAAGCAAAAGGGTTAACGCCTTTTGTGTTTCAGGAAGAAACTTGGCAGCATATCATTCAACATGAAAGTGGTTTGGTGAATGCACCAACCGGTTGCGGTAAAACATTCTCTGTTTTCCTTGGTTCACTTATTCAGTTCATCAATGAACACCCTGATTCTTATCAATCAAAAAAAATAAATGGGTTACAGTTGTTATGGATTACTCCATTGAGAGCTTTGGCAAAAGATATTGGCCGGGCAATGGAAGAAGTGATTGCTGAATTAAACATGAGCTGGAAAGTGGGCATCCGCAATGGCGATACAACAACAGGTGAAAGAGCAAAACAGAAAAAACAAATGCCGGAAGTATTGATCATTACTCCGGAAAGTTTGCATCTGCTGCTGGCACAAAAAGGATATGCAGAATTATTTCAGCATATAAAAATCATTGCTGTTGATGAGTGGCATGAACTGTTAGGGAGCAAACGTGGCGTGCAGGTGGAGCTGGCGGTTTCGAGGATAGTGGGCAGCCATAAGTTGTTAGTTGACAGCCATTCAACTTCAGAACTAATGACTAACAATTACGGATTGAGTATTTGGGGAATTTCAGCAACCATTGGAAATTTAGAAGAAGCGAAAGAAGTGTTGCTTTCTCCCCTCTCCTTTGGAAGAGGTGTTGGCGGTGAGGTTGTAAGAGCTAACATGAAAAAACAGATTCAAATAGAATCTGTTCTGCCCGACGAAATGGAAAAATATCCATGGGCCGGTCATCTTGGTTTAAAGCTGATTGATAAAGTAATTCCTATCATTGAACAAAGTAAAACCACACTCATTTTTATCAATACAAGAGGCATGAGTGAAAGGTGGTATCAGGAATTGCTGAACTATGCGCCGCAGTTAGCCGGAGCTATTGCATTACATCATGGAAGTATTGAACAGGAATTGCGTTTCTGGGTGGAGGAAGCATTGCATGCGGCAAAACTCAAAGCTGTAGTTTGTACTGCTTCATTAGATCTGGGTGTTGATTTTCGTCCCGTCGAGACCGTTATACAGGTGGGCTCACCAAAAGGAGTTGCAAGGTTTTTACAACGGGCCGGAAGAAGCGGACACAGTCATGATGCAGTCAGCAAAATTTATTTTCTTCCCACTCATTCATTAGAACTGGTAGAGGCGGCGGCATTGAAAAGTGCAATTGAGGAAGACCTCATCGAAAGTAAAGAACCAATGCTGCTTTGCTTTGATGTGCTGATTCAATATCTCAATACCCTCGCCATATCAGATGGATTTATCCCTGCTGCTTTGTTCAATGAAATCAAAACAACTTACTGCTACCGTGATTTACTGCAGGAAGAATGGGAAGAAGTCTTGCAGTTTTTGGTTGAAGGCGGTAAAGCACTGCATCAATACGATGATTACAGGAAAATTGAAATCATTGATGGAGTTTACAGAATCACTAACAGAAGAATTGCCATGCGTCACCGTATGAACATTGGCACCATTGTAAGTGATGTAATGTTGAAAGTAAAACTGATAAGCGGTGGATTTATCGGAGTAATTGAAGAATATTTTATCAGTCGTCTTGATCCGGGTGATTCGTTTACACTGGCTGGAAGAAATGTAGAACTTGTGCAGATCAAGGATATGACAGCATTTGTACGTAAATCAACTTCAAAGAAAACAATTGTTCCCAGCTGGAATGGCGGGCGCATGAGCCTCACTGCAAACCTTGGAAAGAAATTACGGGAAACATTTAATGAAGTTGTTGAGTCAGGCCGTTCAAAGCGGCCAAACTACAGTCCGGAATTGCAACACCTCGCCTCATTGTTTGAATTACAGCAACAGCTTTCACATATTCCAAAAGACGATGAACTGCTGATTGAGCAACATGAAAGTAAAGATGGTTATCATTTATTGATTTACCCATTTGAAGGAAGACTGGTACACGAAGCAATGAGTGCAATCCTCGCTTATCGTATTGGTAAAATTGCACCGCTTACATTTTCCATTGCTATGAATGACTATGGTTTTGAATTGTTGTGTGATCAACCGATTCCTCTTGACGATACCAATGCAGCAGATTTATTTACTTCAGATAATTTAACAGCCGATATTCAGCGAAGTGTAAACTCAACAGAAATGGCACGGAGAAAATTCAGGGATATTGCAGTTATTGGTGGATTAATTGTTCAGTCTGCCCCCGGTGAAAAAACAAAAGCCAGGCATTTGCAGGCATCAGCCAGTTTATTATTCAATGTGTTCAGCGAATATGACTCAAAGAATGTATTGCTTCGCCAGGCATACCGGGAAGTTTTTGATCAGCAGATGGAAGAAGTTCGCTTAAGAAATGCATTTGCAAGGATTCAGCAAAGCCATATTATTCTAACCTTTCCCGAACGTTTTACACCACTTAGCTTTCCCATTATAGCAGATGGATTGAACCGGAACAATCTGTCGAGTGAAAAGTTGGAAGACCGCATTTTACGTATGCAGGCACAGTTGAATAAGGTTGCCGGTTTCTAATCAAATTTTCTTCATTCCTGCAAGCAGTTATAAGATCAGTTTTTCATTCCAATTTTCTTTCTATATTTATAAAAACAAAGCTTATGCTAAAAAAGATGTTTTACGTACTGATTGCAGCGCTGGTGATCATACAATTTATACGTCCAAAACAAAATGTATCGGCTGGGCCATATCCAAACGACATTACAACTAAGTTTGCTGCAAGTGACGATTTAACTTCAGTACTGAAGACAGCCTGTTACGACTGCCACAGTAACAATACCGTTTACCCATGGTATTCAAATATTCAACCGGTTACGTGGTGGCTACAGGATCATGTAAATGAAGGAAAAAAGGAACTGAATTTTTCTGAATTTGCAACCTATACATCAAAAAGGCAACGAAAGAAATTTGAAGAAATAAAAGAACAGGTTGAAGAAGGTGAAATGCCGTTAGAAAGTTATACCATCCTTCACAAAAAGGCTGTACTTACTGCTCAACAGAAAACAGCCATTTATAAATGGTGTGAAGAAAGCCTGGCACAATTACCGCCTAAAGAACCAAGTGCACAATCGGATAAGGATAAAGCAGAAGGAAAAAAATAATAAAGAAGCCCCTTTTAAAAGGACTTTCTTATTTCACTTAAATCAGTTTGTAAAATGCTTTCGTTGGGTTGCATATAAAATTGTAAATAAAACAGCAGCAAACAAACCAAAAGCTGCGCTCAAAAATCCAACAAGTATTGCCATTACAACAGGAAATACAAATTCAGCAATGGTATAGATCATGAATCCCTGTTTCTTCAGCTTACGCATTTGAAGGGCCCCATAAATACAAGCCACTGCGCAAACAACAGATACAATCAATAAAATTAACCGGTGTTCATACTGTTTCAATGTAGCATCGGTTGACCATTTAAAGAAAGAACTCATTCCTTTCATTGCAGGTTGTTTCTCCATATCTTTCATTGTTTCGAGTTGCTTTATACTATAGGCAACAAGAAAATAATTCATAACAGACCCAAGTATTTGCAATCCACTCCCAACATAAGTAAGTATACATAATACCTTTATTCCCTGTGGGAAATTGTCGCTTGCATAGGCATGTGGCTGGAGATAATCTTTTTGATTGACAGGAGTACTCATGTTTTGGTTTTTTTCAAAAATAAACACTATCAACCCAATTAATCAAAATAAGAAATACCTATCTGCACTTACATTTGCAAACAGCCATGCAGCAACCAATAAAATTTAATTTACACGACCAAACACTCTGGCTCTCAGCTGAAAGATGCCTGCATTGGGAAGAAGAACAATCGTTGATCGTTTCAGATATTCATTTTGGCAAGAGTGGCCATTTCAGAAAAGAAGGAATCGGCATTCCCCAGGGAGCATTTAAAGAAGATCTGCAACGGCTGGTTGCACAGATCCAGTTTTTCAAACCAAAGCGGCTGATTGTAGTGGGTGATTTTTTTCACAGTAAAATGAACAGCGAAATATTACTATTTGAAAAATGGAGAAGAGATTTATCTGCCTTACCAATTCATCTTGTAAGGGGCAATCATGATATATTAAGTGAAGCATGGTATGCAGAAAATAAAATTGAAGTTCATCAACAGGAATTAAATCTTGGCCCTTTCAACTTTATACATGAAATGACTGTCGACTCACAACTACCGGCTAATGGCTATTTCTTTTCAGGTCACATACATCCAGGTATCAGTATCCAGGGTTTAGGCAAACAATCTTTACGGTTTCCCTGTTTTTACTTTTCTGAAAAGTATGCAATTCTTCCTGCATTCGGAAGGTTTACGGGTTTACATTCCATTAAGCCAAAAAAGAAAGACAAAGTCTTCGCCATCGTTAATAAAAATATCATTGCAATAAATCAATAAATATCATAAACAAGTTTCTTCATATTGCTTTTGCTCCCATCTATGCACATCCGTTACCTGAGGGGCATCGGTTTCCCATGCTTAAGTATGAATTGATCCCTGAACAATTATTGCATGAGGGAACTATTTCAGTAAATAATTTAATTGCTCCGTTAAAATGCAAGGATGAAATTGTGCTGTTGACACATACGGAAGAATATCTCACAAAACTGCAACAGCAAACACTTTCCGTAAAAGAACAACGGCATATCGGCTTTCCGCAATCGCCTCAGCTTACAGAACGTGAACTCATCATTACACAGGGTACTATTGATTGCTGCGTTTCAGCATTTGAAAACGGAGTGGCGTTGAATGTTGCAGGTGGTACACATCACGCATTTACTGACAGAGGTGAAGGATTTTGTTTATTAAATGATTTTGCAACAGCTTCTAATTACTTACTGCAGCAGCACATGGTGAAACAAATTCTCATCATTGATCTGGATGTTCATCAGGGAAACGGAACAGCCAAACTATTTGAACAAAATAACAACGTGTTCACCTTCAGTATGCATGGCGAACATAACTATCCCTTTCATAAAGAAACAAGTGATCTTGATATTGGATTGAAAGATGGAACGGACGATAGCATTTATCTGCCTTTGCTGGAAAACACACTGAATACACTGATTGAAAAAGTAAAACCTGATTTTGCTTTTTATCTTTCGGGAGTTGATATTTTACAAACAGACAAGTTTGGGAAACTGAAAGTAACCATGCAGGGATGTAAACAAAGAGATGAGCTTGTATTCTCAAAATTGAAGCAACATCAAATTCCCTGTACCGTTGCAATGGGTGGTGGATATTCGCCAGATATAAGAGCAATTGTTGAAGCTCACTGTAATACGTTTCGTTTGGCAAAAGATATGTACAACTTAAATTGAGAATCAGGCCCCGGCTTTCATTTCTTTCTTTCGCTTCAGTTTCAGGTAGTCAATAAAAAAGATCATGCGTGCAGTAATTTCATTACCGTGTGGCGATGCAAGCATACGACCCGCATTACTCACATAATGTTTATAGCGGTTGCCATCAATGGGGTAATCATTCGCCAGCCAATTCTTCCAGCCAATAATAAAACGGCTTCCGTAACTGAAATCCCAGGTATAGAACACATCCATGTTCCACACGTTAAAATTCTGATCCAGACCAGGAATAAATGCACGGTCTGTTCTCCAGCCATCTGCACCTACATTATAAAAGCTCTGGTATTCAATCCGGCTCCAGTAATGTCTTGCTCTCAATGTAATATTCATCCTGCTGGTGAAATTGTAAATACCGCTGATAAGTGTGGTAATATCTTTATTTCTTCTGCGGCCAACAATCGGTTCCCCATTTATTTCACGTTTAAATGCGTAACCAAATTGTCCACGGTCGTCTTTTAAACTCAAGTCTATATCCAAACTGAAACGGTCACTGAAACGGTAACGTAGGCCGGGATTAATAACAATGAATGGATCATTTTTAATATCTACCGACTCAGCAAGGCCAACAGCATAGCGTCCGAATAATTTCTTTCTGCTGTCAGAACTTCCGCTGATACGCATAAAAGCCCAGGGTACCTGCCTGATAAATTTACCTGGTGTACGTAACTCGAAATAATCTTTCTGCCATAAGGGTTGCAATTCTGCAGATATGCTTACATCCCAAAAGTTTTTGAAAAACCAGAATGCATTAGCACTGTAACGGATATTGACAAACACAAAAGGTTTGTATAACATTTCATGCCTAACGCTAAACCCAAAATTATACGCATTGAATTTTTTTGTTGCTGTGGCATGTACATAATTGATCCTGAACTGTGTGGTTACCTTATTTGGTGCAGCTAAATACCCAAGATCGTTAGGATCATATCGGTCACTCTCAATATTACTGGTGAGGCTGTATTGAATTATACCGCTTACTTTTCCAAGTGTTACAAGACTTTTAAAACCATTATACGGATTGGCACCCATAATCTGGCTGTAATCAAATTTTCCCTGGAAACCGTATTTGTTGGTTTTTTCAAATAATGCAATATCCAATCCTGTAACATTTGCATCTCTTGCTGCACCACTGCGTGTAGTATTTGCGTTTGTGAGTGTAATAGATGAACGGCCTTTCAATGCCTGATCAATTACAATGAGATTATAATTGGTAAAAGGTTCTGTTTGAATCCGCTCAACTTGTTTTGTGTTGATGTTTTCAATTTCGGCAAACATGGATGTACCAATAGCGTTGAACACACCAATACCTAATTTCTTTTTTGTTCTTCCTGAAAACTTGGTGGCATTCAGCAACTGCACAACTCCGGGATTAGAAATTATTTTTGTATTGTTGGTGGAGCCAATAGTTCTTGCATTATAATAACCCGATGGTGTAGCTCCCACTCTTCGTGAATAAAACAAACCTCCTTTATTAAAAATCTCTGTGCCTTCTGTAAAGAACGGACGGTTTTCCTGAAACTGTACTTCAAAGGGCGAAAGATTATTAATCACATTATCAGATACTACCTGTCCGAAATCGGGAATCAAGGTCATATCCAAAGTAAAACTTTCATTCACCCCATACTTTACATCCATACCACCGTTACGCAGAAATTCATTGAGTCTTCCTTTTGATGTTGGAGTTGTTCTGTAACCTGCAGTTACATAAGGAAGAAAAGACAAACGCAAAGGTGGTGTGAGATTTTCCAATCCGCTTAAACGGCCAAATTGGTTTACAAATCCATTCTGGTTGGGGTTGATATTATTCCAGTAAGAACTCTCATTTGTTCTGCGTATATAACGCTGAAAGTTGATACCCCAATCCTGTTTATCTTTTTTTGCAAAGCGCAGTGAAGAGTAAGGAATTTTCATTTCAATCACCCATCCGTCTTCTTTCATAGTTACTTTACTTTCCCATACCGCATCCCAGCTGTAATCACTTGGCGGGCCAAACTGGGAAGAACGATTCGGACTCAATCTTCCATCGCTCTGCACATTACGGCTGGTAACCAAAAACTGAAAACCATTTTGATCATCATTATAGGTATCAAAGAAAACAGAAAAATAATCGATGTCCTGCCTGCTTTCACCATCCCTTGCTGTTAACTGTGTACGCACCAGTTTAGGATCATCATATAAATAAGCACCAATGTAAATGGATGAATTATCATATACCACATATACTTTGGTTGCATAAGCAGATGCTTCTCCGTAATTGGGACTGTTAACCACGAAATTTTCTGCAACGGGTGCATTTTGCCAAATAGCTTCATTCAGCACTCCGTCAATTGCAGGAGTTGTAAAAATCTTATTTGCCTGAATAGTTCTTTCGGGGTCATTTCCGGCATAAGAAAGTAAGGAGGCAAGCAGTAAAAACAGAGAAAATACAGTTCTCATAAAGGGCGCAAGCTATATAAAAAAACCGCCCATACAGTTGAATTTGTATGAGCGGTTTAATGAATTACCCCTGCTTAAACATAGGGCAATTCATTAATTCATTTTCTTCTTGAGGTTATTCACCTGATCCTGCAGGTTTGTTACTAGTGATGCAAGATTACTTACATCCCAACGCTGCCCCTGCCCTACCTTACTAATCACCATCTGAGCACTCCAGAACTCCAGCACATCTTCTGTATTTACCTGGTAAGGTTGGTAAACAGGATTATCGCTCAAGAGAGTAAGTTTGCTTTTGCTGCGGTTGCTTTTTAATACACGTTTGTACACCACACCCTCCGATTTGCTCAATACGATGTAAGCATTATTATTCTTTACATCATCAAGACTTTCAACCTTTTCTCCAACAATTACACTGCCGCTGGGTGTTGGCATCATACTGTCACCTATAATTTCAAAAGCCCGGTAAGTACCGCTGGTGAGCATAGGTAGTGTAAATGTATTCAGCTCATCGAGGAATTCAGGATCAGCATACCCGTTCAGGTAACCGGCTGCTGCTTTCACGGGCACAAAATGAATGACATTGGTTTCAGCCAGCATTTTTAATTGCCTTCGTTTAGCCAGGTAACTGCCTTTTGTTTCGCTGAGATCTTTACGAAGCAGGTCATCAATTGAAACCTTGAACAGATCGCTCACGGTTTCCAGTACTTCATAATTGGGTTCGGCCCGTTCCTCTTCATAAGCGCCAACGAGTGAACGTTTGATGCCGATTTTCTGAGCAAATTCATCCTGTGTAAATCCACGCAGCTTGCGCAGATACTTCATGTTTTGATTGGCCATTGCCATAAGATGCTAATTTTATTGGAGCTAAGATACTAATTATTTTAGTTTTACAAACTATTTAAAAAAATAATTTTCCTTACCTGTTTCTTTTGCAGCACTCAATTCATTGCTATTCATTTACTGCAAACAAAAAGCCACCGCAAATACGGTGGCTTTTTAACAATTTTACGAACAGCTTACTGCATTACTGAATCTGTTAAATGCATAACACCATTCATTATTTTCGCAGGGCGGGGATGAACAGTTGTATCACCAACAGTTACTACCGTATCTTTTACGTGTACCAGTAACTCCTTGCCATTTATAGTTGTGAGCTTATCGCCATCTTGTAAATCAGCAAAGACAATTTTTCCGCTAACAATATGATTATTGATCAAATCAGTAAGCTTTGCCCTGTTTTGAGGTTCCAGCAAACTGTCCATCATTCCTTTCTCTAATTTTTCAAAAGCCAGATCAGAAGGAGCAAATAATGTAAACGGACCTGTACTGCTCAGTAATTGATCAAGATCACTCGCATGCACACCTTTCTTTAATGTTTTCAGGTATTTATCTACATTCACTACCTGTGTAATATTTGACATATATATTGATTTACCTGCCGGTATAATTAACGGCAATTGCAGGAAGGTAGTCTTAATGCAACAGCTTTGCTGTTAATGTTTCAACTGCTGAGGTATTCAGTTGAAGCTTATTTGCAGTTACAGTGTTGTTTATAACAGTACAATAGATGTATTAAAAAATCTTATCCTGCATTTCTGTTGTTTCTTTTACCACCTGCTCATCAATAGCAATTCCTTTATCGGCAATCGCTTCACGCAGCACATCATTGATGGTAATGACTCCCTGAAATTTTTGATTCTCAAATACAAGCAGGTATCTTGTTTTATGGCTGTTGAGCAGTTTCATACAGGATTCTACCGTTTCATTTGTTCCGATAACCGGCAAAGCCATACTCATCACTTCTTTTACCGTTGCTGAGTCGCTGTGCAGGCCTTTTAAAATAACATTCCTGCTGTAATCACGTTCAGAAAAAATGCCTTTGAATTCATTGAGTTTTTTTACAACCAGGTAACTGAGGTTTACCGAACTCATGAGTTGAAGAGCTTCTATCACTTTTGCGTCGGCATCAATTACATTAAATACATGTGGCTTGTTTTTTAAAATATCGGCAGCAGTTCTCATAACAATAATTTTAGTTTACTAAATATACGTTTTGCCTGGATTACTAAAAACAGATTATTATCAGTTCAATTTTGCCAACTCCTTAATATATCAGACTTTTACCTGCATTAAAAGGATGACTATATAAAGTAAACCAAATGGCGAAAGCAAAAAAAAACACTCCACCAGCAAAAGTAAAACCGGTGAAGGAAAGACCTGTCATCCTTATCACCAACGATGATGGTGTAACCGCACCCGGCATCCGCAACCTGGCAGAAGCAGTAAAAGATCTTGGAAAAGTGGTCATTGTTGCCCCCGATAAACCGCAAAGTGGTATGGGCCATGCTATCACCATTGGCTTTCCCCTGCGCATGCAGCAACTGTATTTTATGGATGATATTGAAACATGGCAAACAAGCGGCACACCTGTTGATTGTGTAAAACTTGCAGTTGATAAAGTATTGCATCGAAAACCCGACATCTGCCTGAGTGGAATTAACCACGGAGCCAACCACAGCATCAACGTTATTTACAGTGGAACCATGAGTGCAGCTATTGAAGCAAGTATTGAAAGTATTCCCTCTATTGGTTTTTCCTTACTTAACTACAGTATGGAAGCTGATTTCAGCGCCAGCAGGGTTTATGCAAAAAAAATTGTGGAGCAGGTACTGGCTTCAAAGAAATTAGACAAACATCTTTGCCTCAATGTGAATATCCCCAATGTGGATGCCAGCTTAATTAAAGGAGTTAAGGTTTGCCGGCAGGCTTATGCCAAATATGTGGAGGATTTTAATGAACGCAAAGACCCCAGCGGTAAAAATTATTACTGGCTTACCGGCGAGTTTAAAAACTTTGATAAAGGAAAAGATACTGATGTTTGGGCACTGGAACACAATTTTGTGAGTATAGTTCCCGTTCAATTCGATCTGACCAATTATTCCTTAAAAAAATTACTTGAAACAAAACTGAAATTCTGATGCTGAAATTAGATAAACTGCCTTTTGGAATTGTATTAGGCGCCCTTGCTCCCATTTTAGGTCTGGTTATATATTATTTGCTGAAAGCTCCATCCATCAGCTTTGGCGAATTTATAGAATATTTTTTCAGAACAAAAGCAATGCTGACGGCTGTAGGCAGCCTCAGCCTGATTGCCAACATTATTTTATTTACCCTTTTCATCAATGCACGCAGGGATAAAACAGCAATTGGCATCTTCATAATGACACTGATGTACGGATTGATGATACTTTATGCAAAGTTTTTTATGTAAGCTGCCCCCGCTTCAAAATTTACTGTTCAAATGCAAGCAAAGTAAAAGGGTTGCCTTTCCGGCAACCCTTAACCCTTTTCCTATTGTTGATGTCTGTAAAATTAACTCTTAACAATTGCTGACTCAGTAACAATAGTACTACTGTTTTTTACATTGAAAACTTCAGTTTTAGAACTTTTCACATCACGGATTTCAAAACGAACATCAACTCCATCGAGTTCTTTGTTGAATTGAAACTTGCGTGTAATGTTTGTTCCGTAAACGATTTCTTCATGTAACACTGTACCGAATTCATCTTTTACTACGATGATGAAACGCTGGTTGGCAGTATTATTGAGGCTCAGTTGAAATACGGGTTGGTTGTTCAACTGTCCTGCAATCTTCAATTCTACACCGCCAGTTGTTGTGTCACCTGCTGAAGCGGTGAATCCTGTTGTTACTGCTAAAAGGGTAAATAAACCGATAGCTGCATTTTTCATTGTCTTTTTCATGTGCTTATTTTTTATTGTTTTTTATCTGATACACAGGATATCCATAAATGATCAATTCAACGTGTGAATAAATTTTAATTCATGGGCCTTTATATCCCTATGTTTCAAAAAGTTTAAAATTCTTTTACTGTTTCCTATTTTTCATTGTGCAAGTATCGCCTGGAGCAAGCAAGGTGGGTCAAATGACTTCCGGAGTTGTTTGAACTGCAGTGAGCAGTTATTGTTTCAATGACAACACAAATGTAAATGCGTTTTTTACAGCATTCAAACCAAGATTCTACACATTTCATGGCCTTAACTTTCGAAAAAAAATAGTAAAACCCTTGCTGCCAGAAGGTTTCAGCAAAATATTTGAATGATGCCCAACAGGCCGTTTCAGGGGAGGTTAAATCACTGTTAACACAGTAAAAAGGGAAATTCCGGTGCAGGGTACAGATGATTATCTTTGTCATTCATAAAGAAATCATCTATTCCTTTTTCATGAATTATTACATTATAGCAGGTGAAGCAAGCGGCGATTTGCATGGAAGTAACTTAATCAAAGAATTACACCATAAAGATTCAATGGCAAATATCCGCTGCTGGGGTGGCGATAAAATGCAGGCGGCCGGTGCTACATTGGTAAAACATTACCGGGATCTGGCATTTATGGGGTTTGTGGAAGTATTAAAAAACATCAACATAATTTTTAAAAATCTTTCCTTCTGCAAAGAAGATATTCTGCAGCACAAACCCGATGTATTAGTATTGATTGATTATCCGGGCTTCAATTTGCGTATTGTCAAATGGGCTAAAGAAAACAATATAAAAGTCATTTATTACATTTCACCACAGGTATGGGCATGGAAAGAAAACAGGGTGAAGATGATGAAACAATGTATTGATCTCATGCTGGTGATATTACCATTCGAAAAAGAATACTATAAGAGTAAATGGAACTGGGAGGTTGAATATGTGGGGCATCCGCTTGTTGAAGAAGTTGAAAATTTTCAATTAAAAAATCTGCGTGAACGTTTTTCAGATAAACCTGTTATAGCATTACTTCCCGGCAGCCGTAAACAGGAAATATTAAAAAAACTTCCTGTTATGCTGGAAGTAAGTAAAAAATTTCCGGCATATCAGTTTATTATTGCCAAAGCTCCCGGCCAGGATGATTCATTTTATACAGAGATGATTCAAGAATACAGTAATGTATCATCGGTAAGTAATGAAACCTATTCTTTACTACAGCAATCAGCAGCGGCACTTGTAACATCGGGAACAGCAACTTTAGAAACAGCATTATTTAATGTACCACAGGTTGTTTGTTACAAAGGCAGTGAAATCAGCTACCAGATCGCCAAACGATTGATTAACATTAAATACATTTCTCTTGTTAACCTCATTATGGATAAAGAAGTTGTTAAAGAATTGATACAGCATGAAATGAATATGGCGTGCCTTGTATCTGAGCTGAGTAAAATACTTCCCGGCTCTGAACAAAGTGATCAGCTGATGAGGGATTATCAACAGCTGAAAGATATTCTGCATTCAAATGGCAATGCATCGGCAAAAGCTGCCCGGTACATTGTTCAATTTGTGTCAGCCCAATTAAAAAATCGGTAATCCACCCAAACAGTTTACTTCACCAAAGGGAGTATCACCAACCGTACAAGAATTACAATTAACGCAAATAAAAACAACAGAATAGAAATACGGTTAATTCCGTGCATGTATTTCATCCACTGTGTTTTTTCCCGGTTTGGATCAGGTTTTTTAATGTATAAATATTCAGCTATCTGGCGAAGAACTCCCATAGTAGTTTATTGATATAACAATGCAAGATTAAGAAATGTTCAGCTATTATGATTTCGATCATAATTTTCTGTCAGCACCATTTTTACTTTTGGTATTGAAAAAAACCATTCTTCAACAATAAACAAAACTATATGAAGTATTTCACTCTGATCGCTGCTGTTTTCTTTATTTTCTCAGCCTGCAATAATACAGCCGACCAATCAGCGGGCACCGGTGCTGCCGCAGAGCAGTCAACAGGCGCCGGACAATCTGCTGTTCAGGACGATGAATCGGGAAAAGATGTTGTCAAAATTGCCGTGGGCAGTAAAGATCACAGCACACTGGTAGCTGCCTTAAAAGCAGCTTCTTACGTTGATGTACTTAGTAATGCCGGCCCTTTCACTGTTTTTGCACCAACCAATGCTGCATTCGACAAATTACCAAAAGGCACATTGGAAGATTTGCTCAAACCAGAGAATAAGGATAAACTCCGTGCAATTCTTGAATACCATGTTTATGTTGGTGTATTAAAAGATGCTTTACTGGCTGATGGAATGACCTACGGAATGGCCAGTGGTGAAAATGTAACTATCGAAAATAAAGACGGGAAGATCACCGTGAATGGCGCAAATGTAATTGCTTCTATTCCTGCAACAAACGGAATTATTCATGTTATAGATGCGGTATTGCTGGCTCCTGCTAAATAACTTCCGCTGCACGCATAAAAAAAAGGTATCTGTGTACAGATACCTTTTTTTTCTTCTACCCGTATCAGTAAATAGATTCCTGGTTAGGCAACTGAGCAATATTAATCTGCATAACTGTAGCAATAGATAAGGCTCTTTGTTTGGCCTGCTCAGCCTTTACTCCTTCAAACAATTCATCAACGGTTTCATTAAACAATTCTATCCACCTGTTAAAATGCTCTTTTTGCATGTGAGATTTTTCATTTAGTTCCATGTGATGCTTCATCGGATTTCCCGAATAACCACCTGCATGAAAAATAATATTCTCCCAGAAATTATACATCACCGGCAAATGCTTGTCCCAATCAACATTCACCACACGATTAAAGAAGTAACCAATGGTCTCATCAGGTTTTACCTTATCATAAAAAGTATTCACCAGCCTGATGATATCATCCCTGTCTTCGATGTCTTTTTTCATTCTGTGTTATTTAATCAGCAGCATACTGAAATCAGTAATGGCTTTCAATGAATGTTCCTGTTTGGCCTTAAACGAAAACAGATCACCTTTCTTTACATACGAATGAACTCCTTCCAGTATAAACTCTGCCTCGCCTTTCTGCACAATACAAAAAGCATCTGTTTTGGATGCATGCGGCTTCAACTCCTCCCCTTCCGGCAGGTTGAGCAGCATAACATGAAAACGTTCGTCTTTATAAAGAGCAGTTTTTCCAACCTTATCGAAATGAAACTGATCCTTGATATTACCTGTGAGCATATAATGAGTTTTATAAATCCTTACGCTGAAATTTTTTCAACGAGAGCCATAAAGGTATAGCTGCCCACATCAATAAAATCATTACCGATAACAAAACGCCTGTACTGCTTCCAAAAAAATCTTTAAATACTGCTCCCGTATATCCCATCAAAGCCGATATATCCATTTTTAATAAAATCAGTATCCTTGAAAGATCAACCGGGTTCAGCATACTTAATGCAATCATGGGTGTTTCCATTGGATATTCACTGAACTGGAAGAGGAGTAATAAAACAATGGCATCATAGATCAACGTAAAAAAGAACCACAGCAAAATAGAAACACCAATGCCTTTTGCCTTATCCCTGGTATTTACTGAAGCCAGTAATGCAATACCTGTGAAGATGATGGTTTGAAATAAACCGGAAAGAATTAATATCCATCCAGTTGCCGTACCATCATACAGCATAACTGGAACTCCGACTCCCACCAGGAAAGCCAATGAAAGGGACAGTGAAAGACCTGTATAAATACTCAACCAGAGTGTTTTCCGTTTTAACGGTTGTGCTACCAGTAATTCAATAAACTCAGAGGAGTTGTACACATAAATAGTTGAAAAAATAATACTCACCAGCGGTATAAAAATCAACACAAGGTTCATTAAACTCATGATTCCCTTAGTAGCATTTTCATCCATACTGAAAATACCCAGCGACATGGCCAGCAGAAAGAATGTGTAAACAAGAATGATCTTGTTCTTAATTAAGTCCAGCACTACATATTTAATGATCGTACGCATAATTATTATTTCATGTATTTATTTTCTGTTTCCTTTACTTGTCTCATTTCATGATTTGAGCAATTGCTTTTGCCAGTTTAACTTCACCGGTGTCTTCCTGCAACTGTACAAGTGATTTATGAAACAGCAGTTTCCCCTCCTGCATATAAATGATTTCACTCACTACCTCATCCAGCTCACTTAATACATGCGATGTAATAAGAATCAGTTTCCCTTTTTCTTTTTCATGCATAATTTTTTGTTTCAGTATTTCTGAAGCAACGGGATCAAGACCTGCAGTTGGTTCGTCAAGGATCAATACATCAGGATTAAATAAAAAAGAAAGCGCTGCACTTACTTTCTGGCGTGTGCCTCCGCTAAGGGTACGCATTTTCTTATTCATCAATTCATTCAAACCAAATGCAGTAATCAGCTCTTCATCAATTGCAGTAGATGAAGATTTGCGAATATCTTTCATCATGGCAAAGACCTGTGCAATACTCATATTCTCCGGATATCTTCCTATCTGAGGCATATATCCAATCCTCTTTCGGTAGTTCCAATCATGCAGAATATTATGCTGATCAAACGTAATAAAGCCACTATCCGGCACCACCATTCCAAGTATTGATTTAATAAGGGTTGTTTTACCACTGCCGTTAGGACCAATCAGTGCAATGGTTTGTCCTTTGGCACAATTCACACTTACATTATCCAGTGCTTTTAACCTGCCGAATGTTTTTGTAACGTTACTGGCAATGATCATTCTTCAGAGTTTTAGAGGTTTCATTAATGGCTGCTCATCTTTCAAATCAACAGGTGTAATAACAGGCAGCATTTTCTCAGCTTTATCGAGCAATCCAACAATGAAACTGCGGAAAAGCATCATACTGGATGAATTGCGTTCACTGATCATTGAAAACATACTTACAGGATGATATGGCACATCACCAATTCCATTCCTGTTGAGATCGTAGCCTTCATACTTATCCCAGTAATTCTTTTCAAACTTATTAAGTACCAAATCGCCATTGGTTGCCATGTCAAAAGAGTTGGCTTTGAAATTATTTTGTGTGATGGTATTGTCCATACAGCTTGCCTGGATCTTCATGGCCCATCCGTTACTTTCAAAAATATTCTTCATCAGTATAATCCGGTTACTGCCCTCCATCATAACACCCACCGTATTCCGGATGAAAAGATTTCCTTCAACATGACTGTCGGTAATATCTTTCATTAAAATGCCGTAAGCAGCAGAGCCCCAGTTATCAGAAAACGTATTCTTAAACATCCTGATTCCTTTCGAATACATCACTGCTACTCCTGCTCCGTTGTCACGAAAAGTATTTGACAGATAACTATTATAATTGGAGAACATAAAATGTAATCCATACCGCACATTCTGGTGACTGACATTATTCTTTATAACAGAGTTGGTTACAAATTCAAAATAAATTCCATCACGATGGCCGGTTACATCATTGCCGGTGATCAGCATACTGTCGCTCTTCCAGCAATGAATACCGTTGCCTGATGATATTTCATCCTTCGCATCCGAATTCAATACATTATTGCTGATTGTACAGACCGTTGCATGCTGAGAGTAAATTCCAAAATAGCTGAAGTCAACTTTATTGTTTCGTATTGTAACAGAACGGCTGTCTGCAATGCGTAATGCCGCAATGTCATTGTAACTGCTGTGACCTGAATTTCGAAAATGAAGCCCTTCCACAACAGTACCATCACTGCGGATGGTTAATATCTCCACTTTTTTTTCGCCATCCAGGATCGGAAAATTAATCCCCTGTAAAAAAAGTTTTTTTGTAAGAATGATCTGCCCTTCTTTATATAAACCCGGAGAAATGAGTATGGTATCGCCTGGAGAAGCTTTGCTGATTGCTTCCTTAATGCTTTTGATTTGTTGTAAAGAACCAACACGCCATGTTTTTGCTTCCGCACTGAAAACAAAAAAGAGAAATAGTATAATGATTAACTTTTGCATTACTGAATCACTTCATTCCATTTAATAACAGATCCGTTCAGTTCCTTATTAAATTTCTTCATACTGTCTTCTGCTGCAAATGCAGCAATGTTACCACCCATCGGACTTCTCAGTTCGTCGCTCCGCAGTAAAAAACTTTCTTCTGCTTTAATCAGTTTTTCTTTTTGTGAAAAATCAACAAGGTAAATGGAAGCAACCTGGTCTTTTGATAAAAAATTTGATTTCAAAAACGAAGCGATACAGTGTGTATCATCAAACTTATAAATCTTGTGCTTATCTGTGATGAGTTCTGCACCAAAGCGTTGATCACTGATCACCATCCTGCAAAAATAACAGGCATCTTTTCCGTATGCGATTGGCTGTGGCCCTGATGAACAGCTTTGCAACAGGAGAATCATGGATAAACCTATTGCAGCAGTAACAGTATGCCTGAGCTTTCTTGCTTTCTTCCATTCTAAAAATGTAACCGCTACAAGAATTAATCCCACGCCAATAAAAATATAACCACCAACATCAGGAAATGAATATGCCCCAAAATTGAGCAACTGTTTAAACCCGATCAATGGTGGCTGGTAAGCCATGCCCGGAACAATGATGGCCGCTGTTGGATCAAGATTATGCCCATAGTCATATTCCCACCTGTAAAAATCATACATGGCTGCAATACCAAACAAAATATACAGAGCTGTCCATGTATAAAAAAACCATCTGCGCTTGATGATGGCAGCGAGCAATCCAATTAAAGCAAAGGCTCCAATGATATAAGGCAGTATTGTAAATTCTATAAAATCATTTGCATGCAGTGTACGCATTCCAATATAATGGTTCAAGCCATTAATGATATCAACATCGCCCCCCAGTTTATTGGCATGAATCTTCAACACTAATCCTTCGGGATATTGAGGTGCGGTTAAATCAATTCTCCACATCGGTACAAAAATCACAACAGCCAATCCCACGGCACAAATCAACGATGCTATTCTTGCCATGGGTGATAAATGATTTTTCATTCTTCAGTTATTTTAAATCGTCAACTGTTTCCAAAATTTAAAGCAGGCCCGGCTCACATGCAGTGAAGCAAAGGCCTGCTTTGTGATAATTATCCTCAACTTATTTTATTTACCTGCCGGTTTTGTTGTATCGGCTGCCGCTGCCCCCTGCTTACCTAAACTGAACGTAAGCGGAACATTACTTCCTGCAGGTGATACACGCACATATCCCTGCATTTCCTGGTGTAAGGCACTGCAAAAATCTGTACAGTAAATTGGATACATACCCGGTTTTTCAGGGACCCATTTCAATGTTTGAGTTTCGCCAGGCATAATTAATAACTCAGCAGTAAGAGCTCCTTTAACAGCAAACCCATGAGGCACATCCCAATCCTGTTCAAGATTGGTGATATGGAAATACACCTCATCACCTACTTTTATACCTTCAATATTATCCGGTGAAAAGTGCGACCGGATAGCCGTTCCATATACATGTACCTTGTTTCCTTCACGTACTACTTTTGATTCTTTTTCACCTTTTGATACATACTTATTTGCGTTCTCTTCAATCTTATAAATCTTTACACTTTTCTTTTTGATGAGATCTGCGGGCATGGCACCTGCATAGTGCGGTTCTCCAATTGTTGGAAAGTCAAGAATCAACTGCATTTTATCGCCACTGATATCAAACAACTGGGCACTCTGTGAAAGTTCAGGCCCGGTTGGCAGATAACGGTCTTTTGTAATCTTATTATAAGCAATAAGGTATTTACCGTATGGTTTCCTTGTATCACCACCGGGAATACATAAGTGACCAACTGAATAATAAGTTGGAACCCTGTCAACCACTTTTAAATCTTTAATGTTCCATTTCACTACTTCACTGCTTACAAAAAAAGAAGTATAAGCAAATCCTTTACCATCAAATTCTGTATGCAAAGGCCCGAGACCGGGTTTCTTTACTTCGCCATATAATGCAGCTTCATATTTGATAACAGGGATGCCGCCATACTCTCCATCATAAGCTTTATCAGCAATTGCTTTTTGCATCTTCGTAAAAGAAAACACCGGAATCAACGCTGCGAGTTTACCACTGCCAACAATGTATTCGCCTGAAGGGTCAACATCACAACCATGAGGTGATTTTGGACAGGGAATGAAATAGCAGATATCTTTTAAAATGGCAGGATCCAGAACGGTTACTTCAGTTCTGATTTCAGAAGTAGCTGTATGTGTTTTTTCATTGTATACATTATGCGCATAACGCACCTGTTGCTTTACGCCTTTACCTGCTCTCAGGTATTCTTCTGCTTTTTTCCAGTTTACAGCCATCACAAAATCTTTATCACGCTGTGAAGCATTTACTTCCAGTAATGTATTTGCCTGCTCACTGTTATAACAGCTGAAAAAGAACCATCCATGACTTGGACCTTTACCTGCATGGCTGAGGTCAAAGTTTACTCCCGGCAGCAAAAGCTGAAATGCAATATCCATCTGGCCTTCTTTACCAATACTGATAAAGCTGATGGTTCCTTTAAAATTCTTTTTGTAAGATGCAATCGGCACATCTGTATTATCACCAACAGGAACACTGAAACGTGTACCTGCTACGAGGTACTCAGAATTTTCTGTAATAAATGGTGAAGAGTGGTTGCCTGCACTGTTAGGCAATTCAATAATTTCTGCTGTGCGGAAAGTTGTGTTATCAATTCTTGCAACACGTGGAGTGTTGTTGCCATTACCAAAAGTCCAGCGTCCGTCAATTTCACCATTGGTTTGTGAAAATGAAACGTGATGTAAATCATCCCATGGAACAAAACCATGCGATGTCATCAACATCGGTTTTGATTCTTCGCTATAACCATACCCTTTTTCCGGATCAACAGAAAAAACAGGAATCACTCTCAGCAAACGGCCGCTGGGTAATCCATATACACTCATTTGACCGCTGAAACCTCCGGAAACAAAGTTGTAAAATTCATCGTACTTGCCCGGAGCTACATAGGCTTTTTCAGCCGAGCCGGCACTTACGGCACCACCGGCACCTTTAGGTTTACAGGACATCATTTGCAATACCGATCCTGACAACAGGATAAACAGTATAAGTTTTGAATATTTCATAACTGATTATTATGGGTTTAAAATTTTATACCTCGAGCTATCTTAGTTCTATTGATCGGTTATTGCTTTATTGTTTCATGATTCTGTTCTATATAAAAACAGAATAGTATCTGGTGATTATTTCACACCATCATTCTTACGCATAAATTCATATACATGGCGTGCATCATCATCAGTTAAACCCTGGTTAGGCATTCGCACCAAACAAATTTCAAGCTGGGCCATTGCCTTAGGATCTTTATTAAGCATTTCATCTGGATTAGTGGCAAAATTCATGATCCATTCTGCCCTGAATCTTGTTGTAACTCCCTTCCAGCCCGGACCAACCAACTTCTCATCGGTCAGTTTATGACAACTGCCACATTTCACATCATACACTTTTAATCCTGCTTCTGCCATTGCCGCATCAAGCTCAGGCTTTACTTCAACGTTTGTGAATTTTCCGGCTCCCCGTTCAGGATCGTAGGTGGATGCGTCGGTTTTATCAGTTGCCGGCTGCTCTGCCTGTTGTTGACTATCTGCCGGGTTGCTGCCACATGCATAGATGAATGCAATGAGGCTCAATACAATAAGAGTTTTTTTCATGCGCTTTTAATTTTTTGTCTTGAAATAACAGCACAAGATTACTGTTAGATAAAAACTAACTTTATGATTGAAGTCATAAAGTGAGAAAAGGCTTCAAAAAGTAAGCAGGTAGTATGAAGGCAAAAGTTCATTTGTACAAAAAGACGATCTTCATAAAACGGAGCGGCCAGAAGAGCACCTGAAAAAATACAACTCTTTATTCAGCGGTATCATGCAAAAAACGGATCAGTGTATTATTGATGTTGACATCCTTCTTACCTGGGGGGCAACTTTCCATAACCTCGGGAAAGGGCATGTGCTTTTTTGCGAAGGTGATTTTGCAAATTTCTACTACCAGGTAGTGGAAGGGAAAATAAAAATGTGCAATACCAATGAAGAAGGAAAAGAATTTATACAGGGCATTTTTGAAGCAGGTGCCAGTTTCGGCGAGCCTCCCCTTTTTGATGCTGGCACATATCCTGCCAGTGCAGTTGCAGATGAAGACTCAACCATCATCCGTTTAAGAAAAGAAAATTTTCTTCAATTGCTGAAAGATAATTTTGAAATACATTTTTGTTTTACCCAAACATTGGCAAAACGACTTCGTTTTAAATCCCTGATATCAAAAGAAATTTCTTCGTACGGCCCGTTACACCGTGTAAGTACACTGTTGAAAGAGTATAAAAAAAATCACGGCATTCAAAATGGCGAACTATTTAAAATAGATCTTACACGCCAGCAGATAGCCGACATGACCGGGCTGCGGGTAGAAACAGTCATCCGTTCCATTCGCCAGATGCAGGAAAACGGAGAATTGAAAATTGAAAAAGGCAAAGTGTACTGTTGATGTGATTTGAATCATAAACGACTTCCGTTCTTCTTGTTTTCTTTGAGTAAACTTCGTGAAACGAATGACGTTTACTCAAAAATGGTCTGGGCTGGCTGTATTCAACTTCCTTATACTTTCAGCAATTGGTGTTATTCTGCGCTATAAAATAGTATTCCCATTACCATGGATTGATCATAAACATCTCCTGCACGGACATTCACATTTTGCTTTTTCCGGATGGGTTTCACTTGCATTATATGTTGCCATCATTCATATACTGCAGCCGGGTGAAAAGGAACTGAAACAATTCTCCCGTCTGTTGTGGATGCAGCAGATCGGCAGTTATGGAATGCTGTTTACATTTCCATTTATGGGATACGCAGCACCATCAATTGCTTTCTCCACTTTTTCAATACTGATTTCCTTTTGGTTTATATGCATTGCCTGGAAAATGATTAAAACGAATACCAAACTCAGCTTTGAAAAAAAATGGCTTTATGCAGGATTAATCTGTAATGCAGTTTCCTCATTGGGAACATTTGCCCTGGCTTATTTAATGATAAACAGAATCATGCAGCAGAGCTGGTATTTTGGTTCAGTGTATTTTTATCTGCACTTTCAATATAACGGCTGGTTTCTGTTTATCCTGCTTGGATTGCTGTTTATATATGCAGCTAAATGGATGAATGCTGAACAGGTTAAAACCAGTGACCGTTTCTTTTATTTATTAATCACAGCATTGATTCCTGCCTGGTTCTTATCGATGTTATGGATGCGTTTACCCAACTGGATGCATTATGCCGGCATTACCGCAGCCCTTCTTCAATTAATGGCTATTTATCTTTTCTCCCGGTTGCTGCTTGCCATGAAACATATTCTCCAAACAGCACTACACCCGGTAATAAAGTGGATGTGGCTCATTTCTCTTTCGGCGTTTATTATCAAAATTATTCTGCAGGCCTTCTCTGCTGTTCCGGTATTAAATCAATATGCATTTGGTATCAGGCCCATTGTCATCGGATTTCTTCATCTTGTTTTACTGGCTTTTGTTTCCATTCTTATTCTTGGGTTCCTGCTGCAATATCAACTCATCAGCGTTGAAATGAAATGGGCCAAACGGGGAATATGGATCTTCATTACCGGTGTATTGCTGAATCAAATCATCCTGATGCTGCAGGGAATTGCAGCCATCCGCTTTGCTGATGTGCCTTACGCAAATTTTATGTTACTGGCAACAGCTGTGATTATGTTTTCAGGATTACTGTTTTTACTTTTTCACCAAAGGAAGATACCTGAATTAATCTGACAGAAAATACAGCTGAAAGCCTTTTCAACAAGACCCCTTCAGATTTATATTTTCCCTTAATTTCGGCAGATAATTCCTGAACATGAACCAACTGCTGCTTGCTTCAGTATTACTGCTGACTTTTTACTCCTGTAAACAAAAGGAACTCCCGTTATTTCGTGAAGTAAAGAGTGCTGAAAGCGGGCTTACATTCAGCAATACAATTACTGAATACGAACAGCTCAATATGATCAAGTACCAGTATCTCTACAATGGTGGAGGTGTGGGTATTGGCGATTTTAATAACGACAGTCTTCCCGATATTTATTTCACCTCTTCCATTCAATCGAATAAACTCTTTCTCAACAGGGGGCATTTAAAATTTGAAGATGTAACCCTTCAGGCTGGTGTAACCGGTGAAAACAAATGGAGCCGTGGCACTGCTATTGTTGATATTAACAACGATGGATTACTGGATATTTATGTTTGTGCAGCCACCTGGCAAAAAGCCGAGTTGAAGCAGGATATATTGTACATCAATAAAGGAATTGATCAGGCAACAGGTGTTCCGGTTTTTAAAGAAAGTGCCACTGCATATGGGCTCACAGATACAGTGAGTACACATATGTCTGCCTTTTTTGATTATGATAATGATGGCGATTTAGATCTGTACCTGTTAGTGAATGATCTTAACCAGGAATACCCCAATACCTTCCGGAAAATAAGAACAGATGGAAGCGGATTCACCAATGACAGATTGTACAGAAATGACTGGAACAGCCAGTTACAACATCCTGTATTTACGGAAGTAACAATGGAAGCAGGTATTACATGGGAAGGAAATGGATTAGGCATTTCGATTCTTGACATTAATAAAGATGGATGGAAAGATATTTACATCAGCAATGATTATCTCAGCGGTAATATTCTCTATGTCAACAACAAAAACGGAACCTTCAGCAACCGCAACAATGAATACTTTAAACATGGCAGTTTAAATGCAATGGGCAATGATGCAGGTGATATAAATAATGACGGGTTGGTTGACATTATAGAAATGGATATGATGCCTGAAGATAATTACCGGCAAAAAATGATGCTGAACCCGGTTGATTACAACTGGTATTTATATTCTGCACAATATAATTTCCCCTATCAAACAGTCAGAAATACATTACAATTAAATCAGGGCCCCAGAATACTTGAAAACGATTCAATTGGTGCACCCATCTTCAGCGAAATTGCTTATTACAGTGGCATACCCCATACCGATTGGAGCTGGGCAGTATTAATGATTGATGCAGATAATGATGGATACAAAGATGTAATGATAACAAATGGTTTGCCCAAAGATGTTACTGATCTTGATTTTATTGCTTACCGTGGACAGGGAACTGCAACAAGTCTTGTAGAACTCTTACAAAAACTACCACCGGTACAAATCAGCAATTATATATATCACAATAATGGCAATTTAACTTTCACAGATAAAACAATAGATTGGGGATGGAATATCCCCACCTTCTCTGCGGGGATTGCATATGCCGACTTTGACCGTGACGGCGACCTTGATGTGGTGATAAATAATACCAATATGGAAGCCACACTTCTGGAAAACCAACTGAATAAATCAAAACAAAAAAAGAATTACCTGCGTATTCAATTCCGTGGCGATACTTCTAACATCAACGGTATAGGTACCACTGCCCATTTATATTACAAAGGAGGTCAACAGGTAGCAGAACACACCCCGTATCATGGATACATGAGCAGTGTTGAAAATATTATGCACTTTGGTTTAGACAGCATTGAAATCATTGATTCTATCGTGATATTATGGCCTAATGGTAAAAAAGAATTACTCAGCAATGTAATTGTCAATCAAACGATGATCATCAGTCAATCTGCATCAACAGTTCTGCATACAAATCAATCAACCTTGCTTGCAAGTGGCAACTGGTTTACAAACATCAGCACAAATGCAGGAATCAATTTCACATACAGGGAATATGATTTTGTTGATTTTAATTTACAACGGCAGTTACCACATAAACTTTCGCAATA
>JANOIQ010000103.1:0-6382 GCA_031407835.1 Chitinophagaceae bacterium
TATGAGCCGGCATATTGAGTATGATCAAAAAAACGAAGTGTTTCAGCACTACCTGAAGCTGGATACCAACTTCTATAAAATTCATGAAACTGGTGATTTAATGAACCGCATGGCAGAAGATGTAAGCCGTGTGCGGATGTATACAGGCCCGGCTGTGATGTATCTCATCAACCTGATTGCATTAATATCACTGAGTGTTTATTACATGGTGAAGAAAGACCCTGAACTTTCTTTCTATGTACTTGCACCATTACCCATACTGGCCATCACTATTTATTTTGTCAATAATATTATCAACAAAAAAAGTGAAGAGGTACAGGCAAAACTTTCCGATCTCACAACGAATGCACAACAGGCCTATTCAGGCATACGGGTAATCAAATCATTTGTACAGGAAAATGCAATGCTTCGTTTCTTCCGTTCAAATAGTGAGCAGTATCGCAACAGTGCTATGAGTTTGTATAAAACAGAAGCTGTTTATTTTCCCATAATGGGTTTGATTATTGGTATCAGTACGTTATTGGTGATCTTAATTGGCGGATTAAAATACATGAAAGGTGAACTAAACTTCGGTGACATGGCAGCCTTTATCATGTATCTCACCATGCTTACATTTCCTGTAAGTGCTATCGGATGGGTAGCCAGTACCATTCAGCGTGCAGCAGCATCACAAAGAAGATTGAACGAATTTCTGTTAACAGATTCAACCATACAACCTCCTGGAAAACCAATCGAGCATCAGTTGCAGGGTACTGTTGAATTCAGCAATGTGAGTTTTGTGTATCCGCATACAGGAATTGAGGCGTTGAAGCAATTCAGTTTACAGATTAAGAAAGGAGAGAAGATTGCGGTGATAGGCAGAACAGGTTCGGGCAAAACAACTATTGCCCAGTTGTTACTTCGTTTTTATGATCCAACAAAAGGAGAAATAAAAATTGATGGGGTTGCTCTTTCACAACTTAATTTACAGCATTACCGCAGCCAGGTAAGTTATATACCGCAGGAAGTATTTTTATTCAGCGATACCATTGCCAATAACATTGCGTTCGGCGCCGTATCGGAAGCGGATGAACGGATTCAATCGGCAGCTGCATCTGCATCTGTTCACAGGGATATTCAATCTTTCCCGGCAGGCTATCAAACAATGGTTGGAGAAAGAGGCGTTACATTAAGTGGCGGACAGAAGCAACGTATTTCCATTGCCCGTGCATTGGTAAAAGATCCGGGGTTGATTATACTGGACGATTGTTTAAATGCTGTAGATGCAAGAACCGAACGGGAAATTCTTACTCACCTGTCAGGTTATCTGCAGAATAAAACAGCGATCGTTATAACACATCGTATTTTTTCATTGCTGCAGTTTGATCGCATCATTGTAATGGATGACGGTTATATTGCTGAGCAGGGAACACATGATGAACTGTTGCAGAAGCAGGGTTTATATGCCGATTTGTATAATCGTCAGCAGGTGGAAGAAACCCGTTCTTAATTGCTTAAATCCCCTGTTTTTAATGCGCTCCGGAAAATTTTGCCAAATCGAAAAGAACTATATCTTTGTCGCTGTTTAAAAAAGACTTGAACAACTAAAACCAAAAACTGTGGCTTACGAAAATAATGACAAACGGATGGAAAGCATTTACAGCAAACGGATCCGTGCAGGAAAGAGAAGAACTTATTTCTTTGATGTAAGAGCAACACGTGGAAATGACTATTACCTCACTATTACGGAGAGCCGTAAACGTTTTACCGGTGAAGGATACGATCGCCATAAGATTTTTCTTTACAAGGAAGATTTCAACAAATTCATCAAAGGGCTGAGCGAAGCAGTTGATTATGTGAAAACAGACCTGATGCCTGATTTTGATTTCGATGCATTCAACCATGAAGATTCTCCATCAAGTGGTGATGGTGAATATGCATCAGAATCATCTTCAAACGGATCAGTAGCAGTTGCGCAGATCCAGGAAACTGAAGCTCCGGTTATGGAAGAAGAAAAACTGATTGCCGAAGCACCGGCTGCTGAAGTTGAAACCAGCGATAATGGTTTAGCCAGCGAAGAAGTTGACAAATGGTAAGAACCCAAACCGACTGATAAAAGAAAACCCCGCAATTGCGGGGTTTTTAGTTTTATATAAGGGAAGAAAAAATCGCTTAATAAACTTTTACCATAAATACATAGTCCTGTAATTTTTTTACCTGCTGTACCTGGTCCATTCCTTTTACAGAAGGAGCGGATGGAAGTTTCAGATCATGGATGGTTGTATCATCTCTTTTTAAATCGTTTACAGCCTGTATAATATATTTTGACTGGATGGCAAATACCACACCTTCAGCTTTTGTTTCCTTAGTGCTGAGGATACCAATGATTTCTCCTTTGCGGTTGAAAACCGGTCCGCCACTGTTACCGGGGTTGGCAGCAACTGCAATCTGGCAACTGAGTGTATCCCCATTAAAACCTGTTTTAGCACTGAGGTAACCTTCGCCGTACACAATTTCATTACGGGGGTAACCTAAAGTAAAGATGGGTTCAGCTACATCAGTAGAAGCTTTGCGGATGCCATAAGGTAATGTGCCCATTGACTTATAATCCTTATCCTGAATTTTCAGAATGGCAATATCTTTTTCCAGATCAATTTTTACAATGATTGCCTTAAACTCAACGCCTTTATTATTCAGAACAATGGCGCCTTTTGCATTTTTTACAACGTGTGCATTGGTTACAAGGTAACCTCCTTTTCCATCAACCAGGAATGCAGAACCACTTTCCTTAATTACAGCACCGGGTTCTAATTTACTGATAACTGTATTGATCTTGTTATCCTGCTGACGTTGCTTTATTTCAAGGTTGTTGACTTTACGGCTCAGATCAGTAAGTGCTTTCGTGTCATTTTTTGGAGCCAAAATAAGCGTCATCCCACTAATTGACAAAGCAGTTATACCCGCAATAGAAGCAGCAATGGTAATGGTACGTTTGTAACGCTTCCAGATATTCACCACTTTAGCACCTGTTGAAAGTACTTCCTCTTTAATGCCACCATCCTGCAGCAATTGGTTGTGCACCTCATGCAAAGAATGTTTCATTTCACGCACACCGCCATAACGTTCCAGTTCCTGTAAGAAAAAAGAATGCTCAACCACCAGCTGATCAACTTCAGGCTTTGCTTGCCTTAGTTGTTCAAACAGGGCCTTTTCTTCTGTATTCATTTCCCCTTTCAGGTAACGTTCAGTTGCATCTAATAATAGTATATCATCCATTTCAGTCTCTTTTTTTATATTGAGCAAAAAATATCTTTTTCAATCGCATTAAACATTTGTACTTCTGGTTCTTCGCATTGTCGGCATTGGTGTATCCAAACTCACCGGCAATATCCAGCATCTGCTTTTTCTGGATATAATAGGCTTCGAGTAAACTTTTGCAGGGTTCCCCTAAATGGGTCATCGCCTTTTCCATTACACCGAAAGCTTCATTTCTCCGTTCATGCCCTTCCAGTTCCTCTTCAACCGGCACGATTTCTTCCAGGCTTTCCACCGACGCACCAAAACGCTGCAATTGCTGTAAACGTTTCAGCCAAAGCCGCCTGCACACTGAATACAGATACGTTTTAATCTGACAGTTCAGTTCAAGTGAACCGTCTTTTGCTTTTTCAAAAAGAACAATCATCGCTTCCTGAAAAATGTCCCTGGCATCATCTGTTGTACCGCTGTTATTCAGAATATACACCTGAACCATGCTGTAATTCTGTTTGTACAGTGTTTCAACCGCTTTTCTGTCGTTCCGGGCTAATCCTTCCAATAATTCTGCTTCGTTAATCTCAGGTTTCACGATCTCTGTGTGTTTTAATACCAAAATGGACAAATTGTAACCCAAAGAACGGCTAAAAAATTTTTTTAAAAAAAACGGGGTTACCTTTTTCTGCTTTCTGTATTAATCCCTGATAATTATCTTAAACTTTAAAAAAATCAAAAGAATGAAAAAGGTTTTATTAGCGCTCGCTATCCTCGGATTTGTAGCATGTAACAACGAAACAGAAAAAACTGAAGGAACTGACACAACAACTGTAGCTCCTGTAGATACAACTGCTCCTGTAGCACCTGTAGATACAACTAAGAAAGATACAGTTGCGGTTGATACAACTAAGAAATAATCTTAGCCAAGGACCCAGGTGAAGAGTGAATATCCCTGCTTGCCGGGTGTTGAGTGGTGTCCGAAGTAAAAATTTTCATATGGCAAGCAATCGTTAACGGCCGCTCTATTCTTAGAGTGGCTTTTTTCATTTTCACACTTTTTTTGATACTAACACTTGTTTTATCATTTCGCTATTTTATATTTGATCTGCAATGACACAGTTTAAAGGATTCCGTTGGTTTTATTTTAGCTTCTTTTATTTTAGAATGAAGCCGGGAATGCTTTTGTTGACTGTACAGAAATGAACAAACTAAATCAACATAAAGAATCCCGGCCAAATGGTCGGGATTTTTGTTTGCCCCCAACCCCTGAAGGGGAGTACGGTATGAGCTTAAAAATTTTATGATGTCAGAAAAAAATGAAACAAATTTTAGAAGTGAGCAAAGTGTGGATGCCAGTTCCCCCTTTAGGGGGCGGAGGGGGTTTGCTGTTGCAATACAGGGTTATGAAGGCAGTTTTCACCAAGAAGCTGCCAGGCAATTCTTCGGAAAGGAAGTAGAAGTGATTCCCTGCGCCACCTTCAGGGAAGTGGTAAAGATTGGAGCTAATAAAAAAGAAAGCGATGGTGCTGTAATGGCCATAGAAAATTCCATTGCCGGCAGCATTCTCCCCAACTATAATTTATTACAGAAAAGTAACCTGAAAATTGTTGGTGAAGTGTACCTGCAGATCAAGCAAAACCTGATTGTAAACTCCGGTGTAAAACTGGAAGACATTAAAGAAGTGCATTCGCATATCATGGCGTTGCAGCAGTGTTATGATTTTTTAGATCAGCACAAATGGAAGCTTGTTGAAACAGAAGACACGGCTTTGAGTGCCAAACATATTTACCAGCACAAAAGCAAACATATTGCTGCCATTGCCAGTAAACTGGCTGCTGAATTATACAACCTTGAAATTCTTGCACCTGGTATTCAAACGATGAAGAATAATTATACCAGGTTTTTGATCTTACAAAGAGAAGCGGCTGCACCTGTTATTACAAATGCCAATAAAGCATCGGTGAATTTTGTAACTGATCATTCAAAAGGAAGCCTGGCAAGAGTGCTCACCAAAATCGCTGAAGGAGGTATTAACTTAAGTAAGCTGCAGAGTTTCCCCATTCCCGGCAGTGATTTTAAATACAGCTTTCATGCTGATATGGAATTTGATTCCATCGATCAGTTTCATAAAGTGATTGAAGAAATAAAACCTTCAACTGCTGAGTTGAAAATTTATGGTATTTATAAAAATGGAAAGATATAGCCCCTCTAAATCTCCCTGAAGGGGAGACTTGGCTGCGGCACAGCCCACTTGTGAAACGGGTTGATTAAATAAATAGATAACTAAAGTTGAACAGAATATGCAAACAGCAAAACGATTGGAAGGTATTGGTGAATATTATTTCTCGCAGAAGCTGAGGGAAATTGATGAGCTTAACAAACAGGGAAAGAATATCATCAATCTCGGTATTGGAAGTCCTGATTTGCCACCGCATCCGGAAGTGATTAAAACATTACAGGACGAATGTGCAAAACCGAATGTACATGCGTATCAATCATACAAAGGATCACCTGTTTTGCGTAAGGCGATGAGTGATTGGTATAAAACATGGTATGGAGTTGAAGTAAATCCTGATACAGAAATATTACCATTGATTGGAAGTAAGGAAGGCATTATGCATATCTGCATGACATATTTTGAAGAAGGAGTTGCTGTATTAGTTCCCAATCCCGGCTATCCTACTTATTCAAGTGCAGTTAAAATTTCCGGGGCTGTTCCATTATACTATGATTTAAAAGAAGAAAATAATTATGAACCTGATTTTGATCAATTAGAAAAACTAGTAAAAGAGGGCTCTGCATTTCCCCTCCAGGGGGTTAGGGGGCTATTTGTGAATTATCCGCAAATGCCAACTGGTCAGTTGCCTTCTGCTGAACTGTTTCAAAAATTAGTTGCCTTTGGAAAGAAGAATAATATTTTGATCGTTCATGATAACCCGTACAGTTTTATTTTGAATGAACAGCCAATGAGTTTGTTAAGTGTGGAAGGGGCAAAAGATTGTGTACTTGAATTAAACTCACTCAGCAAAAGTCAGAACATGGCTGGCTGGAGAGTGGGAATGTTATGTGGTGCTAAAGAACGTATTGATGAAGTGTTGCGTTTTAAAAGCAATATGGATAGCGGTATGTTTTTACCTCTGCAACTGGCAGCAGC
>JANOIQ010000205.1:0-5604 GCA_031407835.1 Chitinophagaceae bacterium
GTGCTGTTAGCTAAAAATAACTGCAGTTCATTTGCTTCGGTTGCTGTTTTGTCTGCCGGTTTCATCTTCAGCAAACGAATCAGTAATGGAAGTGTAAGACCCTGTACAACGAGTGTTACAAAAATGACAACAAAGGCAAGGAAAATAATGGAATGTCTTTTGGGAAAAGCTGTTCCATCATCCAGCAGTAAGGGTATTGCCAATGCAGCCGCCAGTGAAATAACACCCCTTGTACCAGTCCATGCAATAATCAGTACATTCTTCCAGTCATTGCCATCGTCTGTATTTACAGTTGTCCTTTCTTCTTCCTTTTTCTTTTTTTGGAAAAGGCTTTGCCAGTAAGCGCCTGCAATCACCCATACAATACGTACAACAATTGTAACCAGACTGATGAGTAATCCATAACCCACAATTTCCGAAAGTGGATAGTTTCCAATTCCTTTAATGATAGAAGGTAATTGAAGTCCGATAAGCATAAATATAAACCCATGCAGTAAAAAAATCAATGTATCCCATACCAATCTTGTGCGCAATCTTGTTTGATAGCTGAATACTTCAGGCGATCGCCATGAAATAACCAATCCCGAACTTACAACAGCCAGCACTCCCGACATATGAAATTGTTCTGCTGCCAGGTAAGAAATAAAGGGCAGCAGCAGTGTAAGACTTGTTTCAACAACAGGGTTATTTCCAATTATCTTATGAATCCATACAAACAGGTAACCAATAACAACACCAATCACTATCCCCACACTGGCAATTAATAAAAACTGAACACCTGCCTGCCAAAAAACAAAACTTCCTGTTGTAACAGCAGCAACTGCATACCTGTAGGCAATCAATGCAGAAGCATCATTAACCAAACTCTCTCCTTCTATAATTGTAATTACTTTTTTATTGAGTCCTAATCCTTTAATAATTCCTGAAGCAGCCACCGCATCGGGCGGGGAAACAACAGCTCCCAGCACAAAAGCAAGCGGCCATGTAAATCCGGGAATAAGATAATAAGCAGTTACAGCAACTGCAACTGTTGTAAAGAAAACAAGTGTAACAGCCAATGCAGAAATTGGACGGATGGAAGTTTTAAATTCATGCCAGGAAGTTTTAGAAGCTGCATCATACAAAAGTGGAGGGAGTATGATGACAAAAACAATTTCAGGATCAAGTGCCAGGTTCGGTAATTGCGGAACAAATCCAATGATCAGTCCGGCAGCTACCAGCAGAATTGGATATGGAAGTTTCCGCTTATTGGCAATTGCTGTTAAAGCAATGAGGGTTGCCATTACAAATATGACGATTTTAAAATCTTCCATACGGGTTGAATAACGCAGATTTAAGATAATTCATTTACTGCAAACAAATAGTTTTTGCCGATTTTTTGAAAGATACAATTGCATTGCAACATTTACCTGAATGTGTGAATATTGTAACAATTTCACAGATTCATGTAACAGGAAGCTGTAAGAACTGGTTCATCTTTGTTCATATCATTCTAAAATCTTTCTTATGCCGTTATTAAATATTTTAATTGTCTTAGTTGTTGTGGGTGTTATCCTGTGGCTTGTAAACACTTATGTTCCCATGGACAGGAAAATCAAGAATATACTGAATGTGGTTGTTGTAATAGCTGTAGTCATCTGGCTGTTAAAGGCATTTGGTCTTCTAAGTTCTTTCAGCAGTATAACTACCTGAAAATCCTGAATTAAATGAAACTATTTAAACATCTCAGTTTCGCTACAGCCATTTTGTTTTCAACTATGCTGATTATTTCTGCATTTATTATTCTGTTCAGTTATACCGGCTGCTCAGCAAATGGATAGCTAAAATGAATGCTAAATGTAAGGGTTTGCCTAAAAAGAGTGTTAATCAATCAACTTATAGCATACTATGTCAATTAATCTTTTAGAAAGCATTCAAATTAAAATGGGCTATCCCCCGTTGCAAAAAGTTGATCCAAATACTCAGGGAGTAGAGGGAAGCAACAGTTCTCCAAAAGAAGAGCAGTTCAGCCAGGCGGCAATTCCTTCTGTACTGACTGCTTTATACAGATTCAGCCGTACCGATGAAGGTGCTGAAAATATTTTACAGGGTACTGTTTCTACAAATGGAGCAAATATGATTTTTGAAGAAAATGAAGAAAGTGTTATTCAAAAAATTGCAGATTACTCAAATCATACCATTAATGAAACGAGGATAAAAATAAATACTATCATAGCAGCTGCAGTTACTATCATAAAAGAAAATCTTTCGGCCCACCCGGCAATACATGATCTGAAAACATTTTTAGCCGGTCAGAAAAACAATTTCCTTCCTTACCTGCCTGCAGCTTTACAAATGGGAGAGTTGCTGCATGACAATACGATTGATGACAGCACAAATAAAATGGGTGGACCTATATCAGATTTAATGCATGCAATTGGCGGCAAATTCTCCGATGGTGAAGTAACAAAAGAAGAGTTCCCTGACAGCAGCAAATAATTCATGTTTACACAGGGCTTACATTTTTTTACAAAGCGGAGAAGAATGATGTATGTAAAAAGCCTGATGTATTACTTAAAGTCCTCTATTGCTTTCCAGCAAACAATGCAGGCATCATATGTGTGAATCATGCAAAATTTTTCGATAATTGTATAACAATAACAGGTGCAGAATATTCAATCTTTACTTATTAAAATTTACCAAAGTTTAAAACTTATTATATGAAGTATAAACATATCACAAAGCTTCTCTTCATTTTTCTGCTGGCTGTTTCTATGTTACCTGTTAATGCGCAGGTTCAAACAACATCTTCTAAATACAGTGTAAAAAATGATGTGGATGGAGATGGAGTAAAAAATAAAAAAGACAAATGCCCATCCACTCCTCCGGGAGTTGTTGTTGATGGAACAGGTTGTCCGGTTGACAGAGACAAAGATGGTGTACCAGATTATTTAGATAATTGTCCTTCTATTCCAGGCTCTGCTGCGATGAATGGCTGCCAGGATAAAGACAGTGATGGTGTAAATGATAATGATGATGTGTGTCCGGAAGTACCGGGACTTGCACGCTTTAAAGGTTGCCCGGATAGCGATGCCGATGGTATTGAAGACTCAAAAGATAAATGCCCTAACGCCAAAGGAACTGACATGTTCAATGGTTGCCCTGATACAGATGGCGATGGTGTTGAAGATGCAAAAGATAAATGCCCTGACACTAAGAGAGGGGTTAAAGTAGATTTTAACGGATGTATTGCAGATAGCGACAGAGATGGTGTTACAGATTCAGAAGACAAATGCCCCGACACTAAATACGGAATTAAGGTTGATGCAACAGGATGTCCGGCAGATACTGATGGAGATGGTATTGCTGATTCGGTTGACAAATGCCCGACTGTAATGGGTGATGCAGCAAATAATGGTTGCCCTGCAGTGAAAAAGGAAGTTCCAAAGCGTTTACAATTTGCAACACGCCGTATCAACTTTGAATCTGGTAATGCACTGGTAAAAACAAATTCTTATCAAATGCTCGATGAAGTTGTAAATATCCTGAATGAATATCCTGATTATAATTTGCGTATTGGCGGCCATACAGATGGAATAGAAAAAACTCCGGTAACTCTTTCACAAAGTCGTGTAGATGCTGTTAAGGAATACCTGATGAGCAAAGGTGTTGCCAACAGCAGGATTATTGTAACGGGTTACGGTAAAACAAGACCCATGGGTTCAAATGCAAATGCAACAGCAAGATCACAAAACAGAAGAGTTGAACTGGATCTGTATTTAAGATAGGAAATTCATTCAAATAAATTTTCAGATAGTTATCAAATTAGCAAGGGTTCCGGTAAATGGAGCCCTTGTTGTTTTAAGCACCTTCAGGTAATGATATAACGGAAATTAGTCCTTCAGTTACCTTGTGATCATAAGAAAGTTTGCAGCTCCCATCTGTTCTGCTGTACCTTTATACAACAGTAAAATCGGTTCCATGGAATTTATTGACTACTATAAAGCTTTAGGGATTGATCAAAAGGCATCGGATGAAGAAATAAAGAAAGCTTACCGCAAATCAGCCCGCAAACTGCACCCCGATCTGAATCCGAATGATAAAGAAGCTCATCATAAATTTCAGCAGATCAATGAAGCCAACGAAGTACTCAGCGATCCTGTAAAAAGGAAAAAATATGATCAGTATGGAAAAGACTGGCAGCAAGCTGAGCAGTTTGACCAGCAACGTCAATCACAACAACGCCATTCACAGTTCAGTGCTGATCAGCAATTCGATGGTGGTGATGACAGTGATTTCTCCAGCTTTTTTGAATCAATGTTTGGCGGTGGAAGCAGCAGAAGCAGGAAAACAAAATTCAGGGGACAGGATTATAATGCTGAGCTGAAACTAAGTTTAGCTGATGCAATGGAAACAAAACAGCAAACATTGGCTGTGAATGGAAAAAATATCCGCATCACTATTCCTGCCGGCATTGAAAACGGACAGGTTATTAAATTAAAAGGATATGGTGCCCCGGGAGTTAATGGCGGATCTAATGGGGATTTATATATCACTTTTTCTATTGCAGCACATCCTCAATTTAAGCGTTCGGGTAACGATCTGTATATGAACACAGTGATTGATTTGTATACAGCATTACTTGGAGGAGACACAACAATTAATACACTGAAGGGGAAAGTAAAATTAAAAGTGAATCCTGAAACACAGAATGGAACGAAAATAAGATTGAAAGGAAAAGGCGTGCCGGTGTATAAAAAAGAAGGCGAAAGCGGTGAACTCTATGTAACCTATGAAGTAAAATTACCCACCAATCTTACGGAGCAACAGAAAAAACTGTTTACTGAATTGCGTCAACATCATTAAACCCGTTTGTATGCAAACAGAAGAAATGATTCCTGCCGAAGAATTTTGTGTTCATCACAATATTGAAACATCGTTTATCTATTCGTTAAAGGAATCGGGCCTCCTTGAAATTACCACAGTTAAAGAAAAAACATATGTACCGGTAAACCAACTCCAGCCTGGAAAAACTGGTGCGTTTATACTATGACCTCGATATTAACCTGAAAGGCATTGAAACCATTACCTACCTTTTACAGCGAATGAATGATATGCAGCATAGGATTCATTTCGTTGATGGCATTTAAAAGACCTACCTTGTTTAATTCAACGAACACCATGAATAACCCGTTTGATTTACTGATTGACAGCTACCTTGACAATAAGATTGGAATTGACCCCGGGTTTATGTCAAAATCACTTTCTGATGGTCTTCAGCAAAATATTCTGCAACTACAAAAAGATAACCTGCTGACGGCTGCCGGAATCGGAAACGAAGAAGTAAAAGATCAGCATCAAAAAATGAGAGCTGACAAAATTTACTGGATGGACAAAAGCCACAACAATCAGTACGAACAGGAATTCTTACAATTAGCTGAAGGCTTTATTGACCGGCTTAACAGTACCTGTTATACCGGAATTAATGGCTATGAGTTTCATTACGCTGTATATGAAGAAGGCAGTTTTTACAAACGGCACAGGGATCAGTTTCAAAACGACAGCAACCGGAAATTTTCACTGATCAATTATTTAAATGATAACTGGCTGGAAGAAGATGGAGGT
>JANOIQ010000274.1:0-14438 GCA_031407835.1 Chitinophagaceae bacterium
ACCCCAGCACTAGACCAACGTTGCGGCCTGGCTGGAGTGTCAGGTGGTGGCAGATGGCAAAATCTCCGGGAGCAAAAGGCCAACCCTTTTTTTAATATCTAATTCATTAATTTAAAAAATTCGTAATTACCACTTAAATTAGATCATCATCCTAAGCAACCTCGCAGAAAAAGCTTTTCTCAAGGCCTACAATACTGAATAAATAATGATTTTTAAAAAACATTGCTGCAACCAATAGAATTATTAATTAATGTAAAATATATAAAAGATTTGTAGGCTTATAAGAAATATAATTCAACTTTTAATCTATGAGAAATACAAGAAACTTCAGACCTCGATCAAAAAACAAGGCTAAATTTCTTAAAACACCTGAGTTTAAAGCAGCACTCTATGCTTCTTTAATTGCCTTTGCAATTAGTCCAATATCTCAATTAATTAGTTACTACCTGAGTGAACATTGGTCAAGACCAATTTTATCAATTGAGTATGTTTTTGTCAATAAAATCTCAGAGATCCAAAATTTAAACAGCATTGAGAGCTATTTTTTAAAGTCAGCCTCTTATGAGAAATACTTAAGCAAGAATTTTATAACTCGGAAATTAAATTTCCAAACAATCGGACGAGACATGAAAGGCTTTTCACATTCCGAACTCCTAGCTGAGATTAAAAATGAATTCGACAATTTTAGTTTGTACCTAAATGAAGAGAAACTAAGCATAGAGAAAAAAACAGCTCAAATCGACAAAATGTCTTTAAGCGAAGTAAAAATTTCATTTCTACTAAACTCTGACAACGCTGAAAACGAACTACCATATTCAAGTATGAAAATAGATTTAAAGAAAAATTTCATATTAAAAATACGAGAAATCGAACAAGCTATTGCCGATGTAAAGAAAATAAAGGATAATATAAAACTTTCAACTGTTGCGTTTCAGTTGAGATTGTCTGTTTTAAATAAAGGATCAAATGATGGCTTAATTAGAAATGAGGGTACAATCCTCTTCAATGATACTTTATATGCCATTACTAGAATACCCCCTCCTACATCCTCTGACATTCTGAATGCTGTCCCCACGTACAATATTAATTCTTCAATGGATTTTTCCAGCAATTCAGTCGGCCGTATTGAAAAAAAGACGATGGCTGACTTTTGGTTCCAAGTTAATAAAAATGGAAGCTTAGACTTTGATCTTAGCAAAAAGATGAAAATTATTTTAAAAGATCATAGTAACAATGAGATTTCTAAATTCAACTCAAGGAAATGAAAAAAAATATAGGGTTAAAACAATTAGTTCTATTATTTGGCTTGCTAGTTTTAAGTATCTCTTTTCTTAATTTTTCCGCAGACGTAAAAAATGTATACTTGCAACTACCTTGCGAATCTTTAACCGAGGGTTCTCGTAAAATATACTTATTTACTCACGCTAATCAAAAGAGATATCAGGATCTATATGTTGCGTCACATCGTAACAACTTACTGCAAGTAATTATGATAAGTAAAGAGGATGTTAATTCAGCATCCTACACTCAAAAAACGACTTATAATTATATTACTAGCCCCGCTTCTACTTATTTATCTGATTTTACTTTTGAGTTCCCTTCATCACCTCATATGACTATGAAATATAAGTTTAGTAAACCACAACCAAGTTGCGGCAAAATACCTATTCATTGGATCGACTCAATAATCTATGATTCTAATATTGGAGGGAGCCAAATGACAGTTGATTTGCCACCTCAAGAAGTTACAACGAGTTTTCTCAGCAAGGAAGTTATTCAAGTTCCTGCCGGAAAATTTGAGACTTCAGTTTTTGAAAAAAAAACTAAGTGGACCGACGGTAACGGATCCTCAGTTACAATGGTTGCACTGATGTACATTGCTGAAAATGTTGGCTTAGTTAAAGAAATCATAGTTCGTATTCAAAAAGCTCACATAATCGAAATTGCTAAAAGCAAGGAGATTGAAGATCTAATAGCAAAAGGGATCTCCGATATTCAACAAGGAAAAAAAATGTCAGACATAGATTTGTTTAAAGATACTAACACTCACAATGTTCAAGAAATTCCAACTTTTAAATTTAAAACATATAAGAGTATTTCCACTCGAGAGTTAGTAAGTGTTGCTAATAAATAATGTAAATAATCTTCAAAATTTGACAGGAATTTAGGTTAATTAGATTGCTGGAACTCTGGCACATCGTTTATTATAAAGTGCTATCCATGCCTTTTGGCTTTCTTGCAAGTATTCAATTGTGTCTTTAACTAAACTATCATCAATAGCATTTGCATCGCCGTGCATAAATTGATTTCGTTTGTTCTGTACATTTTTTATATGATCATAAATATGGCCATAACCGATTTCTGTAATGTCATCCTTAAATGAAGTAGAGAACAACATTTTATATAATTGATCCATTCTGCTACCAACAGATGCATATCGCTTCAATAGGTCTTTAGAAATACTTTCCTTCACGTCCACTAATGCATCTGTAAAAAATTTGTCCAATAAGTTTTCGTACAGGCTCCAGAATAATAATACGATCAAGAGTCTTTCAGGAATTTCATGCCCATTATAGTTTCCAAAAGTTGGTTTGTAAGCCGGCCTTTTCCATTCTCTTTCCATCAAATTTAAAAAACTAAATGTTGTATAATCCATTCCTCCGGTTCTAGTTGTTATTGGCACTTCAACCTCTTTTCCATTTACATTGACAATTTGTGTAGCAGACCCTGTAATATGCTGATAACTACAATAAGAGCATCTATCCTTATCAATTATCGCAGAGCAGTTATTACAAACAACAATTCCTGACCAAGCTTCAATCCAGCTTTGCCAGCTTTTAATTTCCATTTCAATCATAGCCTAAGTTTAATTCAATTTAATACAAAAAAAGAGCCCAGCAAAGATAGCCCCGGCACAAAGCCAACGCTGCGCAGCATAAACACAAACCCAACACACAAGGCCATCATTTATTCTGCCATCCACAACCGGGGCTGGTTCTCCGCTTTCTCTTTTTCTTTTTTCCCGGTTTTCGGGTTTTTTCTTTCTCTCTTTTGGGCAAAAAAATTATTCGGTTCCGGGGTTCATCTTAAAAATTTTCAATTATGATGTTTCCAATGGTTCGTTGTTATCATGTTGGCGCAGTAATTCCACCTCATTCGTTTTTCATCCTTTGCAAAGGTTGCAATGCAGGTAAGCCTGGCTTTACACCATGGCCAAATTCTTTTATTGCCACTTGTTCAAATGAAGAGTATTACAAATTTTTCTTTTGGTTGCTGTATGGTCTCCATCAATCAGGTAAGTTTAAAGTGCATCATCGTGGTTCCGTTATTCCTTTTATCAATTTAGAAGATGTGCGTAATTGCATCCGTGAGGTTGCACCACTCATTCATCCTAATTGGTCCCGTTATCAGCAAATACTTTCTTCATTAGAAAAGTTGCATCAGTTAAAATCTTCGCTTGTTGCTCAAATAAAAGCTACAGAGCAATTGCAGCGTTCTTTGCTGCATCAATATTTTCAGCAAATAAAAAATGCCCCGTAAGGGGCTTTATGCTGAATAGTGATCCATGCAGACTATCTACAGCAGGACCTTTACAACTTCCAACGACTGACCTCCATCATCCAATTGAAAAAATAAAATAACTGCTAAGATAGCTTCGGCACAATGCCCGACGCTGCGCAGCATAAACACAGGGCCTTCACACAAAACCACCATTTATACTGCCATCTGCAAACCCTTCGCTGTAAGAGAACAGTTATTTTATTTTTTCATCTTCAATTGTTTGTTATGTCAGTTCTTGTTCAGCGTTGGTTGGTTGGCAGCATCTGGGTTTCCTGCTGGTTTGTTTCTCCTGGTGTTTTTGTTTTTTCTTCCCAGCTTGGTTTTTCCTTTTCTTCTTCCTGTTCGCCTCCTTTTTAAGTGGCGTTAAGAAACAAGAAAGCCCGGATAAACATCCAGGCTCGTTTCTTTGATCACCACAATCAAAGCAATTATTTTTTCATTCGTTTCATAAGAAGCTTACATAAAAGTGTTACACCAAAACTCACCACCGCACCAACAGCTGCAAGAATAATTGTTTTGATAATATCCTCACAGGTAATATTTGCAAGAATGGTGAGCAGTGTACCACCGGCCGTTCCTGCCTTCGTTGTATTATCAAACATCATTCACCCTCCACCGCAGTCTGACTGACTGCGCTTAATACACCGCTGGCCACTGCCAGGTACCCGGCCACTTTCACGATCACTGCTGGCAATGCTATTGGTGCCGCCACAATGGTCCCGGCAACAGCTGCTAATGCCAAACCAATATTGCGAAGCTTCTTGAAGAACTTTGGTGTCGGAGCTGCCGCTCTTTTAAAAATTTGTTTCATCAGCCTACAGATTTAATTGTGATAAAAACTTTGTTTCCTTTTTGAAACTCGATTGATGTCATTGCAAGCAATTTCTTCAATGACAACCTTGAGTTGTTCCCTTTCCCTTCACCGGTACAAATTGAAACCGGACCGATACAGCCTTTCGATTCTTTTAATGCATCGTTGTATGCATGAATCAAAATGTAACTTCTGTTAACCACATTGTTCACTAACAAGTGATGCCCGAACCGTTGGCTGTATCGTTTTGTCAGTTCATATCTTCCTTCCGGAATACACGATACTCTCGGTTTGTTGTCGTGCCATGGCAATTCAATTGAACTGCAAACACGTTTACCATTGAATAAAAATTCACCGTTCGTTCCATTGGGAAAATATGTTCTGATCAATTCCAGTTCCATCTTTCATAGGGTTTTAAGATTAATAACTAACCATTATACACCACCATCAACCTTCACGAAGCTCAGCGCATTGTATGCACCGTTTTTCAACGGGTACATTTGCCCGTTCACTTGTTGGTAAAATTCAATGCCAAGAGCCATGAATAACGGATGTGTACTGTTTGCTGTTACTGCATTCGCTAAGTTGATCACAGCTGTTGCATTCGCATCCCACGGAAGTATCGCAGTTGATTGAGTATCCACTACGAATGTTTCATTTTCAAAATCAATCTCTGCACCGGCAGAAATGATTTTAAAGTGAGTGGCACCACCTGGTGCCGCAATCATGTTCAGCGGTACAAATGCCGGAATGTTTGCAGTTAATGTTCCGGCCACCCGATCAATCATTGCTGTGAATGGTGCATAGATGGTTGTGCTAAGCTTGCCATTGATGTTAAAATCAAATCCCTGAAGTAATTCAGCTTCGCCATCAATTACATTCCTTAAACCTCTTGCGTTTGTCGCATCTTCCTGGATCACTTTTACCATCTCCTGAGTGAGCCTGCTGACCATCCTTGCATCTGATGCATTCTGCAACAGACCACGAATCGCATTACGCAGAATCTTGCCTGCTTTACCAGCCCTTCCAAACTCAGCACCATTCTCACGGGTCCTTTGAAATGCCGGATCATTGGCGATACGGTCGGCAGGTATGCCACCCTTTTCTCTGGCTAAATAGCCGTCTCTTGATTTGTAGAAAGTAATATCTCCGATAGTACCATCCAGTTTAATAATTCCTTTTTGTCTTGCCATAGGATTTAGATTAAATAAGAAAATTGTTTTGCTTTAATTCAATCATCCTTTCAAAAGATTTTTAATTGATTAAATTTGCAGCCATCACCACAAGTTTAAAATGAACTTTATAACAAAAGAAGGAATCGCTTTTAAGTTGCAGACAGATGCAGAAAATAACAACATACCGCATGGTGGTGTATGCCCAGGACATCATGAACATGACTGGTCTTCGTGAAAGAGCAGCAAGACAAATCCTTGCCCGCATCCGGGCGAAGTATAACAAGAAGAAAAGGGAATTGATTTCAATTGATGAATTCTGCGAATTCACCGGCTTCAAAGAGGAGAGAGTACAGAAGTACCTGTATAATTAATCTATGGTTACCCCCAATCCTAGGTATGGATAGAGTATGGAGTTGAGCCTTCAGGGGTTAAATTTTAACTCACTTTCACAATAAAATTTACTCATTTTTGTAGGGTTTTCAACCCTTCTTTTCGTATATTTATAATGCAGTTCAGTTCTTTAAAACCCTTTAATAGTAAGCATTTCATTCGGTTACCTACTCGGTTACCATGATGAATATATTTCTTGAAAGCCTTTGCTAGTGCATTTCGCCGGGGACGTATATTTTCCCAGCGGGATCACAGAAAAAAAGCCTCCATTCAGGAGGCTTTTCAATTTCATATCATTATCTTCAGTCTTATTGAGCTTACTCCGTTACAAACTTTTCTTTCATCTTCTCCAGCAGTTTTGTTTCAATCATTTTGGCCGCCAGAAGAATCATATTCTTAAATGCCTTTGAGGTAGAAATACCATGACCAACAATCACAGGCTTATCAACTCCTAGAACCGGAGTACCACCATACATTTCAAAATCAAAGCGTTTGAAATAATCGTCTTCGTTCAGGTTGCGTGATTTTGCAATATCAAAAATTGATTCACCCAATTTCAGAATGATGTTTCCTGTAAACCCATCGCATACCATCACATCAGCTTTCCCGGTAAAAATGGCACGGCCTTCAATGTTACCTGTAAAATTAATCAGCTTGCTTTCCTTCAGTAATTTATAAGCCGCCTGTGCAAGTAAACTCCCCTTTCCTTCTTCTTCACCAATATTGATTAATGCAACAGCAGGGTTTTCTATTTCAAGAATATTCTGTGCATAAATGCTTCCGAGTATTGCATTCTGCAACAGGTTTTCGGGCTTACAATCGGCCTGCAATCCTACATCCAGAATCAACCCGTATCCACCCTGTACTTTCGGAATAACGGTTGAAATGGTTGGCCGCAGTACACCTTCAATGGCACGGATGGTATAAAAAACGCCCACCATTACGGCACCTGTGTTACCGGCACTGATAAACGCATCAATCATTCCATTACCTAAAAGCTGCAGCCCCATACTTACGGATGAGTTGGGTTTATCTCGCAAAGCTCTTGTAGGCGATTCGTGCATATCTATTACTTCAGATGTATGCACAAAAGAAACATTGGAAGGAACAACTGAAAAATGCTGACGCATAACCTCTTCATCTCCTATTAAAAGAAGTTGAATATCGGGGGCAGCATCCGCTAAAAACAAATCTACGCCCAACAGCGTTTGCTGAGGGGCGTAGTCGCCACCCATCATGTCAATTCCTATGACCATGGAGGGAAGTTATGAAAGCTTACGCTTTAAGAGGAGCTTTTTCTGCTACTAGTTTTCCTTTATAGAAGAGTTTGCCTTCACTCACATGTGCACGATGACGTGGATGTGTTTCACCTGTTGTGCTGTCTTTTGTTAAAGTAATACTCACAGCCGTATAGTGTGTACGACGCTTCGCACTGCGTTGCTGCGAATGTCTGCGTTTGGGATTTGGCATGTCTTTTAATTTTTACTCGTTTCTAAATTTATCTAAATCTTTCCAGATCGTTGACTTGTTATCAGTTTTCTCAGGGTTTAACTGAGCAAGGCGTGCAAGCACATCTTTGTTACAATGTGATCCGCCCATTTCATCTTCCTTACACATTTTCTGTAAGGGAATGCTGAGGTTAATGAACTCATAGATCCAGTTCTTAACGTTCAAATGACTTTCGGTACGGGATATGTAAAACACATCCGGGCTCTCTTCTTCTTCATTCATTTTCTCCGGATCGTCCGTCATTTTAACCAGCATTTCAAATTCGTCCCACAGTTCTAATGGAAGATCGTTACCGCAGCGATCGCATTGAACGCCAACCGCACCACCCACCTCAAAGTTGAGCATCATAAAACCAGCATTTCTTTCCAGCTTCAGCTTTATGTTTGCTTTACAGTTTTTAAAGTCCTGTTTTCCGAATTCTTCAAAGAACCTGTCATCAATTTCATAAAGAAATTCATGATTGCCGGGTTTTAAACCCACAAATGCTATTTCAAATTCCCGGCGGCTACTCATATCACCCTATTTTAAAGAGTTTGCAAAGGTATCCGAAAATCAGTTCCCAGCCAAAGGAAAAATGGGTTTTATTTAGAAGCAAGAGGGTTCCTGCCTTGTTCAGCTTCGTTTCCCGCCCTTTGTTGCTACTCCGCTGAGTACCAATGCCCGGCACAATGCAAAGCTAACCGTTTTTCAAAAAGTTCAGCTATGTACAAAGCCTTCGGGGTATCCACTACGGTCGGGGCTAATGGCAGCTGTGGTATTGTTCCCGGCAAAATCAGCAGTACTTTCCGTTTTCAAATTCTCCTTTAACTTTGAGCATGACCTACGGCCGACTGATGCGCATTTCATTTGTTACTGCCTTATCCATCCTTGCCCTTTTCATCTTCTTTATTTCGGGTAATCATGAATGGATCGAGAAAAACTATGCATCCGGTTTTTTCCCTGCACTTGCATCTGTACTCAGGGTTTCGTTTGGCTGGCTTCCCTTCAGTTTAGGTGATATCATCTATTCTCTTGTTACCATCAGCGTTTTGTGGCAACTCGGGAAATTCATTGTCCGTTTATTTCATAAAACTGATAGCTGGAAGAAAAAGCTCACACCCCTTTTTACAGCCGGTATCATTCTGCTGTTTGTGTATGTGTACTTCTATTTGTTTTGGGGATTGAATTACTACCGCAAGGGAATTGAATACCAGCTTGGATTACAAAACGGACAATTTGAAAAACAACAGCTGATTGATCTCAGCAAGGAGTTATTGTCGAAATTAAACGCAACCAAAGAATCCTGTCTGCAGCATAAAGACACAGTAATGAGCCGTGACAGAATGTTTCAATCTTCGGTTGAAGGCTATCAGCAACTGGAACAGAAATTTTCGTTTATCCATTACCGGCATGTATCACTGAAACCATCTTTGTTTGGTGCAATTGGAAATTATGTTGGGTTTCAGGGTTATTATAACCCATTTACGGGAGAGGGGCAGGTAAATGTTGGTATCCCCAATTTTCTGCAACCTTATGTTACCTGTCATGAAATGGCTCACCAGGTTGGATATGCCAGTGAGAGTGAAGCAAATCTTGTTGGATTCCTGGCTGCCACACATTCAAAAGATACGTTGCTGCAATACTCTGCTTATCTCGATATGTTCCTTTATTCGTGGAATAATTTACGGGCAGTTGATTCAACTGTTGCAAAAGAGATGGGCCAGCAATTACATGCCGGTGTAAAACGGGATTTGAAAACCTATGCCGCTTTTGCTAAAGCACACCGTAGTTTTCTGCGGGATTGGACAGATGCTTTTTACGACTTCTATCTCAAGCAAAATCGTCAGCGAAAAGGAATTGAGAGCTATGCAGAAGTAACAGGATGGATGATAGCGTACAGAAAAAAATACGAAAGCAGCCCCTAACTCCATCTCTTTCCCCAGAAGGGAAAGAGCGGTACTGCGTTACATAACCAAACATTTTGTTCTTCCATTTCATCAATCAATCTTAACTCATCAACAAGTAAACATCAAAACATTACTTATTATCTTTTGAAAAGTAAGGGCTGTGTATTGGATTTCTCCCCTTCGGGGGAGTGAGAGGGGCTGTATTAAAATTGATTCTTCCACATCATACTTTCAACAGGCTTGTTATGCTGACCAGCATACTTGGCATTTTTCTTTTGATTGTATTTCACTTCAATTTCACCATCAACAGGAAAATAAATGAGCTGACCGATTGGCATTCCTTTGTACACTTTCACCGGCTGCTTAACGGATATTTCCAACGTCCAGTTACCACAAAAACCAACATCACCTTTACCGGCAGTAGCGTGGATATCAATACCCAAACGTCCGGTTGATGATTTTCCTTCCAGAAAAGGAACATGTGCATGCGTTTCGGTGTACTCCAAAGTTACACCGAGATAAAAGATATGCGGATATAACACAATTCCTTCGTCAGGAATTTCCATGTATTCAATTTCATTATGCTTTTTTGCATCAATCATATGATCTCTGTAAATAGCCAGTGTACTTCCCAGGTGTACATCATAGCTGTTACTGCCTAAACATTCACGGTCGTAGGGAACCAGTTTAATAGTTCCCTTTTCTATTTCTTCCAGGATGCGTGAGTCAGAAAGGATCATAGTTATATTTGCTTAATTATTCAATGCTGCAATGTAATTTCTAAATCACAGAGATGCCGCTCGTTTATCAACATACTATCAACAGCGCCACAAAAGTAGGCCTTTGGCATATTGAAGAAGGTGAAGAATTTTTCCTTGAAAGAGTGCCGTTAAAAAGAGATGTATCGCATCCGCATAAACGTTTGCAACACCTGGCTGGCCGCTATTTGCTCCCAACATTGTTTGAAGACTTTCCTTTATCAGAAATATTAATCGCCGATACAAGAAAACCTTTTCTGCCGAATGAGAAATATCATTTTTCCATTTCGCATTGTGGTAATTATGCGGCAGCAATTGTAAGTGCCACTCAACGTGTTGGTGTAGATATTGAACATCCCACTGATAAAATATTCCGCATCAGTCATAAGTTTTTAACCGATGAAGAAAAGATGTTCCTTGATGAGCAGATGAGTACAGCCCAGCTTCTGCAACTGGCAACATTGTTATGGAGTACCAAAGAATCGATGTTTAAATGGTTTGGTGATGGTGGTGTTGATTTTCGTCAGCACCTGAGCATTCAAAATATTGAAGGCAATAATGAAGAAGGAAAACTGATTTGTCAGTTTCAGAAATTTGACCCCCTTTCATTAACAGTGCATTACCGTTTTATGAAAGAACTGGTGATGAGTTGGGTGGTGAGTTAAGAAAGCGTCAAGCTGTTAGCTGCAAGCTTCAAGGCAGTACGATTCATGTTTTTGCTTATAGCTAAAAGCTTGCTGCCTGAAGCTTACACTATATTCACTTCTCTCTCCAGCTCTACTCCAAACTTTGTTTTTACACTCTGCAGAATCTCTTCGCTCAGATCAAAAACTTCCTTGCCTGTTGCTGATCCATAATTCACCAGCACCAATGCCTGTTTTGCATGGCAGCCTGCATCGCCTTTACGATAACCTTTCCAGCCGCATTGTTCAATTAACCAACCTGCAGCCAATTTCATGGTTCCATCTGCATTGGCATAAGCAGCAATTGTTGGAAATTCATTTAACAGGGCAGTATATTTTTCTTTGTTCACTGATGGGTTCTTGAAAAAACTTCCTGCATTGCCAATTACTTTCGGATCGGGTAATTTGGAAGAACGTATATTGATTACAGCCTGTGAAATAGCCTGCACTGATAATTCTTTTACCCTCATCTGTTCCAGTTCCTGGTTAACAGCACCATAACTGGTATTGAAGACCGGTTGCTTCCGCAGCTTATAGGTTACATTAAGAATAACAAACTGATTTTTATACTGATGTTTGAATACACTTTCACGATAACCAAAAGCACAATCACTTTTTGAAAACTTTACGACTGATTTATCATTGAGATGATAAGCTTCCAGTTCTTCAAACACATCTTTTATTTCAACCCCATAAGCACCGATATTCTGCATAGGGCTTGCTCCTACATTGCCGGGAATCAAACTCAGGTTTTCTGCTCCACCCAAATTCTGCTGCACACAATGCTGTACGAAGGCATGCCAGTTTACACCTGCACCTGCCCGTAAGTAAACAAACTCGTCATCTTCTTTCTCCTGTTCAATTCCACCAATCTCATTCTTCAGTACAAAGCCATCCACACTATTGGTGAATAAAAGATTACTGCCACCACCAAGGATTAGTTTTTGTGTGTTGGGGGATAACTGTTTTGCATAGGCTAAAATTTCCTGTAGTTTCTCAACTGAAGAAAAATCAGCAAACAATTTTGCCTTTACATCAATCCCAAATGTATTGTATTGTTTAAGAGAGATATTTTGATGAACTTGCATACTGCAAACATCCTGAATATTTAATAACTTTAGGTATGCCGGTTATATCAATGTTTTATGGAATAATTGTAGCCATGTATTACCTGGATACAAAACAACATAAACTGCCTCATATTCATGTGAGGTATGGAGAAAAAGAGGCTGTATACCAGATACCCGATGGCAATTTGTTGGAAGGCTCTCTTCCAGCCAATAAAGAAAAACTGGTTTAAGCATGGATCGAAATACACAAAGAAGAATTAATGGCCAACTGGCAGTTAGCTGTAGCTGGCAATAAAGTATTTGCAATTGACCCTTTAAAATAATGTATGAACCCAAGAGTAATAAAGGCAGCGTATGAAAGCAGTTTCAAACTCATTTTGACGTTTGATAACAATGAAATAAAGGAATTTGACTTTTCCTCCTACCTGAATTATCCCGTATATCAGGTGTTACAGGATGAATCCTTTTGCAGTAATGTAAAAGTTTTTAACGGCACTGTGATTTGGGATGATGTTACCGACTTCGATCCTGATACTCTTTATCTTGAAAGTAAAACTCTTTCTTTAAAAAGTTAATGACTCTATGAACGGACAAACAGCAGTAGTTCTCGGAGCAACCGGTTTAATCGGCTCTCATTTGCTGGAACAATTACTGAACGATGATGCTTTTACCAAAGTAAGAGTACTTGTAAGAAAAACATTAGAACTTCAGCATCAAAAGCTGGAAGTATGCATTACAGATTTCAGCAACTATGCCGATTATCAATCCAAACTCGGCAAAGGCGATAGCATTTTCAGTTGTATCGGTACCACCAATGCTAATGTAAAAGGTGATAAAGCGTTATACCGGACCATTGATTTTGATATCCCGGTGAATGCAGCAAGGTTTGGCAAAGAAGCCGGTTTTCAGCAATACTTATTAGTTTCTGCGGCAGGTGCCAATTCCAAATCTTCAATCTTTTATTCAAGACTGAAAGGCGAAGTGGAAGAAGTAATTGCCACATACAAATTCAAAAGCTTTCATGTGTTTCGTCCATCGTTTCTATTAGGCACCCGCAAAGAACAACGAACGGGTGAAAGCATTGGCAAAAAAGCATTTCAGTTTTTCTCTTTTTTAATTCCATCGAAATATAAAGGCATACAGGCAGCAGATGTGGCGAAGGCGATGATCAATACAGCGAAGGTTGAGAAAGAGGGTGTGAAGGTTTATTATTACAGGGAGATGATTGCTAAGTAAATGTCAAAAATAAACCCACCGGGCACTAACAACTCAGGTAATCCGTTTTCCATATATGAAAAAATTTAAGCTATTTACTTTCATTCTGATTGCTATTATTTGTACAGGCTTTCTCCTTCCACAAAATTTTATCATGCCTGTTTCAGGTGCTGGCAAAACCAGTTACAACCAACAATCATTCTGGGCCTATCCATGGGGAACATCCGTTACACATAAAGGTGTTGATATTTTTTCAAAAGAAGGTACTCCGGTAGTTTCTTCCACCGATGGCCTTGTTCTTTATACAGGAGAAATTAAGAAAGGTGGAAATATTGTGTTGATACTCGGGCCTAAATGGAGATTGCATTACTATGCGCATCTCAAAGAGATTAAGACTTCTGCATTTGTCTGGGCAAATCAAAAAAAAGTAATTGGAAGTGTTGGCACAACAGGAAATGCGAAAGGCAAAGCCCCGCATTTACATTACACAATCAGAACAATAATTCCTTTGCCATGGCGAAAAGATTCATCTATTCAGGGTTGGAAAAAAATGTTTTATTTGAATCCGATAGACTATTTGAATAAAGCTGAAAATTAAATTAGCTTTTACACTTTATAAACGTCTGCAATTATCACCACACTTTTAAACTTTGGATGATTGTGTAGATGCACTGCATGTGCTAAGATCACTTTCCCACATTGATGAATTAGGTTGTACTGGTCAAGTTATTCACAAATTTATAGTTTTCATTTTGAAAACTTAATTCTATCTTTGAGTTAATGAATGTGATTGTAAAAAGAGCAATTCTATTTTATGCCGATAAATATCCGGCAGCAAAAATTGCGCTGCTTACCTGGCATAAAGAATTCAGCAACTCCAATTACAAAAACTTTAATGAACTTAAACAGGTATATGGCAGTGCCAGTATTGTGGCTAACAACCGGGTGATCTTTAACCTGAAAGGAAATGATTACCGGCTGATTGTTTCTGTAAATTTTAAACAATCAGCCGCCTATATTATCTGGTTTGGAACGCACAAACAATATGATAGAATTGATGCTTCCACTGTTGCATTTGACCTTACAATTTTAAACTATAAAGCATGAACTGGAAAATTATAAAAAAAGAAGCTGATTATAAAAAAGCTGTTAAACGCAGCATGGAAATTTTTCATACGTCTGAAGGCACCCCTGAAGCAGATGAACTGGCGCTGCTTTTACTATTGATAAAAGACTATGAAGACAAGCATATTCAACTGCCTGAACTGAACCCGATTGATGTTATTAAATTAAAGATGGAAGAAAAAGGCATGAAAGCAAAAGACCTTGAAATAATTATTGGAAGCAAAGGACATGTATCATCAATCCTGGCTGGAAGAA
>JANOIQ010000280.1:0-2227 GCA_031407835.1 Chitinophagaceae bacterium
GTTTAATAATTTCATTTTCATAAATGTGCGTTTAGCCCTTAGGTACGAAAATGAGATGAAAGCGGTTTTTAAATCTGCATTTTATTTTCAGAAGCGGGAATTGGAAAACGGAGCTTTAAGGGAAGGCAGGAATTTCTTTCAATTGATTCGTGAGAAACGAGCTACGGAGTAGTAGTTCTGGTAATAGTTATATTTTGATTTACGCAATGTCCCTTGCAGGAGACATTGCTGAGAAGCAGTTGATTCCTGTTTTGAATGGGGTTTAAAATTACAGGAAATAAACAGGGAATGGCAGGAGAGATTTTTTGAACTTTCGATTACGCAATGTCTCTGTAAGAAACATTGTTAAAAAGAAAGCAATCCTAACATCAGTTTTTCGTCAAAAAAATATTTTGAACTGGAATTTCACTTACAATTTTCAAATCTCCTAAATCCGAATGATAGGTTAAACGGAATCTATCAGGGTGATTTTTATTTTCTAAAATTTGATTGACACAATTAAGACATAGTGGATGATAATTTCCAAGATATCCATTAGGAAGATTATCAAATTCATCTTGAATTGCACATAAATAGCATTCCCAGTTTTCATTCATATTGAAGTAGAATAATTTATTTGAGTTATTTTCCTTTCAGTTTTTTTGAATTTCAATCTACTGTTCAAAGGGTCAAAATAATATTGATGAGCAGGTTTTTCGATAAAATTTGAAACTATAAATAAACAATATTTTTCTTTTAAATTTTGAGCCACTAGAAATTCCTTTTCTGTCATTCCTATACTCCCTTTATTTGTATTTAACCCTTTTACCTCAATACAATAATATTGAATATCATACGACAACTTAAAATCAAAACCACAAGCAAGGTTGGTAGTGTCCTCTAAGTCAAACTCTTCAAAATGGTTTACTTTTTTATAGTTTGCTTTAAAATATTCTTCAGCAGCAATACCAGTTATCAATCTCTTTGCAACACTTTCTGATTTATCTTTTTTTTCAAACTGGTCAACAATTTTTTCTACTGCGTAATTCTTTATGACAAAACTTTTGATTAGTTCAGTAAATGTTTCAAAACTTAAACTTGAAAAATCATCAAGAAATTTTTTACAATATTCTCTTATTTGACGTTTATGTCAACCTTTTCTTGGATTTGGGAAAAAAGGGTCAAATTCGTCTCTGTAATTTTTTATTGAAGCTGGTTTAGAACCGATTGAATAACCGAGTGTATTAAAAGCTTCTGTAACTCCTTTGAAGCCGAGGTTTTCTATGGCTTCGTCATCAAATTTTGAAAGATAAAGTCCAACAAGTATTGATTTGTCTCTTATCGAAAAACGATTATCCATTTATTTATTTACTTGGTAAATATCTTGATAATAAATATCAATGTCCGATAAAAAAACTCTGGTATTAAATATCAGGACAATAGAACGAAGTTTTCCCATTGTCAAATGGTTAAGTAAATTTAAGGGTCTTTAATGAAAAGACTGCAAGGGGGCTGAAATTTTAGGTAAACATCTTTTAACGATTAGATATATAAAAAGCTTCATAGTAAACAAACCGATGAAAGGATTGCGACGCAACGAAGTTCAATCAGGGAACTTAAGATGGTATCATCATTCCCTACTTCATTACCACTCCCATCACCAGCGGCAACACAAACCAGCAGAACAGTGTAATTAAAATAATGCTGATAATGTTCATTGCAAAACCTGCTTTGATCATGTCTTTTAATTTGATATGCCCGCTGCTGAATACAATGGCATTGGGTGGTGTGCCCATTGGCATCATCGCTGCTGCACTTGCAGCCAATGTCATCGGGATGCCCAGTAACAAAGGATCGAGATGCAATGCATCCGCTAATGCAGCCAGTACGGGAGCAAATACAATTACCTGCGCCACATTGCTCATTACTTCACTTAAGAAAATAGAAACCACCACCACCATAAGCACCAATGCCAGTCCATTGATATGACTGAACCCTGCCAGCCAATTTCCCACCTGCGACATCACACCCACTTTCTCTAATGAGTTGGCCATTGCTATACCTCCGCCAAACAACAATAAAATTCCCCAAGCCATTTTTGATGTGTCCTGCCACTCCAACACCATTTGTGTTTTGTCGTCTTTCTTTTCTCCGCTTGGAGTGGCAAACAATGCCAGTGCTCCAATGATGGCAATCATATTATCATCGAGCCTGAACCAGTTGAGTTTGTTGAGTAAGTCTTTGGTGA
>JANOIQ010000347.1:0-3627 GCA_031407835.1 Chitinophagaceae bacterium
AAGCAGGGGGCAGATTTTTTTAGATGTGTTTGATCATCCAAACCCATTAGCAGCATTTAAGCAGATTGAATTACATAAAATTGAGCCCTTCACACTGGTCATACGCCAACAACAGCAATTGTATGAAACAAGATGGGATGGAAGTGAAAAAGCAGTTGCAGAAATTGATCCCCGGCAATCGCATATATGGTCATCGGCTACATTGTATTCAGAGGAGGTTATAAAAAAAAGGAAAGAGTGGTTTGATGCATTTATCAGCAATAATGCTGCAATCACTGCAAATAATATTCTCAATTTTCATCGTTTTGCCGGTGATGGTGATTCTGCTAATGATGTACTGATGAACAGAAATAACGAATTGTTTACAGTAAGCATTACCTTGCTGCATCAGCAAAGTCACATTTCCAAACTTCACTATTATGATCTGGTTTCAAATGAAGAATTTGTACATGAGGCTGATCATTCAATCCCTGTAACTGCATTTCATGAATCTGCGTAAACTGTTTACTTATCATCCGTTTTTTATCCGTTTGTTTCATTGGGAGTACTGGAGTTTCAATACAGTTTATGGAGTTATCTATCCCATATTTGCATGGTTTTGCATTCGTGTTGGCGGAAAATATTTTTTCAGCGCAGCCAACCCAACCATTGCCAATGGAGGTTTTTTGATGGAGATGAAACAGGATATTTATCCACTTATTCCTGCACAATATTATCCCGCTTTTGTTTTTGTAAAAGCAGGAACAGCAGTTGAAGCAATAGAAAATGAAATAGAAGCACACCGGTTTTCTTATCCACTTATTGTAAAACCATCGATTGGTATGCAGGGCAAAGCTGTAAAGAAGATCATGAGTGCTGATGAACTCAGGCATTATGCTTCTGTTTGTACAGTTGACTTCCTGGTGCAGCAATTATCGCCATATCAGCTTGAAGTGGGAATTTTCTATTATCGTTTTCCGGATAGTGACACAGGAATAATTTCAGGTATTGTTGCAAAAGAACCAATGAAGGTTACAGGTGATGGAGCCTCAACTTTATACCAGCTTATTTGTGAACAGCCAAGGTATATTCTGCAGATGAATGCATTACAGCAGATGCACGGCGCAGGATTACAAACTGTTTTGAAAGAAGGAGAGGAAATGATTTTGGCGCCTTATGGAAATCATGCAAGAGGTTCAAAGTTTTTAGATTGGACGTATAAGGCTGATGAAATTCTCATCAAACATATTGATTCAGTTTGTAAACAGATTAACGGTTTTTATTACGGACGTTTGGATGTGATGTATAATGATTGGGATGATTTATGTAATGGTAGAAATTTCCATATCATTGAACTAAATGGTGCCGGCAGCGACCCTACACATATGTATGATCCAAAACACTCCATCTTTTTTGCCTGGAAGGAAATTATACGTCATTGGAAAATTCTGTTTCGTATCAGTAAACTCAATCATGAAAAAGGATATTCCTATATGAATTTTAAAGAAGGACAACAGATGTTCCGAAGTAATAATCTTTTGGTAAAGCAATTAGATGCAATTGCTGAAAAATTATAAGATTTCTTTTGCAGCAAGACTTTATATTTGTTTTATGCCGCAAATACTTAGAATTTTAATGTGGGGGTTTATTATCAGTTTTCTCGGATCGCTGCCCTTGGGAACGCTCAATATTGCAGCCATGCAAATTGGTATTATTGATGGTATTTCTCCCGCCCTTTGGTTTTCGGCCGGCTCATTAACAGCAGAAATTATTTATGTTCGTCTTTCACTGGTGGCAATGGATTGGGTGAGGAAACAGTCAAAACTATTAAAGGCACTGGAGTGGATAACCGTGTTCATTGTGCTTGCCCTTGCTGCTTCCAGTTTTTGGGCTGCAACACATCCTTCAGGTGAAAAAAATATCATTCTTTCCAATACAATGCACAGGGGATTACTTGGTTTTACCATGAGCTTGATCAACCCTGTACAAATTCCTTTCTGGTTTGGATGGAGTACTGTTTTATTTACAAAGAATATTCTTAAACCGGGTATCTGGAATTATAATGCATATACACTTGGAATTGGGGTTGGCACTTTTACAGGTAATTGCCTTTTCATTTTTGGAGGAAGATTAATTGTTGACCGCCTCAATGCAAGTCAGCATTTACTGAACTGGATTATTGGAGGTATCTTTTTATTGACAGGTTTATTTCAGATTTTCCGCATCTATAAAAAGAAGGATGCCATTCATAAAATGGAACACCCGGAAGAAATTACCGGCGGATTTGAAAAAAATATTCACTAATCAACAATAAACAGTTTACAGCCTGTTTGAGTTGATGACCGGTGTGCTTCGCAATTATCTCCAACAAAATAAGTCATACCGGCGGTAAGTTTCAGGATGCTTCCATTCTGTAATTCAGTATCCATCTCTCCTTCAATGCAAAGAATGATATGTCCCTTGCTACACCAGTGATCTGCTTTATAGCCTGGGCTGTATTCAACTTTTCTTATACGAATATCATTGGCATGTAATGTTTGCCAGTAAGCAATACCTGTTTCACCGGCATGTTCTGTTCTTTCAACTGCCGACCAGTCTTGTGTTTGGAAAGGGAATGCCTGTATGTTCATATGCAGTTTGCTGATAGTGTAATTCTAAACTTCTTCAACCCATTTATCTCTTTCATCTGGACTGAATTTCCATGGTGCAAAATTATTTTCCACATTGCTGAACATGGCATTCCATTCGCCGGGAGCATTACTGTCCTCCATAATTAAGGAACGGCGTAATTCTAAAATAATAGAGAGGGGGTTGATACTAACCGGGCATTCTTCTACACATGCATTACAGGTTGTGCATGCACGGAGTTCTTCAACAGTAATATAATTGTTGAGCAATGTTTTGCCATCATCCTTAAACCCGATCGCTATAGGGTCTTTATTGCTGTTGATGTTTCGCCCAACTTCTTCTAACCTGTCACGGGTACTCATCATTATTTTTCTCGGACTTAATAATTTGCCGGTTGTATTTGCCGGACAAACAGCAGAACATCTGCCACATTCTGTACAGCTGTATGCATCTAATAAACTTTTCCAGCTGAGGTCCATTACATCCTTAGCACCAAACTTAGAGGGTGAAGATGCTTCAGTGGGAGCAAGTTCCGGCTGCATCATATACTTCACTTCATTTTGAACGGAAGTCATATTACTCATGGTTCCAGTATTGGTGAGCCTTGCATACCATGCATTGGGAAATGCCAGTAAAATATGCAGGTGTTTGCTCCATGGTAAATAATTGAGGAAAGCAAGGATACCTATTATATGCAGCCACCATGCACTGCGTTCAATGAAAATCAAAGTTGAAGTTGATAATCCTGACAGGAAAGGAGCGAAGAATCCGGAGAGGACGAAATTGCCGGTATCATGATAATGTTCAGCACCGTTCAATTGTAAGGCTCTGTCGGTTGAGTTCATAAGCAGGAATAAACTCATCAATACAATTTCAGTGATAAGAATATTGTTGGCATCAGTTGCTGGCCAACCACTTAAATCTTTGCTGATAAAACGTTTCAGTTTAATGATATTCCTGCGGATCAAAAAGATAACACAGGCAGCTAATACCAGGAAGGCCAGTATTTCAAAGCTGTTA
>JANOIQ010000373.1:0-2632 GCA_031407835.1 Chitinophagaceae bacterium
CCATCCTGGCTGCTGCAAATGCAAAACCTGACCCTGCTTTTCCGCTGGATGGTATTAACCTGTTGCCTCTATGTACAGGCAAACAAAATAATGTTGAAAGAGTTTTTTACTGGCGTCTTTTTCAGTCAACAAAACAAAAAGCTATTCGTGATGGCCATTGGAAATATCTGGAAACTGAAGAAGGTGAGTTCCTGTTTAATCTTACAGATGATCCGGGAGAAAAAAATGATTTGAAAATAACCAATTCATTCATCTTTAAATCTTTAAAAGAGAAATACAGCTTATGGGAATCGGTGATGTTACCTCCGGTTGCATTATAAATCTGAGTAAAAGAAAATGCCATCTCTTCAGATGGCATTTTCTTTTATCTGTTTTCTTTTACTTTTTGCTGATGCGGTACATGTTTCCTGAATCAGTAATGGTATAAAGCATGCCATCAATATAAGCAACATCACGAACACGTTCCTTTACATCTTCCATGATGCGTTCTTCACCGACCACTTTGTTGTCAACAATTACCAATCTTGCAAGGTGTGAGCTGCTTTGTCCGCTGATGAACAGATTGTTTTCCCATTCAGGAATTGCATTCCCTTTGTAAAAAATCATACCACCCGGCGACAATACAGGATCCCAATAATACACCGGTTGCTCCATACCTTCTTTCTGTTGTATGGGAGTACCTATGGGCTCACCACTGTATTCAATACCATACGTAATAATGGGCCAGCCATAATTTTTTCCCGGTTTAATGAGATTGAGTTCGTCACCACCACGTGGCCCGAATTCAGCTTCCCACAAATCACCAGTTACAGGATGTATAGCCAGACTTTGTACGTTGCGGTTACCATAAGTAAATATTTCAGGCATAGCACCAGCCTGATTAATGAACGGATTGCCGGGAGCAGGTTTACCTTCAGGAGTTATTTTAAATATTTTTCCTAATCCCGATTGCAGCGATTGTGCCTGCACTCTTCCTTCAATAACAGATCGCTCACCGCTGCTCACAAATAGATTTCCGTCTTTATCAAAAACCAACCTTGATCCGTAATGTTGTTTACTGTTGTCTAAAGCAGGAGTTGCACGAAAGATCACTTTCGGGTTATCAACTTTTCCTGCTGCTTCATTCAACTGTCCTTTGGCTACAGATGTGAGATTACCTACTCCATATTTTTCAGAAAAAGACCAGTAAATCGTTTTGTTATTGGCGAAATCAGGATCAAGCGCAACATCAAGTAATCCACCCTGTCCGGCATCATCCACTGCAGGTAAACCGGTAATCTTTTTTACTAAGGCGCCATTGCCATCATGAATTTCCATGTATCCTGATTTCTCTGTTATAATCACCCTTCCATCAGGGAGTGGGGTAATAGCCCATGGCCTGCCTAATTTTTCAGCAATTTTTTCCACCTTGTAAGGAGTAACTGTTTTTACACCTGCAATTCTAGTCTGTCCTTCAAAGGCAGGTTTATAATTCGTGTTTGGTTTCTGGGTTTCTACGGGTGGAAGGTTGCTGCTATCCCCGTCTGTTGTTGTTTTTGATGAAGTGTTTTTGCTGGCACATCCTGAAGTTGATATTACTACCAGGACGGCAGCTACATAAATAAATTGTTTGGCCTGCATGATTGTTTCTTTAAAATGAGCCGTAAAAATAAAGAAACTGGAACTTATACCGAAAGGTATTATTAGCTTCATTCATTTACGAAGTATGCTCTGCAAAAGAATTTCCGTGCTTAAGTTCAATACACAGATTTTTTATGATGCACTAATCAATCATGTACAAGCTTCACAATCCTTATCTTTTCATTGGCTGCATTTGCCAGTAAGTCAATGACCGCCAAAGCCATTCAAATGGTCCAAAGCGAAAATACTTTAACCAGATAACTGAGAAAATAAGCTGAAAAACCCATACACTCAATACAACATAATAAAGCTGGTAAAAATGAAGTTTGTTATACAATCCAAATCCATAGCCATAAAACAACCAGGTACATATAATGGACTGCATCAGGTAATTGGTAAATGCCAGCTGACCAACATTCGACAGGGCTTTCATTAACCAGGGTACAAAATTGCTTCTGAAAATTAGTAACAATAAACTTGCATGACCAAGAGATAATAAAACCCTTCTTACATCGTATAATAAATGATGATTCACATTGTAACGGTCGGCGTATAAACCCAGATGTTTTGTTTCTTCAATCAATCCGTATTTATAGGCAAACCAACCAATGGGTATCCCGATTCCATAACCAATCAGCATCCACATTGCATAGGTGGAAGTGGATAGTTTATTACTGAAAAATCCCCAGCCAAATAAAGCCATACCAATAAACATCATGGTTAATCCATCCCATCCCCATTTATGATACAGTCCCCAAGTTTCTCCATCAGCATTCATCGGTATCCAGTATTGATATATGGTGAGGTAACCTGATCTCATTTTTCTGAGATTACGATTTGAGTATACAGTATCGGGCTTACTGTTTTTTTCCATTTCAACCCATTCAGCTTTTGCGCCTTCCTGTTCACCACTGAGTTTCTTTTTTGATTTCTCAGCAGCAATGGCTTCATTGTATGCTTTGCGTTTATCTGTTACTTCATTCCATTTTAATTGCTGTTTCAACATGCTTAC
>JANOIQ010000431.1:0-1724 GCA_031407835.1 Chitinophagaceae bacterium
TATCTGTATGGGATTATCATTCATGTTTACTATGATAATAATGGTACTGATAAGTCTTGCCGGACCAAAAGTTAATCCAAAAGCATTCTTATTAGATAAGGAAATGTTTAAGCTGAAGCCATCAACAATAATAATGATTGTACTTACCTTAGTCATTATTGCTGCGTTGTATGTAAAGTTCTGGTAAAATGAGCTGAATAGTTTTACGAAGTAAAATTGTAAACAGCTGAATAATAAACGATCGCCCATGTAATAAACTTTTGTTGAGTTGCATGGGCGATTGTATTTAGTTTAGTAATGAAAATAAATCTGAAACAGGATCATGAATAAAAAAGCTTTTTTGTTTGATTTGAATGGAACCATGATTGACGATATGCAGTATCATATTATAGCCTGGCACAGGATATTGAATGATCTTGGTGCCAGTCTTTCACTTGAACGAATGAAAGAAGAATGCTATGGTAAAAATGATGAACTTATTATACGAATGTTTCCAGGCAGGTTTACCGCAGAACAAATAAAAGAGATGAGTTTTGAAAAAGAACGCCAATACCAGTTGCAGTACAAACCTCATTTGGCTTTGTTACCGGGACTTGATGATTTTTTAAGGAAAGCTCATGAACAGGAAGTAAAGATGGCCATAGGTTCTGCTGCCATTATGTTCAACATTGATTTTGTATTGGATAATTTAAACCTTCGTTCTTTCTTTGATGTGATTGTAAGTGCAGATGAAGTGAAGGTTAGTAAGCCTGATCCTGAAACTTATTTGTCCTGTTCTTTTCTGTTGAAAGTCGAACCTGCTGATTGTATTGTTTTTGAAGATTCACCGAAAGGAGTGGAATCAGCATTGCTTGGAGGCATGAAAGCAGTGGTTCTTACAACAATGCATGAGACTCATGAGTTTGATGCATACAGTAATGTACTGATGTGTGTGAAAGATTATACAGATAGAAAACTGGATTTATTATTCGTGTAGTTTGTTTAAAGAATGCTTTATATTCCGAAAGCACTCTTTATCAGAATTGATGATCTTTACTATAAATAGCCATTGATGCATAAACTCCTGAAACGTTTTCTGTTTACAGTACTGATCATTGTCTCCATTTACTTGCTATTACTCATTCCTGTTCCTACCAATGAGTATAAGATGCAGGCACATCAGCAGCCATTCAGCTGGAGCAGTGATTCTTTATGGAATAAACTGGAATCTGATTTCTCAGAGAGTAAGAAGCTGGACACAGCAATTCTTCAGGCAAAAATTGATTCACTTTTTTGGATGGAAGAAAAGCTTTGCAATGAAATGGAAAGCAGAACTGTTTCATTAAATGATTCTGTGTATGATGCTGTGTTGTTTCATTTTTTTTCATTGTCTGCCCTTGTTGCTGCTCAACCAAAATTTGCTCATCAGTTGAATGGTCTTTATGGCAGAATAAGAACTGCAGTAAAATTTCAATCACAACAGATGGAGATAAACAGTGCGGCTGCAAGAAACAGCCTGTACAAATTGCTGTACGGATTAAGGGCAGCAGTTGAAGAAGTGGCATTGCAGGCCGAATCAACTGAACATATTCTTTATGGAAAAAAAGAATATTCTGTAACGCCATCAACCAACATCCTCGGTATAACAGTTCATAGTGGTGATCTGCTGGTTTCCCGAGGTGGAGCAGAGGTATCAGCTTTTATCTCAAGAGGAAATGATTATCCCGGCAATTTTTCACATGTGG
>JANOIQ010000037.1:0-4207 GCA_031407835.1 Chitinophagaceae bacterium
TTTTCAGTTGCAACCTTCACGGCTTCGTCTTTACCAACCGCCCCGGTTTTTTTCAGTATAACCAGTGCAACGATTACTACAACAAGGATTCCGATGATCCACCAAATTTTCTTACTCATATAATGATGTTATGCCTGTTAAATAATTTTATTGATACCTTATAACTTTAAACCCTGTCCTTTATAGAATTCCAATACTTTCATCCGGAACACATAATCAAACTGGTTGGAAATCTTTTCCAGTCTTGCCCTGAACAGATTATTCTGATTGGTAATTAAATCAATCGTACGAATAAGTCCGGCTTCATATCTTTTGCGGGTAAGTTCATAAGAATACTCTGCGGTTGAAACACTTTTAATGGATGCCTGGTAACGTTGAAAAGCAGCAGTAGCACTGATGTATGCACTGTAAATATCCTGTTTCAATGTTTGGTTATCACGCTCAACCTGCAACTGCTGATTTTGATAATTGAGTTTGCTTCGCTGCCATGCTGTTCTTGCCTGACCGCCATTAAAAATAGGAACATTTAAACTGAGACCTACCGATTGACGGAAGTTAAAATCTAACTGACGGATAAAGTTTGCTTTCTGGAATCCGCCGGGTACAAATGTTTGAGCAAATACATTTTGATTAGTAGCTGAACCTGTTCCTGTGTATCCAATAGGAATTGTGATGGGCACATTGGCACCTTTCGGTAAATTCTTTAATGCACTTGAATAAGCAGAGTTAAGATTTCCGAATGCACCAAGAGTTGGATACATGCTTCCTCTTGCTGATTTTTGATATTTCTCCAATGCCTGCAAACGCAACATGTTTACTTTTTGCAAAGGCATATTCTGAAGAGCAAGTTTAAACACTAAATCGGGTTGTAGTTCAGCAAAGGTTTCTACAGGAATCATATCAACCGGCGGTGTTTCCAGTTCAAACGCTAATGAAGGATCATAATTCATCCATACTTTCAAGCTCAATATATTCGATTGAAAGGTGGTGGATGCAGTAATATAACTGCTGCTGTCTCTTGCCAGTTGAGCTTCCAGTTCAGCCGCATTTAACTCCGGTAAACTACCGGCATCAACCAACTTTCTTGTATTGGCTAACTGTTCTTTTGTTTGGTTTAATTGTACAACGCTGATGTTTACCTGCTCTCTTGATAACAATGCCTGCAGATAAGCCCCCGCTACGTTTAACGAAATATCATTCTTCCACTTTTCAACCGATGCAGCCTGTGCCTTTGCTTCCAGTTCATTACCGAGAATGGTATTCTTTTGAGAATTAAAATTGAATAAACTCACATTGGACGAAAACCCATATTGCGAAAAAGTAATTTGCTGATTGGTAAAGCCGTTGGTTGCGGGGTCAATAGAACGGCCAAACTGAAATCCATTGCTGTTTTGAAAATTAGCAGTAGGCCAGCGCTGAAGTTTGCTTTGTTCCAAAGTAAGCAGAGCAATTTTTGCCTGGATATCGGCCTGCTTTACATTGAGATTGTTAGCAACAGCATAATCCACACAACGGCGGAGATCCCATTTATCCTGGGCTGACAGGTGAAGCATAGATAAAAACAGGGCTGCTGTTAAAACCAATGCCGGAACAATTTTTCTCATATAACAAAAATAGGTTCTAAGGGGCACGAATGTATTGAATTTTGATTAGCGGTTTAACAGTAAGGCCCGATATTTCCTGAACATTCTTTGTTTTTAACTTCTTTACCCTAAAAAGCAGCTTTAAAAGCCTGATGAAGATCAGCTATCAGGTATTCAGTATCTTCTAAACCAACATAGATCCTGGCCATTTGATGTTCGGGGTTAGCAGCATTAAAATCCTCATCCTGCAGAGAAGCACACCTCGGTAATAACAGGCTTTCATGTCCGCCCCAGCTCACTGCCATTTGTATATGTTGCAGGCTTTCGCAAAAAGTTACGATCTGCTGCCGGGATATTGCCTTAAAACAAAAGGTAAATAATCCGGGTGCTTCTTTCATTTGTTTCTTTGCCAGCTGATACTGACCAAAATTTTCATCAAACGGGTAGATGATGGATGAAACAGCAGGGTGACTCCTGATAAAAGCAACCACTTTTTGGGTTGATCGGTTGATGCGTTCCAAACGAACAGGCAAAGTTCTCAATCCACGGATGAGCAACCATGCATTGAAAGGCTGAATACCACTGCCGATATTCAAATATTCACTATCGAAAATCTTTTTCATCATGACATGGCTTCCACATAACACTCCGCCCAATGTATCACTATGTCCACCGATATACTTGGTTGCTGTTTGCATGGTCATATCAACTCCCAGCTTTAATGGCTGCTGATAAAGCGGCGTGCAATAACTGTTATCAATTAAGGTGATGATGTTCTTTTGTTTTGCGTAAGCAGCTACAGCTTCAATATCCTGTAATGCAAAATCCCAGCTGTTAGGGCTTTCGAGATAATAAAAGGTTGTATTGGGCTTTGTTGCTTCAATATAATTCTCCGTTTTTCTTCCATCAACGTAAGTTGTAATAACACCAAAGCGTGGAAGAATGACATCAAACATGCGCTGCACCCATGTATAAGGTTTACTGACACTGACGATATGATCGCCGGTTTTTACGTTGGCGAGCACAGCCGCAAAAATGGCCGCAGCCCCATTATTAAAAACTAGGCAGTCTTCTGCCCCGTCTAATGCGGCCAGTTTTTTACGCAGAATATCAACCGTTGGATTTAATCCACGGCTGTAGAGGTATCCGCTCATTTCATCTGCAAAAGCACTACGCAGATCATCTACTTTTTTAAAGGCAAAATTGCTGGTTTGCATGATGGGTGGCGCAACAGCATTGAAATAATGTTCACGGTCTTCGCCCAGTTCGTTAAGGATGTAGGATAAATCCATTGTTTTGATAGAAAATATAATTGTAAATTAGTGGAATCAATTTTATTACATGCCTACTATTGAAGAAATATTAAAACTTCCCAAAGAAAAGCAGCTTGAAATAATGGAGGCCATACAGAATCATCTGGAAGATGAGCCCTTGGAAAAACAGCAACTTTCACCCGCACATATTGATTTTATGAATCAACGGGTAAAGGATATAAATACCGACAATCAAAAAACCTACTCGTGGAGTGAAGTAAAAGAAAAAATGAACATTCGTTGGAGTTCACTTTAATCATTCATGAATTAGCGGCAGAAGATATGGTGGAAATTGCCTGTTGGTACGATTTGCAATCGCCTGGTTTAGGTAATCGCTTTCAAAAATATCTCGAAGAATGCTTAGATGATATTTGTAAACATCCAACTGCTCATACTAAAGTTACAGCAAGCATCAGAAAAGCATTTCTCAAAAACTTTCCCTATCTGTTCTTCTTCGAAATAAAAGAATACATCATTCATATTTATGGCACCATACACAGTAAAAGAAACCCATTACTTATGAAGGAAAGATTCAGGAATATTAAAAACAATGGTTGATACCCCTTAATTAAGCTCCGGCAATAAGTCCGATTGAATTTCCAAAAGGGTCTTCCACAATAGCAACTTCAATTGTACCACCAACATTGGTGATTGGTGAAACAAGTTTGGCTTTCAGCCCAACCGCTTTTTCTACTGCTGCCTGAATATCTTCCACGGCCCAGTAAGCAGTACTATGGTTTCCTTCTTTCACATTCGTCATATCTGGATCAAGTCCCAACTCAAAACCATTGATATCAAACCCAACATAAAATACTTCGTCAAAGTAAGGCTTTACACCTGTAAGGGCGATATACCATTCTTTTGCTTTAGCCAGATCATTTACATGATAAATAACCGTACGCAGTTTCTGTAACATTTTATTCAACTTTCTTTTTATGGAATAAGAAATAAATCAGCACAAATACAGCCAGCACACCCAACCCTGTAAGTGCTGCTGCAGGGTCGGCAACGGAAATACTGATGCCTACAAATAAATAAGCAGCAATAAAAATCAATGGCATTAACGGGAAAAATTTCATCTTGTAAATACCCGTTCCATCTAAGTGCTTTGTTTTTTTGCGGAACCAGAAGATCGTTGCACTACTCAGCACCATTCCAAAGCAATCGAGAAAAATAGTGAAGGTTAATATTTTTTCAAACTCCTGTGAAAAGAACAGGATTATTATACATATTGCTGCAAAGATGGTGAGTGAAAAAGTAAGTACATTGTTCTTTTCGTTTTGTTTGGCAAATAGTTTGGGTAAACTTCCA
>JANOIQ010000454.1:0-10847 GCA_031407835.1 Chitinophagaceae bacterium
AACCTTGTTCCACACATTGGTCCATAACGGATGATGATTCATCTTTTCTGCTTCCATCGCCACACGGGTCATAAAAGCAAACGCTTCTGAAAAATCTTTAAACTCAAATTTCTTATAAAGCGTATTGTTTGTTTCTGTCCACATGAGAAAATAATTTGATAATGAGTATTTAAAACCCCGGCCCTCGGGCTTAGTAAAAGATACGCTTTTTAGTTTGCCCCGAAGGGATTAATGATTGGTAAAAAAAGTTATGAACCGTTCCTACGGAACGAATGATCCTTATTTGTGAAATTGTTACCCGTGACTTGTGCCGATGGCACAAAAACCTGAAACTATTTTACAGCCTGACCGTTAAAAGTGGCTGCTTCCTTACACAATGTGAAACCACATTAAAAGTACGTGTCTATTTTGTCCCATAGGGACATCTCATCGGTAACAGCACTAAGAGAAGATCGATACGTTCCTTCGGAACGTTTACTGCGCATTAAATCTTTGGTTTAAAAAGTGCTGACGACTAATGAGCAATTTCTTTCTGCTAAAGTATCAGGTGCTGCTTGTTCTTAATCTTCTCGTTCGTTAATTCAACCACCAGTTGCACTCCCTGAATAGTACGGATGCCGGCAATCAATTCTTTTTCTTCTTCGGCAGATGGTAAATCACCTTTTGTTAACCAGAGATAATCGAGGTGCTTAAATTCGGGTAATAAGTATTCACCGTCAAACTGGTTCTTGTATAAAAAATAACTCAGTGCAATGTTCGGCTCTTTGTATTCAAACACAGAAAAGAAATACTGGCGGTTCTTTTTATTGAGGTGAATTTCAATATCATTGTTATTCCTGAAATCGAAACGAAGGCCCTGATTCACCTGCCACACAAACTGATGACTTCCCAACGGAGCCATGATACCCAGCAGGTGAGTATCTTCAAAAAACTCTTCAATCAGTAATTCATTGTCGATCTTCAGCTTCATGTGTTCATCTTTATTGGCTTTTTGGCGACATAATACCGATAGCTATCGGTATCAGAAGTTGATATCAAACTCAAGTTCTTCAGCTCCTCTTTTCACTTTCACTTTTGTTGCATCGCCTTTTTTAAATTTGCTCAGCGCCTGCATATAACCTTCCACAGAGCTTACATTAAAATCACCAAGCTTAATCACAATATCACCCGCTTTTAATCCTGCTTTCTGTGCAGCCCTTCCTTCGCTTACTCCATCCACTTTTACTCCGCCGCCACTAAAGGTATAATCAGGCATAATGCCCATGCTTACGGTGAACCTTGCAGAGGTTGTTGTTTGCTGCTCTCTTGTTTTGGTGAAAGCCAGTTTGGGTGATTTGCTGCTGCGATCAATCAGGCGTTCAATATATTTTACAATCATTAATTCACCTTCGTAATTGATCTTATCAAAATCATCGCTGGGCTTATGATAGTCTGTATGCAAACCGGTAAAGAAAAACAGCACAGGAATATCTTTTCTGTAGAAAGAAGTATGATCACTTGGGCCGGTGCCGCTGCTGTCAACCTTAATACCAAAGGCAGGTTTTTTTTCATACAGTAATGTTGCCCATGAAGGAGAGGTACCAACACCGCCAATGGTAATTGCTTTCGATGAATCATTATAACGGCCCACCATATCCATATTAATCATATAGTTTACATCCTTAAAAGAAACTGTTGGATGTTCTGTATAATATTTTGAACCATACAGCCCCAGCTCTTCACCACTGAAAGCAACAAAGAGATAGTTGTTGTTTTTATTCCCTTCTTTCTTCAACATACGGCTCAGCTCAATTAAAGCGGCTGTTCCGCTTGCATTATCATCGGCACCGTTATGAATAGCAGGCAACTCTGTGCTTCTTGAATTATGATCTTCGCCATAACCAAGATGATCAAAGTGTGCACCGATAATAATGGTTGATGCTGCATTGTTGTTGATATAACCAACCACATTAAAACCCTTTCTTGTTTTTTCGCCCTGTTCAATTTTGAAATTAAGATCCATCATATGCGCTGGGTCTTTGGCAATTTTATCGGCAATGCGTTTTTGCAGCCAGATCACCGGAATGGTTGATGCAGCGGACCGATCTTTTCCATCATACTTCACTCCTGCATCTTTACTTCCACTGTTGAAAATAACCAATGCCGTTGCACCTTTTTGTGCTGCATCTTTTTCTTTGCTGCGGATGGCTGTCATCAAATCAAAATGCGGACTCTTTTCATTTTCAAGCAACAGCTCTTTAATATCCCAGAACCAGGCGCCACCACTTTCATGCAAACTGGGGCTGGCCATCGCTTCCCCTTTTCCGCTTACACTCCAGCTGAAAGGAAAAAAGTCTTTATCCACTTTTAAATGCTCTCCGTCAATAATAAAAAAAGAAGATGTAAGTACCTGTTTGCCTTCATTGATCTCAAACGGTTGTAAATAACCGCCGTTATCGCCTTTTGGGGTAAGTCCGTTCTTCTCAAACTGCTGAACAATATATTGAGATGCCAGTTCTTCTCCTTTTGTTCCGGTTCTTCTTCCCTCCAGTTTATCATCGGCCAGGAAGCTCACGTGTGTGCGGATGTTTTGTACACTTACTTTATCTGATTTGCTTAATTTCTGAGCCGCAGCGCTGAAGGTAAAGACCAGCAACAGGGAAAAGGAAAATAACTTCGACATATAATCTGTAAATAAATTTGAACGCCAAAGGTAAACACGGTACAGATTGATTCAAGAGATTAATCCATGAATTATACGAAAATTCACAAAATGTTCTTTCCATGTTTTTGTCATCCTGACGAAGTAGGGACCTGTTGAGCTATTGTACAAATGCCCGGAATGACAACTATTCTTTCCAAACTTCGTAAATACAACTTCATAATTGCCACTACATTTGCACTTCGCTTACATGGCCACCAACAAATTACATATTGCTTTAGTCGGAAACCCCAACAGCGGAAAGACTTCTCTCTTCAACAACCTCACCGGTTTGAACCAGAAAGTGGGCAACTTTCCCGGCGTTACAGTTGATAAAAAAACAGGAGAGTGTGATATTTCTGAATCGCTTACTGCAGAACTGATTGATCTGCCCGGCAGCTACAGTCTGTATCCACGCCGTGCCGATGAATGGGTGAGTTATAAAGTGCTCATGAACCAGGACCCGGAAGTGAAACCCGAACTGGTGATTGTGGTAGCCGATGCAAGCACATTGAAACGGAACCTGCTTTTTGTTTCGCAGGTAATTGATTTAAAAATTCCCGTGGTTCTTGCGCTCACCATGATGGATGTAGCAAGGAAAAAAGATATTGCTGTAAACACCCGCTCGTTGGAAAGGGAGCTGGGTATTCCGGTAGTTGGCATTAATCCAAGAAAGAACAAAGGAATTATTCAATTAAAAAAAGTAGTTGAGGATACAGCCAACAAATTCTACCGTCCACCGGCATTTGATTTTATTTCCAATAAAAATTTAGCACCTGAAGCAGTTGCAGAAATAAAAGAATTGCTGCCGCATATAAGTGACTATGCAGCCATTCATCATCTCATTAACCATGAATCTTTTTTGCTGAATCATGAGCAGCAAAAGAAAATAGAAGCCATTGAACTCAGGAACAAAGTTCAGCATACACGTATCCAGGCCGAAGAGATCATGCAGCGTTACCAGCGCATCAAGCAGATTGTGCAAACATCCATTACAGAAGTTTCGCCCATCAAAAAACAAATGATTGCAGAAAAGCTCGACCGTGTACTGCTGCATAAAGTATGGGGTTATGCTATTTTACTGTTTGTATTATTCCTGCTGTTTCAAAGTGTGTTCTGGGTTGCGCAGTATCCCATGGATATGATTGAACTGTTGTTTGTAAAAACAGAAAACTGGTTCAGCGGCTGGTTACCAACCGGCTGGCTCACCGATCTGTTTTTGAATGGAGTGCTCGCCGGGCTCAGCGGCATCTTTATGTTTGTTCCGCAAATCATGATCCTGTTTGGATTAATTACCATCCTGGAAGAAACCGGTTATATGGCACGCATTGGTTTCTTAACCGATAAGATTATGCGCAAGGTTGGATTGAATGGGAAAAGTGTAATGCCCATGATCAGTGCTTTTGCCTGTGCTGTTCCCGCCATCATGAGTGTACGGAATATTGAAAACCAAAAGGAACGTTTGCTCACTATTCTTGTAACGCCGCTTATGAGCTGCAGTGCAAGACTCCCGGTGTATACTATTTTAATTGCATTGGTTATTCCGCAGAAATTACTGCTTGGCTTTATCAGTTTACAGGGTTTGGTAATGATGGGTTTGTATATTTTCAGTGTATTGATTGCGATGATTGTAGCGTATGTGGCCAAGCGTTTTATTAATATTAAAGAAAAAAGTTTTTTCATACTTGAATTACCGCTGTACCGTCATCCCCGTTATGCAAACGTGCTGGTTACCATGATTGAGAAGGCAAAGATTTTTGTGTTTGATGCAGGCAAGGTTATCATGGTCATCAGTTTATTATTATGGGCCCTGAGTTCATACGGACCAAAAGATAACATGAGCAACATCACAGCAAAGTATGAACAGCTGAAGCTGGTAAACCCGCAGCAAACTGTTGCGTTGGAAAAAGAAAAACAATCAGCCCTCTTGCTCAATTCATATGCAGGGCAGATGGGAAAATATATTGAACCCGTGATAAGGCCTTTAGGTTATGATTGGAAAATTGGCATTGCACTCGTTACATCTTTTGCTGCCCGTGAAGTATTTGTGGGAACGATGGCCACACTGTATTCTGTTGACAGTGACGGTACCGATGAACAAACCCTGCGGCAGAAAATGAATGCTGCTGTAAAACCCGATGGCACCAAAGTATATACATTAGCTACCGGAGTATCGCTTATGATTTTTTATCTGCTTGCCATGCAGTGTATGAGTACATTGGCTGTTGTAAAGCGTGAAACCAAAAGCTGGAAATGGCCTTTGATTCAGCTGGCTTATATGACGGGGCTTGCTTACATTTTAAGTTTGGTTGCGTATCAGTTATTGAAGTGATGCTGTAAAAAATTCTTGACTTACAAAACATAACAGCAGAGTTTATGGACACAGAATTCAATAATGACCTTCCATGGAAGGCTCCTGTCGAAATGTATAGATTTGAAAGAAATCACTGCGCCTTCAAACAGGTGGTCGGAGGTGCTGATGAGTTTAATGATTCAATTGGAAAAATTTCATTAAACTTCAGCTATCTACAAGAAGTGGTTTCTTCCTGTATTATAAAGCTTATTAAAACAAATAAAAAACTAGGAATGATAATAGTTTCAGAGCTCTCGTTCAAAAACAAGCTTAATTTATTAGGGTCTATGTTTCAATATTACACACCGACATACGAATTCAATTCCCTCTTTGATAACCAAAATGAGACGTTTGATGAATTACTTAAAGCATGTTTTAAATGCGAAGAGTTCAGAAATCAAATTCTTCATTCTTCGTTTGATCATACTAATAAAGATATTGTTAGAAAAAAACCACCGCCAAAGCGAAACAGGGCCTAAAATTCATCACAGAAAATGTTGATAGTGGGTATATCTTAAACGTTGCCGACTACATGTATTGCACAGGAGTGTATGTAGAAGAATTCTTCTACACTTTTAGAAAAAAAGATCCTGTAAGTTAAACGTGTCATGGTTCACCCAGCTATCCGTCATATTCAATTAATAGGATAAAGTTGAATCGCTGTCCTGAGTTTGCAACTCAGAACATTTCTGTTTCTCACCCCTGGCAGTTCCCTCGTACCTCGGGATGACAGCTTTGTTGGGCATTTGTGCAAATGCTCATGTTATAAATATTGTTCATCTCCGCTGTCTTTCCGACGAAGGAGGAATCTGCTGAATAGAATTCTAATAAATTGCCCCGGTTCCCATATCGGAGTTCATGTCTTCATGAACCATTAGCAACAGATTGCTTCGCCAAACAACAAGGCTTGCAAAGACGGCTCCGTAGGGTTATTTTTCCGTATAAATTAATCATACCCTTACCAATCAATCAATCTCTTTGAACTTAGGATGTTGATGTTATTACTGTTGTTCTTCACCACAGTAGTACCAAGCTTAATCAGGGCTTGCGACGGGAAATGGGGGTAATATTTCCCGTCTTGACTTTTTGGTTCTTTTGTGTCAAGACAAAAGAACAAGAAAGAATCTGGCTCGTGCGGCAGCAGTCTTTATTTACCCCTAAAACCCTCAGCTAATAGTCCAAGTTTGTTAATTATAAACCTAACGCAAGAATGAAGCGTGGCTTGTGTGTATGGATTCTTGTGTCTGGCGTATATTTAAGTGTTGGCCATTATTTCAACAACTAATCTAAAAAAACATCTTAGAAGTTTGTACCAATACTAACAAAAAGTTTAATACCTCAACCGTGAAAATATTTCTAGTAACTACATACTTGGCTATTCTTCTTTCATCTTGCTATTCATATAAAATTTTTCCGAAGGGATATCGAAACTTTACTTATACAGGTGAAAAGAAAGAAGCGTTTGTTCTTAATCCTGAATTAAAAAAGGAGTGTCAAATTTTTAAACGAGCTGCAATTTATAACATTGTAACTGATACGCTAAACAAGTGTGTTGTTAAGATAAAATTATATCCCTTGCAAAGAGATTTTGTTTGCGGGCAACCAATTATTGCCTCCTTCATTACTCTTGGACAACTGCCCGTTCTCTTGCCTGATAAATATCAATACAAATTTGATGAAGTGCACCTGAATGATACTATTCAAAAACGCTATGAGTTAAAAATAGCGACCCGCTTTTGGTTTTGGGATATGTTTGCTGTAAAGAAAAATTTCAATCAAAAGGCTGGTCAAACTTTGCTTGCTGCATATTATAACCCTCAATAGTCCTGGCATCTTAATCGTAAGCCTTCGCTTTCTTCTTAGTAATTTGTACTGTATATTTAATTATCTGTAGTTGTACAGTTGCAACCAACTCATGAAACACCCATAGTAGAACAAAAAATTTCGAACTTCCTTTTATAACTATGTATGAGCAAATACTAACCCGGCTTTCTGCATTCATCTCGCTTAACAAAAGTGAACAGGAGCACTTTACCAGTAAACTAATTCTAAAACAATTCAACAAAAAAGAATTGGTTTTGCAGGAAGGACAGGTTTGCAAGTATGCCTATTTCATTAACTATGGTTGCTTACGCTATTACTATAACATAGATGGTCAGGAAAACACTGCACAATTCTTTTTTGAAAATGGGTGGTATGCTGATTATGGAAGTTTTTTAACGGGCAAGCCAACGAATCAAAACATTGAGACGCTGGAAAAAACAGAATTGTTGTTACTTTCAAATACAGCCCTAGAAGAACTTTATACAGATATACCAAAATTTGAACGGTTTGGCAGACTGATGGCACAGAATGCTTTTTTAGGCATCAGGCAAAGAACTGAAATGCTTGAAAACCAAACAGCCGAGGAACGCTATGTCAACCTCATGAAAGAAAGACCAAAAGTATTTCAACGAATTCCTCAGCATTACATTGCTTCTTATCTAGGCATTAAGCCACCTTCTTTAAGCCGCATCCGGAAAAGAATGGTTGATCAAAAGTAATTTCTTAACCTAAGTGAACGTCCGGCGGAAATCATCTTCTCATTTTTGTACTGTTCAAAATTATTATTATTTAAACCGTTCAAAAATGAAAAAGTCAATCGTAACTCTGGCAGGAAGTATAACCTGCCTGTTTCTGCAAATTGCTAATGCACAAACTGTAACAATCAAAAAACTTCCTGTATATGGCGAAGTTGGTTTAGGTTGGGGACAAACACTGTTCTTTGGTGATATGAAAACCAAACTTTCACAATCGTATGGAGGCAGTTTCAGCCCGGGTATTGGTAATAACCTGATGGTAGGTTTTTATGTTTCACCAAATAGCTGGAAGGGGCTGGGTATAGGTTCCCGGATTAAAGGAACATTCGGCACATCTGTAAAAGGCGATAATGATGACAGTTACATTTTTAATTATTACAACCTTGCTGTTACAGCTAAATACTATATGCTGAGTCGTGAGTTTAATAAAGGGCTGTATGTACGTGGCAGTTTTGGTTTTGGACAGTTTACAACGAAAAGAGTAAACGAAGCCACCAATTTATACAAACATCAGTATGCTATTGGTACATCATTAATGGGAGGAGCAGGTTATACAATTCCATTGAAAAAAATGGCTTTGAGTTTTGAGGCTGAGTTTGATTTTTCCAATAGAAACGGAACCATTGATGGAAAAGGCTCTGCCAGTTATCAAAGCGGGCAGTTGGGCGGCAATATTATATTGTCATTCTAAAGAATTAGCTCAAATGCAACATCTAACTCATATAGTTGGAATGGGGACTCGTAGTATAATTTTACCAACCCATATTATTCGGTCGGATGGACTTCTTTAAACAAGGCTTGTATCAGTCATTCTATTGGCATTAGCAAACTTTATTAATAACTTTATCACATGCATAAAACAATTTTTATCATAACTATCGCATGCATTGTAGCAGTTGCCTGTCATACCCTGCAAAAAACAACAGCAAACAAACAATGGATTTCTCTTTTCAACGGAAAAGACATCAACGACTGGATGGTTAAGATTCAGCATCATGATGTGAATGTAAATTTTGGCAATACGTTTCGTGTTGAAGACGGCATCATCAAAGTTCGTTATGATCAGTACGGCGATTTTAATGATCAGTTTGGTCATCTCTATTATAAAACACCGTTCTCTTTTTTTCATCTTACTCTTGAATACCGCTTTGTTGGTGAGTTACAAAAAGGAGCGCCTTCTTATACATTGCGGAACAGCGGTGTGATGTTTCATTCGCAGGATCCACGAACCATGCCTAAAGAACAGGATTGGCCCATCTCTATTGAAATGCAATTCTTAGGCGGCCTCGGCGATGGTAAGCCCAGGCCAACCGGTAACATGTGTTCACCCGGTACTGAAATTGTTTTCCAGGGAAAGATCGCAGAATCGCATTGTGTTTCTTCTTCTTCAAAAACCTATGATGGTGAACAATGGGTACGAGCCGAACTGATTGTATTGGGTGATTCGCTGATAACACATATCATTAACGGCGACACTGTTTTACAATATTCCAAACCACAGATTGGTGGTGGTGTTGTGAACCGTTACGATCCGAAAATTAAAATAGATGGCAAAGCGCTTAAGAGTGGATACATCGCATTGCAAAGCGAAGGTCAGCCAGTTGATTTCAGAAAAGTAGAGATCATGGATCTAACGCCTCTTAAACAAAAATAATAGTAACCAACCCTCCGGGGAGTGTTTGGTTTTCAGTAATTGCTTTGTGAACTTAATGTTCCTGTATAAATCGTTGAAGAAATAGAGTGGCACAAAGAGCGCAAAGTATATGCACAAGGGTGCACTTAATTATGCCAATCTTTAATAGCCCAACACGTTGGTTATAATTAATTACTTATTCCGGTTATAGACCCAGAAGTTTTTTCCTCTCTTATATCAGTTTATTTTTCTCCGCATACATCAACACATACGGTTTCAAAAACGTTTCTTTTTCAGGTATGCTCATTTCGGGTACACGTTCCAGGTTTCGAAAATGCGGCCAGCCTGTATCATCTACCCACATCAGTTCAAAATATTTTGCCGGTGCCAGAATAGTACAAACCGCCATCTGCTTTAATTCCAGTATTTCTTTTTCCGTAAATTTTTTTGGAGGTCTGCCAGATTCATACACGCCAATAAACAACAACAGATCTTCCAGGTCGGGATATTTCCCCAATCGTTTCGAAAGTGTACTTTCTAATTTCTGCCAGCGCTGCTGATCATCTTCGGGGGGCATGGCTCAAAGATATTAACGCACCTGTTTTTAAACGATTCCCGGAATATGAGATATATCATGTTTTTGCTATGAGTTTTTCTTTTCTTAGAGTATCTTTCTGATAAGTCATGAAAATATCTAAAATAATAGCTGCCGGTTTATTGGTTGGCACACTTGATATCAGTGCGGCCTGCCTGCAGTATTATATAAAAACGGGTAAGAGTCCCGAAAACGTTTTGAAGTTTGTTGCCAGCGGTGTATTTGGGAAAGAAGCGTTTACGGGTGGTCTCCTCATGAGTCTTTGCGGTTTGCTGTTTCATTTCCTGATTGCTTTCTGCTTTACCACTTTCTTTTTCTTTATTTATCCAAGACTAAAGTTTCTTTCCTTCAATGTATTTTTAACGGCTGTCCTGTTTGGTGTATTCACCTGGACTGTGATGAACAGAATTGTATTGCCGTTGTCCTATACTCCTCCAATTCCGTTTACATGGGCAAGTGCCGCCATAGCAGCGGGCATCCTTACACTTTGTATTGGCCTTCCCTTATCAATCATTGCTAAAAAAGAAAGCTGATTCTTCAGAAGCCTCTTTCGCATGTGTGAATCATGTAACAGTTTCGCATAATTACGTAACAGTTTTCTTCTGTTGAAACCCAACTTTGTGAACCTGTGCAACCCAATTCACAATACAACTTCTATGAAAGGATACATGAGCGATATTGAAAAACTGACACTGGAAAATGAACATTTCAGGAAAGTACTCTACACCGGCAAGCATCTTCAGCTGGTATTAATGAGTTTAAAAACCGGTGAAGATATTGGCGAAGAAACGCATCAGAATGTTGATCAGTTTTTCCGTTTTGAAGCCGGTGCCGGAAAATGTATCATCGATGAAGTTGAATACATAGTACATGCCGGCGATATCATCATTATACCTGCCGGTGCAAAGCACAATGTAATCAATACAGATTCTGCTTTAGAACTGAAACTGTATACCATCTATTCTCCTCCCAATCACAAAGAAGGAACTCTCCGTATTACAAAAGCA
>JANOIQ010000469.1:0-22091 GCA_031407835.1 Chitinophagaceae bacterium
CCTTGTATTTTCTTATGCTTTTCAGGATTATTACGCTTGCTGAGCGGCAGCGAAGTACTTTTTCAAGGGTTTATGCCTACAGTGTGGCTGCTATTCTGTTCTTTCATGTATTTATTAATATTTGTATGACTATTGGCCTGATGCCTGTAATTGGCATTACACTGCCTTTATTAAGCTATGGCGGGTCATCATTAATTACCTTTACTGTTCTTATTTTTATTATGCTTCGTCTGGATGCCGATAAGCAAATGGTTCTCAGGTAAATAATTCTCAGGTTTTTTTAGTAAACTTTGTTACGGATCTGTACACGTTAAATGAGCAAATGCATGAAAAAATTTCTTTGTACATTTTATCTTCCTCTTGAGTTAGATCAGGATTTTTGGGAATTGATTCCACGTCATCGTAATTATATAAATAACCTGATGCGTGAGGAAGTGATCATTACTTACTCTGTAAATCATACCCGAACAAAAGGCTGGGTGGTAGTAAATGCTGAATCAGAAGCCGGAGCTGCTGAAATAATCGAACGGTTTCCTATCCGCCGTTACATACGTTTTGAAATGGATGAATTGTTTATTTTTGATTCAATGATTGGCACACCTAAACTTGTGATGAACTGATTTTATTACGCATCAACTTGCCTGTATCTTTGCAGGATGAAAATAATACCGCTTTCTGAAGGGAGCTTTACCGTTGATGCTTCTAAGAAATTTATTCCATTTGATCATTCCAGAGATAATATAAAAGACAGGCCTGCCGGAAGTTTATTGGTTGAAGTGCAGCCTTTTGCTGTCATTACTTCAAAAGATATTTTAGTACTCGATACCGGTCTTGGTTTTACAATGCCTGATGGAACTATGCAGATTCATCATAATCTGTTACAGGCAGGAATCAATCCGCTTGATGTTACAAAAGTTTTAATCAGTCATTTGCACAGAGATCATGCTGGTGGTATCAGTAAAGAAGATGCCGTATTAAAACAACGGTTCTTAAGTTTTCCCAATGCAACTTATATTGTTAATAAACAGGAACTTGAAATTGCTGTCAGTAAGCTTTCAAAATCTTATGCAATTGATGATGTGAGTTTACTTACAGAAACGGATAAGCTGCTGCTCGTAGAAAGTACGGGTGTAATTGATGATTATATTTATTATGAGTGGACAGGTGCACATAGTCCATGGCATCAGGCATTCTGGATTAAAGAAAATAATGAAACAGTTTTTTTTGGAGGTGATGTAGCTCCGCAGTTATTTCAAATGCGTACAAAGTTTGTAACCAAGTATGATTTTGATGGAAAACTGTCTTCAGATATCCGTGTAAAATGGTGGGCGCAGGGTGAAAAAGAAAACTGGAAGTTTCTGTTTTATCATGATGTTAAAACACCTGTATTCAGTTTTAATTCTTCATTGTAATTTTTAGCGTATTTGTAGTTGAAATACTACAAGCATGTTTTAGTGTAACTTATTTTAACATATGTACTGCTTTAAAGAGTCAGTAAGTTAACTGAATGATACAGTTGATTGCAACATTAAATCAGTTTAAAAAAAGGAAGATGTATTGAAGCAGTTATTCTGAAACCCTTTGCAGTAGCTGGTTTCAGGGCAAAAAAATAGGCCAACCCTGAAGAGGGTCGGCCGTTGCTAACCTATGAAAAACACCTATTCGCAAATTTATAACATTAGAATTATAAATTCCAAATTAATTTTTATTTCGACGTTGTAACATTGGCTTGTTGGGGCGGTTTTTTAACTGATTCAATAACACACCACGAAACTCTCTTTCTGACTGAAAAAATTTATTCATTCTTGGTTGTCCTATAACACCAACAAAGCGATCACTGTATTTTTTTCTTACATCAAGAATTTTTTGCTCACGATCAATTTCATTAGGGTTTTTCTTTTCGTTCATCGATACCTGCCGAACATCTTTTTTATATTCATTATAAATAGGCCAGAATCTTTGTGCTTCTTCGGGTGTAAGATTAAGCTTGCGGCTGATGAATGCAATTTCAAGTGATTGAATTTTTTCTTCCTGTTTCGGATCGGGTAATTGTTCCTGTGCAAAAGCAATGCATGTAATGCTGATTAATAAAATGGTAAATGCAAAAATCTTTTTCATACTTCTGTCCTCCTGTTCGTAATTGTTATGTTTAATTTGTTTTATTTTCTGTTTGCTCAAGTTCTTTCATAAATGATTCCATAAATGCATCATCCATATAATCAGCTTCTGTTGGCAACTGACTTTGATCAACAACTGAAGCGATGGCTGCAACATCTTTACTGTCTGATGTCATTTTCAGGTAATTGATAATTTCTTCTTCACTGATCTTTGCAAGTTCTTTATTGATTTGTTCTTCTGTTTTAATTTCAGGAATACCTGCAACCGGGCCAGTTGTTGAAGGTTGCTGTATAAAGAAGTTTATTCCAAAAGCAATCATTGCAAACAATACAGCTGCTGCTGCATAACGTATCCATACTTTTCTGCTGAACATAGAAACAACTTTCGTTTCAGTTGTTTTTTCAGTAATACGTTCAGCTAAGTTTTCAAAATAGCCAATGGGTACTTCATATAGATTTGCTTTACTTAAACCTGCAAGCACCGGAGATAGCTCATTTAATTCTTCCGCTGCTGTTTGAAAGCTTTGTTGTGCTTTTAGCTTGGAAAGGATGTTATCTGATAAGGTATCAAAATAACCATCCGGCACATCCTGCGGCATTTGTTTTCCGGCAACAGTAAGTAAAGAGTTTTCTTCAATTCCGCCAGCAGCAATACGGGCCATGATAACTGTATCGAGGGTATCAAAATAACCAACGGGAACCTGGTAGGGCGTTTCCCCACTGATTTGGGCAACGGCCTGGCTTATTTGCTCTAATTCTTTCAATATGTCTGTATTGCGTGTCATTTCTACGGTAATAGATGTTTTTTAAGGCTGAAAGTTTAATGGTTCAGGATATAATCTTCAATTTTTTTCACTGCATGATGATAGCTGGCTTTCAAAGCCCCTTCGCTGGTTTCCAGCACTTTGCTCATTTCTGCATATGGCATTTCATCATAATATCTCAGGTTGAATACAGCCCGCTGTTTTTCAGGTAATTGCTGAATGGCCAGCTGCAGTTTCCATTCCAGCCTGTTGGCGTCAAAATGCTTATCAGCCTTAATTGAATTGCTCAGGCCGCCTTCCGAGTCATCCATTGATACAACTGACCTTTTTTTCTTTTGTTCCAGAAAGGTGAGGCTTTCGTTGGTGGCAATGCGGTAAAGCCAGGTATAAAGCTGACTATCTTCCCTGAAATTCTCCAGTCCGTTCCATACTTTGATAAACATGTTCTGCAATACATCGTTTGCATCTTCATGATCTACTACCAGTCGGCGAACATGCCAGTACAATTTTTCCTGGTATTTCTTAATGATACGGGTATAAGCCCGCTCTTTTGTGGCAGGCTCACGGAATTGCAGCAATAACTCTTTGTCATCTGGTTGCGTCATGAATAGAGGTTTTCGGTTATGGATTTTTTATTAAAAATATAAAACCCATCGTTAAGATGGGTTTTATATTGGAAAGTTTAATCAATCTTATTTTCTGGCAATGACTTTTTCTGCGGCGGCTACAATATCGGGCACATCCAGGCCATACTTCTTAAGCAGATCCATTGGCTTGCCACTTTCACCAAAAGTGTCTTTTGTGCCTACATATTCAATGGGTATGGGGAAATGCCGGGCTGCAACCTGTGCAATGCTATCGCCCAAGCCACCAATGATATTATGCTCTTCGGCAGTAACGGCACATTTTGTTTTACGGATGGATGTGAGAATTGCTTCTTCATCCAATGGTTTGATGCTGTGAATATTGATTACTTCCACTGAAATACCCTTTTCCTGCAGTTGAATTCCAGCCTGAATTGCATACCAAACCATGTGGCCACAGGCGAAGATGGATACATCGGTGCCATCGCTGAACTTTTGCGCCTTACCAATCACAAACTCATCTTCTGGTTTGGTGAAAATGGGCCAAACAGGGCGGCCAAAACGTAAGTAAACCGGGCCTTCATATTCAGCAACAGCCATGGTAGCCTGTTTTGTTTGATTGTAATCGCAGGGAACAATTACTGTCATTCCCGGTAACATCTTCATCAAACCAATATCTTCAAGAATCTGGTGAGTTGCACCATCTTCTCCCAACGTAAGACCGGCATGTGAGGCGCAGATCTTTACATTTTTATTACTATAGGCAACTGACTGGCGGATCTGATCATAAACACGACCTGTGCTGAAATTGGCAAATGTTGTTGTATAGGGAATCTTTCCGCCAATGGTTAAGCCGGCAGCAATGCCAATCATATTTGCTTCTGCAATACCAACCTGTATATATCGTTCAGGAAATTCTTTAATGAATGCACCGAGTTTCAGTGAGCCGGCCAGATCAGCAGTTAAAGCAACTACATTTTCATTCTTACGGGCAGCTTCCAGTATGCCATCACCAAAACCACTACGGGTATCTTTATTGCCACTTACCTGTATATCTTGTAAAGCCATTTGCAGAAATTTAGTAGGGAGTTAAAATTTGCTGCAAAGAAAAGGGAAAGTTTTGATGTACATTAAATGCTTCAGGTATTTAACGTACATCAAATAGAGGAATATTAATTTAAAATGCTGTTCTGGCTGTTATGTAAACTCTCATCTTTTTTCAGATTAAGTTCCCACTGCCATGCCGTTTGCATCATTTCTTCGAGTGTATATTTTGGATCCCAACCAAGAAATGTTCTTGCTTTTTCATTATTGGCATAAGTTGAAACCACATCACCCGAACGGCGTGGAGCTATTTTGTAATTGAGTTTCTGGCCGCTTACTTTTTCAAATGCTTTAATGGCTTCCAGTACAGTTACTCCATTTCCAGTTCCCAGGTTAAACACTTCACAGCGGGTGAAATTTTTTCCTTCAACCAGGTAATTCAAAGCAAGTGTATGTGCATGAGCCAGGTCACAAACATGAATATAATCACGAACACAGGAACCATCTCTTGTATCATAATCATCACCAAACACATTCATTTGGGGAAGTTTGCCAATAGCTGTTTGTGTAATGGCCGGAACAAGGTTTTGCGGACGGCCTATCGGGTATTCACCAATAATACCACTTGGGTGTGCACCAACCGGATTGAAATAACGAAGAAGGATTGCGTTGGTTGCAATACTTTTTACCGTTTCACTTACAATCTGTTCGCCCATTTGCTTGGTATAGCCATAAGGGCTTTCAGCAGGCTTGGGAGGAGTTTCTTCAGTAACGGGTACTTCATCGGGATTGCCATATACTGTGCAGGAGGAAGAAAAAACAAAATGAGGAATTTTAAATTCATGCACACATTTCAGCAGGTTAATCAACGACATCAGGTTATTTTCAAAATACATCAATGGCTTTTCTACACTTTCACCCACTGCTTTATATGCTGCAAAATGAATAACGCCAACAATATCTGTGTTCTCCTGAAGTACTGCAAATGTTTCATCGTAGTTGCAGAGATCAACATGATAATTTTTGATTTTTCTGTTCAGGATTTTTTCAGCACCCTCCAGTACGAGAAGGTTTGATCTGGAATTGTTGTCAACGCTGATCACATCATATCCATTCTGAATGAGATCAACAATAGTATGTGCGCCGATGTATCCGCAACCTCCGGTAACTAAAATCTTTTTCATTCTTTCTGTAGCGTGTTTTTGAATAATTATTTAATCAGTTCCATTAAGTACTGGCCATAACCGCTTTTAATTAATGGCTTCGCCAGTTCTTTTAATTGTTCTGTTGTAATAAAACCATTGCGCCAGGCAATTTCTTCAATACAGGCAATTTTAATTCCCTGTCGTTGTTCAATTACCTGTACAAATTGCGAAGCCTGCATCAAACTGTCGAATGTACCGGTATCAAGCCAGGCTGTACCTCTGTCGAGAATAGAAACCTTCAGCTTTCCTCTTTTCAGGTATTCTTTATTTACATCGGTAATTTCATATTCACCTCTTGGGCTCGGTTTCAGTTCTTTTGCAATTTTTACTACCTCGTTATCATAAAAATATAAACCGGGAACGGCGTAATTACTTTTTGGATTTGTTGGTTTTTCTTCAATACTTAAAGCTTTAAAATCTTTATCAAAGTCCACAACACCGTACCGTTCAGGGTCACTTACATGATAAGCGTAAATAATTCCACCTTCTGGTTTTGTATTCTTTCGCAAAAGGCTTCCAAGGCCGGCACCATAAAAAATGTTATCACCTAATACAAGTGCCACATCATCCTTGCCAATAAATTCTTCGCCAATGACAAATGCCTGTGCCAGACCATTGGGCACTGCCTGTTCTTTATAATGAAATGAAACACCAAGGTTTTTTCCATCGCCCAACAGGCGTTGAAAATGAGGCAGATCATGTGGTGTTGAAATAATGAGGATTTCTTTGATTCCCGACATCATCAAAATAGACAACGGGTAATAAATCATCGGTTTGTCGTAAATGGGCATGATCTGTTTACTGATAGCAAATGTAATAGGGTGCAGCCTGGTGCCAGATCCGCCGGCGAGAATAATTCCTTTCATTTTCAAAAGTTATATTACAAAGATGGGAAACTAAGATGTAAAAAACCCTGACTTTTTTTAAGTCAGGGTTTTTACTTATCGGTGCAAAAATTATACAAACAATTTTACAAGAAAATAAGCGATAGATGCCAGCACTGCACTTACGGGTATTGTTAAGATCCACGCCCATAACAGATTCACCGTAACACCCCATCTTACTGCACTTAAACGCTTTGTAGCACCCACACCAATGATGGCGCCTGTAATGGTATGTGTTGTACTAACGGGAATGCCCATCTGTTCTGTCATAAACAACGTAATGGCTCCTGATGTTTCTGCACTAACACCTTCCAGTGGAGTTACTTTGGTAATCTTGGTGCCCATTGTTTTAATAATTTTCCAGCCGCCACTCATGGTACCCAAGCCAATTGCCGTATAACAGGCAAGCGGCACCCAAGTAAGTTCTCTTAATGCAGCGCTTACATCTGGATACCTCCCAACACCATAAAAGGAAACAAAGGCAGCACCAATAATGCCCATTACTTTTTGTGCATCGTTACCACCATGCCCAACACTAAATGCTGCTGATGAAAGCAACTGCAGTTTCTTGAACATTTTGGCTATACGATAGGCATTCGGTGTTTTCACTTTCTCGGAATAGACGTATGCTAAAATGAAGATCAATGACATGGCCGCAATGATGTTAAACTGTAAACTGTTATCCGATTTGTCAAGAGCCTTTGTGAGCTGGGCCATATCTGCATTGTAATCTGTTTGTGCCTGTATCTTCTCAGCAATTCCTTTGCCTCCAATTTTGTTAAACTCTTTCAGAAAAGGTTTTGCAGCAGTAACCAACGCTTCAGCAGAATCCAGAGCAGCCTGCTTCGAAGGATTTTTTACTACTTCTGTTTTCAGTTTGTCAACTTTATAAAATTTATCTAAGTTGTCTGATAGTTTTGTCTGTTCAAAACTGTTGAAGAGAAACCAGGTTACCGCAACTGAAACAATAATAATGGCCACTTTCGCCCAGGTATTATGCATAATTGTAACAACAGTAAGGAAGATGGAGATGACCATTCCTATCAGGGGAGCTAAAAAGATAAACAGTAATGTTTTAACGATAAGTGACAACTCAACAATATTACTGAAAGCAGTATAACCTTTTGTATAGAAAGCATGTGTTACAGCTGCCCCCACAAAACCACCCATTAATGTATGTGAGGAAGAAGAAGGAATACCATACCACCAAGTTAACAGGTTCCAGAAAATAGCAGCCAATAAACCTGAAAGAATAACCGGCAGGGTAATATATTCATTATGTACCCATTTGCCAATTGTATTGGCTACTGCATGGTCCTGGAAAATGAAGAAGGCAACAAAGTTGAAAAACGCTGCCCATAATACCGCCTGGAAAGGAGTGAGTACTTTGGTTGAAACAACAGTTGCAATGGAATTGGCCGCATCATGAAACCCGTTGATGTAATCAAAGAGCAGGGCCATTATGATGATGACGATGAGAAGAGTCATAAGTACAATTTGATAATTAGTTGATTTGAAAATTTGAAAATGAAACATCCATTTTCAAATTGATACATTTCCGAATTTTCAAATTGGTTTATGCGTATTTTACAATGATGGATTCAATTACATTCGCAGCGTCTTCACATTTATCAGTAGCAATTTCCATTACCTGGTAAATTTCTCTTTTCTTAATCACTTCTTTTGCATCATTTTCTGTTGCAAACAAACGTTCAATACTGAAATCAAAAATATCATCGGCCTGGTTTTCGATACTGTTTACACGAACCAATGCATCAGTAATCTTCCGCATGTTCTTCATATCTTTTAATTCATATACAGCCACCTTAATATTTTCGCAGGCCTGTATAATCAGCTCAGCCATTTTGCTGAAACTTTCATGCGAAGGGTCAACCCTGTAAAAGTTGATTTTTTTTGCTGACGCAAAAATATAATCGGCCACATCATCCATGGCAGATGCCAGGTAGTGAATATCTTCTCTGTCGAATGGGGTAATAAAGTTGCGGCTCAGTTCTGTAAAAATTTTATGGGTCAGGTCATCGTTCTTGTGCTCCAGATCTTCTATCTGGTGAACTATTTGTTCCCTTACTTCGAAGGTGGGTTCTGTTACCATCTTTTTCAATAAAACCGCCATCTCCAGTGAAGTGACTGAAACCTCCTGGAATAACTGATAGAAAATTCTGTCTTTGGGTAAAAACAGTTTCATAAAGGAATTAATGCCTGCCATTGACTGATTTTTAAGATTTCAGCAAAAATAGCCTCTTAGCATGGCTCTGGGTAGGAGAAAGACGACTTAATGATTTCTTAACATGGAAATTTGTTGAATAAAAAGACAGAATATGTAAAGGGGCTCTTAACAATTCCTTAATGTTCTATTGACCTTGCGGTAACACTGCAAGGGTTCCTTTGCAGCACAAATTGAACGTATGTACAGGACAGCTTTAAGGAAAATTATCTATTTGTTACCCCTCTTATTTTTCACTCTCACATCAGCAGCACAATCACTTAAATTAAACGGCCGTGTGCTGAACCAGAAAAACGAACCTATACCCGGTGCATCTGTCACCGTTTCAGGAACCGGCAAAGTGGTTGCCGCTGATGTGGAGGGAAGATTCAGCATATTACTGGAAGCAGCAAAAATGTATAATATCAGTGTTTCAGCAATTGGTTATCAATCCAAATCGATAGATGAAGTGGAAGTGAAAAATAATGATGTAAATGCCCTTACTATCATTTTAAATGTAGCTGCAAAAGAAGGAACTGAAATTGTGATCCGCAGCACTGCCAAACGGGAAAACACAACAGGGCTGTTAAGTTTTCAACGCAACAATACTTCCTTATCAAGTGGTCTTTCAGCCGATTTTATTCGCCGTACACCTGATAAGAACACGGGTGAAGTATTAAAGCGGGTAAGTGGAGCTTCAATACAGGATAACAAATTTGTTATTGTGCGTGGTTTAAGTGACCGTTACAATCAGGCGCTTATTAATGGAGCGCAACTTCCATCTTCTGAACCAGATAAGAAAGCATTCTCTTTCGATGTTATTCCTTCACAGTTAATTGATAATATCATTATTAATAAAACGGCTACACCAGATTTAACCGGTGAATTTGCAGGAGGTCTTGTACAGATTACTACAAAAGATATTCCAACAAAAAATTCTTTGGTTGTTGGAATTGGGTTTGGTTTCAATACACAGTCTGTTTTTAATGATTTTATCAGCAACGAACGTGGACAAAATGATTGGTTAGGTTTTGATGACAGACGGGGTCTTCCCGCCGCATACCCCAAAAAGTATGGTGCATTTAATGCGTTACCTCAACAGGAAAGATTGGCAGTTGCACAATCGTTTCGGGATGATGTTTGGGGCGAGAAAATATCAACAGCAGGCCCCATTCAATCCTATAATCTTACCTGGGCCAATGCAGTAAGAGGCGAAAAAGGTGGTGCCTTCGGTTCAATTATAGGAGTTACGTACAGAAACTCTAAAACATTGTTCAATGCGTCTAAAACCTTTTTAGAAAATAGCGGGCAAAATATAACATTCGATTACGTTGACAGGCAAAATAAATACAGTACAAATGTAGGTGCTATTGCAAATTTTGCCTGGACAAAGAAGAAGCATAAAATAGCACTCAAGAATTTATTTAATCAATTGTTAGAAGATAATTATTACATACGTTCAGGTATTAATGAAAACCCTTCTTATGTGGAGCTCCGTTCTTCTTATTTTAATCAACGCAGTTTGCTTTCTTCACAAATAGAGGGTACGCATACTTTTTGGAGTAATTTTAAATTATTGTGGAATGTTAACTATTCTTACAACCACAAAGAACAACCGGATTTAAGAGTTATTTCTTACCTCTCAGATGTGGCAAGAACAACTCCTTTGGTTGTTAACCTGCGGGGAAATAATACCAATCGTTTTTTCAGCAATTTAACTGATCATGCTGCGGGGTACAATGCTTCTTTAGCATATGATTTTAAAATTGGCGATCAGAAACAAACAATTAAAATTGGTGGAAACTCAACCGTTCGTTTCAGAGATTTCAGTGCAATCATTTTTGGTTACGAAGATCCTTCAGATCAGTCATTAACGAAATTACCTTTCGATCGTATTTTCTCTAATGCAAATATAAAAGCCAACGGGTTTGAATTAAGTACTGATCTTCAAAACCCATCCGACAAGTATTATGGTATTTCTGCATTATCTGCAGGGTTCATAATGTTTGATAACAAGATTGCAGATAAGTGGAGAATTGTTTGGGGTACAAGAGTTGAAAACTTTGAGCAATTCCTCAAATCAAATAAGCAGGGAACTGATAAAGCAGTTGTTGTAAATACAGATAAGCTCGATATTCTTCCTTCTGTTAATATCACATTCAATCCCGATTCGAAATCAAATATCCGGTTAGCAGGATCAAGAACGGTTGCAAGACCTGAATTTAGAGAAATTGCGGAGTTTGCTTTTTTCGACTTTGAACAAATTGCTTCAACAAAGGGGTCATCTACTCTAAAAAGAAGCAGTATCATCAATGCTGATGTGAGATATGAATGGTATCCGAAGGCAGGGGAAGTAATTTCTGCAGGTGTGTTTTATAAAAACTTTACTGACCCGATTGAGTTACGTCTTTCAAGCAGCAGTGCAGCAACACGTCGTGAATATGTTTTCCAGAATGCTGAATCTGCTATTTTATACGGAACAGAAATTGAATTCAGAAAAAGCCTCTCTTTCTTTTCAAAGAATGCAGCATGGTTAGAGCGGTTTTATTTTACCGGTAATGTATCAATTATTTTTTCTGAAGTAACATTAGGTGGTCTTGATCAGTCAGGTAATCCATTGCCGCCTTTAAAGCGCCCATTGCAGGGACAATCTCCTTATCTCATTAATGCAGGCTTTCAATACGATGCTGAATCAGGTACAGGAGTTTCATTATTGTATAACAGAATCGGACAGCGTCTCTCTTTAGTCGGAAATAGTTCCATCCCTGATATTTATGAGCGTCCACGTGATTTACTCGATTTCCAGGTTTCACAAAAAATATTAAAGCGTAAAGGCGAAGTAAAACTTACTGTGAGTGATTTATTAAATCAGTCAATTTTAACATACGCAAACACAAACAGTAAATCGGCTTATGAAAGTAATACAGACTGGATATTCAGTTCTTACAAGCCAGGTACAACATTTACATTATCATTTACATACGATTTTGATTTAAAAGGAAAATAAAATTTACAAAAGAAACGAATATGAAACAGATTTTTTGGTCTTTAGCGGCATTAACCATCATCAGCTTTAGTGCTTGTATTAAAGTAAATCTTGATGATTCCGTTACTAACAACGGAAGCACTACTCCTGTAGGAACCACTTTGCAGGACAGGATCATCAGTTCAAAAGTACTTACCGGTAACATTAATGAGAACGTTGAACTTCCGAAAGGAAAGTACACGTTGAAAGGGTATGTATATGTAAACAACCGTGCACGTTTAACCTTTGCAGCAGGCAGTGTTATTGTTGGTGATACAATCAGCAAAGGCGCTTTAATCATTGAGCAGAATTCACGTTTAATTGCGGATGGTACTGCAAGTGAACCCATCATTTTTACATCGGGTAAAGCTCCGGGAAGCCGTAAGCCAGGAGATTGGGGTGGTATTGCCATTGCAGGTAACGCACCTACTAACCGCACAACTCCACCGTTATTAGAAGGTGGTATTAATGCAGTTTATGGTGGAAGTCTTGCAAATGATAACAGCGGTATTCTCCGTTATGTGCGTATTGAATTTGCAGGTATTGCATCTGATCCTAACTCCGAAATCAACGGTCTTACATTAGGTGGTGTAGGCTCTGGCACAACCATTGAAAATGTACAGGTTTCTTATGGTAATGATGATGCGTATGAATTTTTTGGTGGCACTGTTAACTGTAAAAACCTGATTGCCTTTGCAACTGCTGATGATGATTTTGATTTTGATTTTGGATATATTGGCCGCATTCAGTTTGGTGTTTCTCTTCGTGATCCTTTATTTGTTGATGGTGGCGATGCAGGTAATGGTATTGAGTGTGATAATGATGCCGCTGGAACAACTGCAACCCCACGTACCCGTCCTCAACTGAGTAATTTTACCTTTTGTGGTCCTAATAATGGTGCAGGAGTTTTGGCTAATCATAATTTTACTACACGTTTCCGCAGATCAACACATTTTTCATTAACCAACTCAATATTGATGGGTTACCAAAAAGCTGGTTTTCAGTTTGAAAGTGATTCAACAGCCTCTGCATATATTGATGGCCGTTCAAGATTTCGTCATAATCTGGTAAACGGTGTAGTTGAGCCATATAAAGTTGCATCTACATCATTAATTAATGCAGCAGGTGTTCAATCTAAAGCAGAAGGTGTTGACAGTTGCAAAACGTATACAGCAGCAACAGATATCATGCTTGAGAACCCATTCAACCTCTCAGCACCAAACTTTTTACCTAAGACAGGCAGCCCTGCTTTAACAGGTGCAAGCTTCTTTGGCTTAACAGGTTTTACAGTAACAACATATATTGGTGCATTTGGTACAACCAATTGGATGACAGGCTGGACAAGCTTTACTCCACAAACAAACGTATATTAAGAAAGACATTAAATCATCGCATTTACTTTTTTCCTTAAGCAAGTATTCTTTAATCGGCCTCCTGTTCACAGGAGGCTTTTTTATGTTGAGTAAAAAGCAGAGTTGTACAAAAACGAAAAGCAGGAAGTAATTTGTATGTAAAAAATGGAGTGTGAGGAAGTTGGCATTTGCAGTTTCTGAGAAATCGTATTCTGTATGTTCAAACAGTGATGATTGCTTTACCAAAGCAGAACACCCTGTTTAACCCTAAGGCTTATGTTCAGCAAGTCATTAAAATTTTCCAGCGGGTTTTTTTTCAACAGTAAAAAACTGGCTTCATAACCTTCTTTTAAAAAACCAATTTTGCGTTGCGGGAAAATGGCAAGCGGTGTAGTTTCACTCCACATTTTCAGCAACTCAAGGTTACTATAAATTCCTAACTGATGCAGGTATACGATTTCAGTACGGGATGTTAGGTTGTAACTGTCGCAACCTACAGTAACAGGAACCTTATATTTTTTGAGTAGTTGCAGGTTTTTTATCTGTACAGTTCTTCTGGCAAAGTATTGTGTACTGTCTTTTTCAACAATTTCTGTTTCTCCAAGTGAGTAGGTAGGGTCTGCGTGAATCTTTTTCTTTTTCATGGAACGGACAATAGAAGGAGTGAGCAGATAATAATCTGCATTGTATCCATCTTTCCATCTTACCTGGTAGCCGGGCAAATGATTGATTTCATTAACAGATGATTTTAATGCATTTACCAAATCTGCAGGAGTTTCAACATGACAACTTACAGAAAGCTTTTTTTCGTGTGCTTTTTTTACAATCATTGTAAGTATTGCAGGGTCTAATCCTTTTTTGCCATTGAACAGGGTGTCATTTTTTCGTTGACTGAACTCCTCACTGTACAGCAGGTATGCTTTTAAAAAAGCTGGCTTATCCGACAGAATGAAGGGCCATTTTTTTTCCAGATCTTCTTTGTTGTTTATTACATAATACGCTTCTCCTTCCATGCTTTTATTGGTCCAGCCAGGGATCATTTTTTTGTAACGGGTTGTGAGCATGAAATTATACAGTAAAACCGGGTGCCCCCCGGAAGCAGTTAATCCACCATTGGCATAAATTACATCAACACTGGTGGGAATGTTTATTTTATCAGCAATTCTTTTTGTGGTAAAGGGGATGTTATTGGGGTTTTTGATGTAAAAAATTCCATCAGCCAGATAGCGTTCAATATAAACAGGTAAATCTTCTTCTACTTCAGGCGAATGATTGTGTGCATCGCCAAAAGGCGGTATAATATAATTCTGTTGAAGATCAATGATCGTATCAATTACAGCAGGTTCTGTTTTGGTTAACAGGCCATTTACGCTGTAAAAAGAACCTGTTGTAAAGCCTGAACCATTAAACCACTGCCCATTTTTAAAGTATATCGTTTTGGTTTGTGATACCCCATTTAACCAAAAAAAAAGAAAGAATATATACGCTGTTTTTTTCATACAGGCTTACTGAGTGTAATGTGTAAGCTAAGTTATAATAAAACCTCATCAGTTAAGGAAGTTATGTTGTATATGCCTTTAAGGGCTCAGTTATTATATGGTTCTGTTCTTTTGTTCATCATTGATTTGTGTTGTGAATTTCAGTATTCTATCAGCAACTAATTTCCATGAATCAGTAATCTGGTAACAACTGTGTACTTATCCGGGGAGTACATTTTACGATTAAATAATATTTAGATAATTATTCAGTAACAGCATAAGATCAAATTACACCGATTAATGATTTTAAATAAAAACATTCAACAATTTCCTTAAGCAAGTATCCTTTATTCCACGCCTCCTGTTCCCAGGGGGCGTCTTTTTTTAGTATCCCTGATCAGTGTATGCATTGCACCCAGCAAAGGATTTATGAAATAACAATTAGTACATCCTGTGGTAATATTCCGGTAAAGCAGGATGGTGATCTTTATTCTGCGTTGATAAAATCATTTTTAAGAGTATAGCAATCAAGAGTTATTTTCTCATGCTGCCGCCCTGATTCTTCAGGGGGGCTTTTTTTTAGAGTTCCTTTCTTTCTTCCAGGGTAAAACCAAAAGTGGTGCCCACATCAATTGTGCTGCGTACATGCATAATTTGCCCATGAGCTTCAATAATGTGTTTGCAGATGGAAAGACCTAATCCGCTGCCGCCTTCCTTTCTGCTGCGTGCAAGATCTGTGCGGTAAAAGCGTTCAAATATCCTGGTGAGATGTTCTTCGGCAATTCCAAAACCATCATCACTTATTTCAATGAGGATATTTGCAAAATTGGGTTTGTATGCACTGAAAATAATTGAACCATTCTGTTTGCCATACTTAATTGCATTGTCAACCAGGTTGATAAAGACCATCCTGATTTTTTCCTTGTCGGCATATACAGTTATCGGAATTTCACAACCTTTTTTAATGCTGAGTTTAATGTTCTTCTCGGTAGCCTTCAATGAAAGGGCATCAAACACATCTTTAATAAGATCCTGAATAACAAAGTTTTCTTTAAAAAGTAATTGTTCTCCGCTTTCGAGTTTAGAAATTTCATCCAGGTCATCTACAAGATTTACAAGCCTGTCAATATTTCTTGAGGTACTCAGCAGAAATTTTCTGGCTACGTCTTCTTTTTCCATCGCACCACTTAATAGGGTATCAACATATCCCTGCACTGCAAAAATGGGTGTCTTTAATTCATGGCTGAGGTTTTGCAGAAATTCTTTCCTGAACTGTTCGTTCTGTTTCAGAATTTCCACTTCCTGTTTTTTCTGCTCGGCCCATTGTTCCACTTCTTCACTTACTTCCTGCAGGCTTTTTTCGGGCAATAATGATTTATTAAAAAACTCTTCCCGTTTAGTAGCTTTTGTTTGTGCAATGAATTTATAAATGAGTTTGATATGCCGGTAAATAAACCGTTCAGTCAAATAACGGATGAGCAGGTAGCTGATGAGGAATAAAACGGCAAAAGATGCAAATGCTATCCACCAGCTTTGTATAAACAGGTAGTTCGCTATTCCTACCAGCATTGAAATTGCAAATGCAGTAATAGCTGCTACCTGTACCGGTGTAAGTTGACGGGAATTAAACATGCTGCTTTTCTTAAGTAAAAAATTTATGCAGCGAAGTTACTACTACGCTTAAAACTTATTTCAGATTAGTATTATGGTAAGTGTAAAACGGCTTATTTCAAATGGCTTGTGAATAATCAGCAGTAATTCTCTCCACTTTCTGGGGTACTTACTCAGCAATAATCATTGATGGGTTTTGTCTTTTGAATGCTCACCAATGGATTTGCCACATGCTGTACATGGATGCACAGAAGGAACTCAAAGGCTGTATTGCTCCTGTTTTTTCATTGACAGGGAAAGAAAAAGGGTTAGGATCAAGGTTAGCCATGGCAAAACAGATAACCATCTCTTATCCTGTTCCGGAGAAAGGGTAAGCTGTTTTTTAAGCATTCAATTAAACAACCAACGGAAACAAGTGTGAAAAGAATGAAACGGCCAACAACCCGGTTTTTCAAAAAGTAAGGAATGCGAGTGTTTTGTTTGCAGTGATCAGTTTTACTATGTTAACAGCCCCTGTTGCTTTGCCTACCGTTATTGTTCATATTGCCGGATAATACCTTGGCGGAGCAGGGGGGTAACAGACAGTATCAGTACAACAATAAACAGAATAAATGACTTTCCAATTTCTGATAACATGACGGAAAATATTACCACGCTCTCACTTCAACAGAACTGGAGCCTGCCAGCTACGCATTGGTTGGTATTTGCAAAAATCAAAATTGATTGTATAAGTTCTTGTTTGTGGCGGAACAAAACCGACATTGATTTTTGTAATTATACTGGTTTAGTAAAGAAAGTAACAGGTAAGTTTCTAATGTATGAATAGGAAGTTTTAGGGCACCTTTAAAATGAAATTATAAAATCTGCAAAGTACTACAGTATTATGCAGCTGTAGAACTTCCAATAGCAATCACCGGAGGCATGCTTCTGTATTTATTCCCTTTCAGTAATTTATAATCCCTCGCTCTTACTCCGGTATGTTTTTTAAATTGGTTTGAAAGATGACTAACGCTGCTGTAGTTCATTTTGTAAGCGATTTCGCTTAAAATAACACCTTCAGAAATAAGCATTGACTTTACTTTTTCAATTTTTTCCTGAATAATATATCGTTCAATATTTATTCCGTTAATTTCAGAAAATACTTTTGATAAGTAAGTATAATTATAATTAAGTTTCTTGCTTAGGTAACAGGAAAATTTAATACTTAACGGTTCGTTGTGATAATGAATATGCTCAAAAATCAGGTTTTTAATTTGCTGATCAATCAAGTTTTTTTTATCCACCACTAATTCAAGGTCCGCTTCTTTTAAAGCGATAGCAAGCTCATTTAATTTGCTATTGCATATATTGTTTTTAAGAACAATTTCCCCCAAAGCAATTGATTCTGCTTCTAAACCAAGCTCGTTTAAAATATTACTGACTACTATTTTACAACGCTGGCACACCATGTTTTTGATATTAATAATCATAACAATTAATTTATTGAAAGAAGGTAAAAATCATGCCAATAACATTTTAAGCATACCAAAAAAGCATACTCCTTATCGTGATCTTTTTTATTTATACAGAACACAGAATCAATGGGTAAGACTGTAACAGGCTATTTTAATGAACGTATTTTTTTATAGAATATCCTCCACAATTTATCGTCATCATTTTACTGCCTGGATTCATGCAACCATGAGGATTTGATTGGTCATTTGAGGAAGCTTTTCCCCATTAGTGAGAAGAGTAAAAGCAACTAAATAACAATGTTATAATGGATGATTGAAATAGTGTAAGTACGCTTCTATTTTCAAAGCAATATGCTTTTACTAAATGAGTGATGAATTTACAATGATCATGCGACCATTGAAACCAGTATAAAAAACTCTGGATTGTCTTTTGTGATGAATTGAAGATGAATCACTTATTGCAGTACCCAACTTAACTGTAAAAAATCAATAAATGATACGCTTTTATATAGGGGAAATCAAGGATTGCTGTCCGCTTTTGCAATCAACATGAGGGAGAAAATGGCTTTATAAATAATACCCTACAATTGAGAGGCTTCATAGTTCTTAATTTTATTGTACAATGTTTTACGGTCAATTTTGAGTACTTCAGCAGCTTTTGTTTTATTAAAATTTACCTCTTTTAAAACATGCATAATGGTTTCATACTCTGCTTTGGAAGCAGAGTCTTTTAAATCAAGCGAAATGGTATGGGTTTGTTGGGTTCCATTTGAAAACAATCTGTAATCAATACTACTATTGCTTATTTCCTGTGGTAAAGCGGAAGAAGATATATATCCACTATCAGTTAACAGAGCGCATCTTCTTATCACATTTTTAAACTCCCTTAAATTCCCCGGCCAATTATATTTAATAAACTTATCTACTACTTCCTCATCAAATCCATCTAATTGCTTATTCAGCTCAGCCATTGTTTTTTTTAAAAAGAAATCAGCAAATAAGGGTATATCATTCTGTCTGTTTCTTAATGGTGGGAGGTTAATACTGAATTCATTAAAGCGATGGTATAAATCTTCTCTGAATTTCCCCCTTCTGCAGGCATCCTGTAAATTTTCATTTGAAGCGACTATTATCCTGATGTCGATTTCAATTTCTTTACTTCCCCCCACCCGTTTGAATTTTCTTTCCTGGATGACTCTTAATAAGGAGGCTTGAATTTCAGGCGATAAATTGGCCACTTCATCTAAAAACAGCGTGCCGCCATTCGCTAATTCAAAATGGCCCTCCTTGTCAGCTAAAGCACCTGTAAACGAACCTTTCATATGGCCAAACAATTCGCTACCGGCCAATTCTTTCGACAAAGTACCGCAGTCCATTGCAATAAAAGGTTTTCCGATTCTGTTGCTCCTGTCATGGATGGTTTTTGCGATTACTTCTTTACCTGTTCCACTTTCACCATATAGAATTACACTGAAATTTGTAGGTGCAACCAGGTTCACCTGATGATAAAGCTGTTTTGTAACAGCATCACGCCCCTCTAAAAATTCGGGAGCAGAAGGAATTTTAACCTTGTTGATTTTACCTTCAGGTACGGCAGAAAAGGAATCTGCAGTTTCAGTTACAGGTTGATGAACAGCTTTACTTAATACATTTAATACTTCTTCAGGTATTAGTGGTTTTGTAATATAATCATATGCACCTGCTTTTATTACATCAACAGCGATTTTAATGTCACTGTATCCGGTAATTATCAAAACAATTGCTGAAGGTTTGTATTGTTTTATTTCAATTAAAATATCTTTGCCATCTTTTTTGTCGCCTAACCGGAAATCACATAACACAATATCATAATTGCCGGACTTAAATTTCTCTATCCCTTTACTCCCTGAGTGGGAGGTATCAACTTCATAACCGTTTTTTGTGAGGAATCTGGATAGTAAAGTGCACATATCAATATCGTCATCAATTACTAAAACCCTCTTTTTCATGCAGTTTTATTTTTATAAAGTTACAATTACTTGCCAGAGTATTTAAAAAAAACAGGTTTACAAATTCGGAGAATCCTTCATTGTAAACCCATTTTCCCAAAACCAAACCTAAACCCCAAAAACCAACCTGAGTTCTTTCTTAAATTCATTTTCATAATTTTTTATTGAAAAAAACCTGCCAAAACCAGAACTGCATGAAAATAAGCATCACTCTGTATTAATTGAATGGGAGTGTATATTTTTTTCCATTTTTTGGGGATTTTTTTACACATTTAGGGATGGATTATGGTCCATTTTAAGAATTTGCTTAAAAGTAAGAGAGGAACAAAACTGGCAGACTAATTGTACCACTTACTTCATCAGATAAGTTCATTAATTGAATATTCAGAAACCAATCTTTCATAAATCTTACCATGTGAAAGCACTAATTATAGATGATGAAATTGATATTTGCTATTTGTTAAGTGGCTTATTGCTTAATAAAAATATTCAATCGAGTTATGCCAATTCTATTAGTGAGGCTGTGGAGGTATTGCAAAAAAGCAGACCCGAATTTATTTTTTTAGATAATCACCTTCCTGATGGAATGGGTGTTGATTTTATCAGTTATCTTAAAAAAACTTATCCATCTTCGAAAGTAATAATGATTACGGCATATGATACTCCTACAGACAGAAATAAGGCATTTTCAGAGGGGGCGGACCTGTTTATTGCGAAACCTTTTTCCAGGGACACCATTAGTAAAACTGTTGAGTACCTTATTCATTAACATCGTTTCTTACCTCAATCCGGTTCTCATTTTACTTTTAATAAAATAAGTATTCGTAGTTTTTACGTTTTTTATAAAATATATGTTCGTTTATCTCTTGTCAGGAAAAACAGTATTGAAATATAGTTGGTGTGGTATAATTCAAATTTTAGTATGCAGGCAATTATTGCACACTCCCATAGTAATATGACAGGCCTTTGATTCTTTATTATTTGTGTTATATAAATAAATTTACTTCACTTCTAAAAATAAGGCTTGCTAAATCATGTTATTTTCTAAATCAACCCCCTTTTACTTAAAGTTTACTTTACAACTATTAATGCTTTTATTAACAGGGTTGGTCATTTATATTGGGCAGGATATCATTGTGCCTTTGGCGTTTTCAATTTTGCTGGCTGTTTTATTATTACCGTTGAATCGGTATTTGGAGAAAAAGGGGTTGTCAAGGGTTGTTTCCATCATAATATCATTAACGATATTAATGATTTTTGCAGGGGGTATTTTATATTTCCTTACCTATCAAATTGCGGGCTTTGTAGATGATATCCCTGCCATTAAACAACATTTGGCCAATCATTTAAAAACATTGAAGGGATGGATGGGGAATCAGGTTAATTTAACTAAAGTGGAGCAAAACTCCCTGTTGAATAATGCTGCAGAACAACTAAAAACTTCAGGATCGGGTGTTTTAGGAAGTACTTTTTTAACTCTTACCCAGGCTTTACTGGTATTGCTTTTACTGCCGGTATATATTTTTTTGCTTTTGTATTACAGGACTATGATTGCAAAATTTTTAGTTCTGGTTTTTAAGAAAGAATCACAGGCAGATGTGCAGGAAGTGCTGCAGGAGGCCAAAGGTATTGTACAGGGGTATATGACCGGTTTAATTATTGAAATGGGAATAGTAGCTACTATAAACTCTGCAGGATTCCTTATAATCGGCATCAAGTATCCCATATTCTTAGGCGTATTATCAGCTATCCTGAATATGATACCTTATATCGGAATGCTCATTGCCGCCGTATTTTGTATCCTTATTACACTTACCGGAAGTGCGGGCATCAGTGACATTATTTGGGTTATAATTATACTAACTGTTGTGCAGTTTATAGATAACAATATCATTATGCCAAAAGTAGTGAGTTCTAAATTAAAAATAAATGCACTAATAACTATTTTAGGTGTACTAATTGGCGGAGCATTAGCCGGGATTCCAGGAATGTTTTTATCAATACCCGGTATTGCTATTTTAAAAGTAATATTTGACAGAGTTGAAGAACTAAAACCATGGGGGGTTTTATTGGGTGACGATGTTACAGGGAGCCGGAAGAGCCGACTTTATTTACGATTTGAAAGTATGGGACACAAATCTACAATACCGTCTCCTGTAAAACCACCTGCATTGGATGAAGAAAATTGAATTTAAGAAGGAAGGAATTACGTACAAGTCCTATTATTTTAATACCGAGCCTTTTTAAAGTTAAGTTGTTTACATGTCTTAGTATAATGGGGAAAGATGTGACTAATCATACACACTTGCGGTTATTTTTACACTCTATAGTATAGTTATCTACTGTAAAAGTTATGGTATA
>JANOIQ010000579.1:0-7498 GCA_031407835.1 Chitinophagaceae bacterium
TGCTTTGTTGGTGGTCCACCTTCGCATATATTAAGTGCAGTAATGCCACTGCCGGAAGGTATCAGTGAAATGACTTTTGCCGGAGTATTGGGCGGAAGAAGATTTCATTATGCGTATGATGAATCAGGTAATGCCATCAGTACTGATGCTGATTTTGTGATTACAGGTGAAGTTGATCCTCTTCGCAATAAACCTGAAGGGCCGTTTGGTGATCATCTCGGTTATTACAGTTTAACGCATCCTTTTCCATTGATGAAAGTGAACAATGTTTATGCAAAGAAGAATGCTATCTGGCCTTTTACAGTGGTTGGCCGCCCACCACAGGAAGATACCAGCTTTGGTGAACTCATTCATGAATTAACAGGCAATGCCATTCCGCAGGAAGTGCCCGGATTAAAAGAAGTACATGCTGTTGATGCTGCTGGTGTACATCCATTATTGCTGGCGATTGGAAGTGAACGTTATACACCATACATGCCTGCCAAACAACCGGCTGAGATTTTAACCATTGCCAATCATGTGTTGGGAACCGGACAGTTAAGCCTGGCAAAATTTTTATTTATTACTGCTGATGATACAAACCAATTGCATACACATCATGTGCAGGAGTATTTAGAATATATTTTTGAACGGATAGACCTTGCAAGAGATCTGCATTTTCATACCAACACCACTATTGATACATTAGATTATTCGGGAACTGGTTTAAACAGCGGGAGTAAACTGGTGCTGGCTGCCTATGGTGAAAAGAAAAGAGAATTGTGTCGTGAAGTTCCTGCAGCATTAAAAGAATTACAGCATTTCGAAAATGCACAGCTTTGTATGCCGGGTGTTATTGCATTACAAACGAAAAAGTTTACAACGTACGATGAAGCAGTGAAAGAAATGGAAGCACTGAATCGGCAATTATCAATTATCAATTATCATTTAAATTCAATTGCTCAAATAATAATAACTGATGACAGTTCATTTGCCGCTGCTAATCTTCGAAATTATTTATGGGTGAGTTATACAAGATGCAACCCAAGCCATGATGTATATGGCATTGATTCATTTATAAATTTTAAGCATTGGGGTTGTAATGGCCCTCTTGTATTTGATGCAAGATTAAAACCACATCATGCACCACCTGTTGAAAAAGATCCTGCTGTTGAAAAAAATATTAACCGGTTCTTTGCTAAGGGAGGAAGTTTAGAAGGAATTGATTACTAATTTAAATCCAGTTTTAAAACTATTGTTCTTCTAACATTATTTCATTCAGGCAAAGTTATCCTTTGCTTTATTTATTTGATCGTTCTCGTAAACCTGATACCGATTGGTAGTGAGAAAGAAGTATAGCTTCCCGGCGTTACCTGACCAAAAAGACTGAATGTTTCAAAATTATCCGCAGTAAGGCAAGTGTTTTTTTCTGCATATTTAATGGAACGTATTTTCTGCCTTATTCCAAGGCCCATATAACATTCAAAAAACCAGTTGGCCGAATGAAACAAACGCTCCCTTAATCCAAAACGGAAACTTATATCAAATACATCTTTTACATTTTTATACTCATCAAATTTTTCATAAGATGGAACCCCATTTACACAATCCATACCCAACCACCCATTTTCTTTTTGAACCGTATGTTTATACATCAGTGACAGTTCTGCATATGTTTTCAATTTATTTTTTGAATACAATCTCAATGCCGGTCTTACAAAAAAACCATTCAAAGGCCGTGAAAAAGCATCTCTTGCCAAATAAACAGCCACATCAGCACCTAATGACAATCTCTTTTTTACTCTTACATCATACCCAACCGAGAGGTTTGTTTCAAGCGGATTAAGTAAACCAAGCGGGTTTATCCTCAACTGCTGTTTATAATCATTCGTCTGCAATTTGTTTTGGGCAGCTGCAAATTGAACAATGATACAACTGCTGATCACAAAAAATAAAACTTTCATTCGGGTTATTGAATAGAGGTAAGCAATTGAGGATTGCGGTTATTGGTAATGTCGTAAAGTGTTACACCTTTACTCGTCCAGCAAAGAAGTACATCATTAAAAGGTATCACATCAATATACCATTCTGCATCTTTCAGAACCTTTATACTCACTGGCTGATAGGCTTTGCTGATATCAAGAACCCAAAGCCCCATTTGTTTGTCGCATACATACAGCACATCATCCTTATACCCAAGTCCGTAAGGTTCACTTACAAAAAACGTGGCTTTCTGTACAGGATTCAATACATCTTTTATATCATAACAGGCAACAATGCTTTGTATTCCTCCACATGGCCCGTTTACACGTAAGGAGGCATAAGCAACCGTATCTTTTGCCACAACAGGATCGCAGCGGCGAAGAACATTTGGAGAAATGGCCTGGCTTAATCGAACGGGATTTTCAGGGTTGTCAATTGAAAAAATATGTACAACACTTGTGCTGCCGATAAAAAGTTTGTCTTTGAATGGAAAAATGGTTTCAATTTCAAAACCAACTTTTATAGTTTTAATCAGTTTGGGATTGGCAGCATCCTGTATCCCGAATACACTCAGATTTTCTTTGTCAACAGCATACAGATAATTCCCAACAACAGCAAAGCGGGCCAAGGATCCGCCCTGTCCGGATTGACTTACTGCATACATACCAGTACTGTTACTGTCTTTTCCGCAACGAACCAGCAAAACTGAAAACAGTATAAAGCAAACGGCGATTGTATATTTTTTAAGCATAGGTATAAGTTTTAGCGACGGCATTTAGGATCTTTTACAGTTTCAATTTTCCAGTCAACAACAACTCCTTTTGAGGGATCAACGCATTCAAAATAAGTATTGCTTACAGGCGGATACTCACTGTGATGATAAGGAAATACATTCTCCAGCCGTTTTATGAGTAAAGGGTTTTGCGGATTGCTGATATTAAACACCAGCAGATCATTGAAATTATTTACATAGAGATAATTATTCTTTACTGAAATTTCCGTGCTGTAAGGCACATGCAGAAATGCAATTTTACGGGGTTGGTTTCGATTACTGATATCAATAAAGTGAACGCCTGTATTCACATCGTTTTGAAGCAGAAGGTTACCGATGACATAAATTTTTCCGGGCTTTGAAATAGCTTTAGCCGCTTCCATCCCAATATTATCAAGATCAGTCGGTTGTGCATATACCGGAACGTAAGCCTGCTGGTTTACAGGATCAAAATCAATTGTGCCATCGCATGCCAACAGGAAAAGCATACAAACTAAAAGCAGATGGATCTTTCTCATAAGCCGGGGTTTATTTTCTGATATGATACAAAAGTAAACGCTTTCGCTGCACCGTTTTATAAGTATATCAAAAAGAAGCAGCAAACCCTTACTGATTCATATCAGGAAAATCTGTTGATTTTTTACATCAGAATATCCGGCCCGATACCAGCTGCAGTATAGCAGCTGTATCCTAAAACAATACAGAACAAGCAGAAAAAACTGTGAGGATCATTAAATAAAAAAGTTGATCACTTTTCTGCGATCAACTTTTTTATTTGTGGTTTCAGAACTTAAAAACTTCGTTTTAAATTGCTCCCAATACAACGAGCAAAGCATAAATAACACCCGGAATCCAGAAGAGTAAGGTTAACACCAAACTGATCCAGAACTTAGTATTGATTGCATTCTGATGTAAATAAACAGCTAATGGTGGTAAAAGAATTGCAAGGATAACAAGCAGAATGGTTTGTTCATCGGCTGCTTTTCCCTGGCGTTGATTTTCTTTAAACAGTTTCAATTGTTTTTTTACATCATTGATGCGGCTCTTTTTTTCTTTCTTTGAAAGCTGGCTGAACTGATTTACTGATTCTGTTACAACGCCAGCCGGTACATTGTTTTCCTTCATGGGAACAATGGCATGTACATTTACAGATTCAAAAAGAAAAAGAGATAAGAACGAAAGGAGTAAAAGTTGTTTCTTCATAAATAGTTTTAAAAATTAATTAACAAAATTCACGCCAAAGATCATCTTATTCATTCACACAGCAACTAATAAAAAAAGTTGATCACATTTCTGCAATCAACTTTCAACTGTATAATATATTCTCAATTCTTCATTTTCACTTCTTACTTTAATACTGCCATCTAACAAAAGCTTCAATAGCGGCATACTGTGTAAGTCCCAGTTTGCCATACAGATCAGCAGTTGCTGAATTCCGCTCTTCTGCCCTTTGCCAGAACTCACGGCTATCACTACCCTGGAATGGAACCATATCTTTCTGCGACTGATGAATAAAAATGCCAAAGCGTTTCTTCATCACCTGTTCAGGACTCATCGGAATAGCCATTTCAATTTCTTCAATATGCCATTCCTGCCACGCACCTTTGTATAGCCAGAGCCAGCAATCTTTAATCCATTCATCACCATCAGTTTTGATCCGCTTCAGTGATTCAAGAACCACATTAAAACATACCAGGTGTGTACCATGTGGATCAGCAAAGTCGCCTGCACAATACACTTGCTGTGGTTTTACATCACGCAACAGTTTCATTGTAAGCAGCACATCCTCCTCTCCCATCGGGCTTTTCTCAATTGTTCCGGTTTCATAAAAAGGCAGGTTTTGAAAATGCCATTGGCCTTCCTTCAAACCAACATACCGGCAAGTTGCAGCTGCTTCACATCTTCTGATCAATCCTTTTATACTGCGTATATCTGCCGTATCAACCTGGTTCGATTTTTTGTTTTCAAGGTATCCTCTTGCTTCAGCCAGGATACTTTTAGATTGATGACTGTCAACACCAAACATCTCTTCAAAACCAACAGCAAAATCCATAAAGCGAGTAACAAATTCATCCGTTACTGCTATATTTCCGCTTGTTTGATAAGCTACATGCACTTCATGTCCCTGATCGTGCAGACGTTGAAATGTTCCTCCCATGGAAATGATATCATCATCCGGGTGTGGTGAAAATAAAATAACTTTTTTTGGATAAGGCTCACTACGCTCCGGATGTGAAGGCATTACAACATTTGGCTTACCACCCGGCCATCCGGTAATACTGTCTCTCAGCAGGTAATACACTTCGAGATTGATTTCATATGCATCTCCTTTTTCAACCAGCAAATCACTTAAACCATATTCATTGTAATCTGTATTGGTTAAACTCAGAATCGGTTTGCCAAGTTTCAATGCCATGTTTACCACAGCCTTTTTGATCATTTTCTTTGTCCATTCACATTCGCCTGTAAGCCATGGACTTTTATGACGTGTCAGTTCACCGGCAGCCGCTTCATCAATCACAAATGTTACATCATCATGATTCTGAAGCAACGATGCAGGCACCTGTTCGGTATCATCACCCTCAACAGACTGCTGAATAACCGGGGCTTTTGTAGAACCCCAGGCCATTAAAATAATTTTCTTTGCCTTAACAATAGTGCCGATGCCCATTGTAATTGCCAAACGTGGTACTGCACTAATATTAGCAAACTCATAGCTGTTGGCCAGGCGTGTTGAGTTGGTGAGTGTTGTTAATCTGGTTTTGGTAAATACGCTTGAACCGGGTTCGTTAAATCCAATATGCCCGTTAACACCAATACCAAGAATCTGCAGATCAATCCCTCCTGCATCTGATATTTTCTGCTCATATGCTGAACAATGATGCTTGATATTTTCTTTCTCAACAGTACCATCGGGGATATGGCAATTTTTTTGATCAATATCCACTTTATCAAACAACTGCTGTTTCATAAAACGGTGATAACTCTGTATGGCATCCTTTTCAATGGGATAATATTCATCCAGATTAAATGCAATAACATTTTTAAAACTTAAACCTTCCTGTTTGTGTAAGCGTATAAGTTCTGCATACAATGATTTTGGAGTGGAGCCTGTTGCCAGCCCCAGTACACATTTTTCATTGTTGGCCTGTTTTGCCCTGATCATTTGGGCAATTTGCTGAGCTGCAAATGCGGAACCATTTTTTGCTGATTCAAAAATTTTAGTCGGAATTTTTTCAAAGCTGTCGATAAGGTCTATCGGTGCATTCTTTTTGGGCATACAAATGGTTTACTTTGTTTAATCGGCCCAAATATATTGAAACTTAAGCGGCCTGTTACACGAAAACAGTTGTGTGGAATTGAAACAAACAACCCGGCATTTGTTGAAATACTGAGTATAATTTATTTTATATGGATTTTCAGGCTGTATCTCTGTGTTGATAAGAACTATTAAATAAAACTGTTTCAAAAATGCTTTTGCCTCTTGTCAATTTTCCCTTATTTTTGCAGCCCACAAAATGGAAGGCTGCGTAGCTCAACTGAATAGAGCATCTGACTACGGATCAGAAGGTTTTAGGTTTGAATCCTAACGCGGTCACAAAAAAAAACCTCTTATTTCTAAGAGGTTTTTTTTATTACTGTAACATAAATTTCATGGTTTCCGTCTTCGTTTGAGTATACATTATTTTCAGTACATATGCTCCCTTTGGAAACCTGCTGAGATCAATGTTTTTGACTGTAGTTGTTTGCGTTCTTTCCAATTGCTTTTGATACATAATTATACCATTTGAATTGTAAATACTTATAAACGATTTGTTGCTGATATTTTTGCCATCTACTATTACATTGATATAAGTAGCAGCCGGATTAGGATAAAGTTTACTTACAACAGTTGTAGTTAAGCTGCTTACATCAGGGTTCACTATAACTTTTACTGTATCTAAACCGGTCATTCCTGTATTATCGGTTACTCTCAATGTAAACAGATATGCGCCTTCAACCAGATTATTAATAGCAGAGTTAGCCTGATTTGGCGAACTAATACTAAGGCTGGCTGGTCCGGATATTTTCGTCCACAGGTATGATACAATCGTACCATCAGCATCCGTACCACTGCCAGTTATTGTTACACTGTTTGCAGGAAGAGTAATTGTTCTATCAGAACCTGCGTTTGATACTGGTGCGATTGGAGCAGGAGGAGGTGCCGGTGAAAGAACAGTTACTGTTACTGTACTTGTACTAAAAGCTCCCTGGTTATCAGTAACACGCAGTTGGAACTGGTATGTTCCCTGCACTAAATTGTTGATGATTGTTTGGGCAGATGTAGCTGATACAATAGTAAAACTTGTCGGGCCCGCAATCTTGGTCCACTGGTAAGCGGCGATTGTTCCGTCTGTATCTGTTCCGGTTCCGTTCAGCGTTACTGTATTAACAGGTAAAGTAATTGTTTGATTGGCTCCTGCATTTGCCGTTGGTGCTACGTTTGCCACCACCGGTGCCGGGCTCACTGATACTGAAATAGTATCTCTGCCTACTGCTCCCTGATTATCGGTGGCTCTTAACTCAAACTGATAAGTGCCCTGTACTAAATTATTGATGACACTGTTGGCCAAGGTTGGACTAACGATCGTAAAAGTTGTTGGCCCGGCTATCTTAGTCCACAAATAAGAAGCAACGGTTCCATCTACATCGGTGCCGCTACCTGTTACTGTTACCGTATTCACCGGTAATGTAATGGTTTGATTAGCGCCTGCATTAGCAGTG
>JANOIQ010000605.1:0-4239 GCA_031407835.1 Chitinophagaceae bacterium
AGATGTGATGCCTGACATTCAGCGTGTGTTATTGCAGATGAAAAATTTCTGTGCAAAAATTCATAGTGGCGAATGGAAAGGTTATACCGGTAAAAAAATAAAATACATTGTAAATATTGGTATCGGTGGAAGTGATCTCGGTCCTGTAATGGTTACTGAAGCGTTGAAACCTTATTGGGTGGATGGCATTCAAACCTATTTTGTAAGTAACGTTGACGGAACGCATATTGCAGAAACGCTGAAAAAAGTAACAGCCGATGAAACACTGTTCTTGGTTGCATCTAAAACATTTACCACACAGGAAACCATGACCAATGCCCACAGTGCAAGAACATGGTTTCTGGAATCTGCAAAGGATGAAAGCTTTATAGCCAAACATTTTGCTGCCTTATCTACCAATGAAAAAGATGTAGTAAATTTTGGTATTGATAAAGCTAATATGTTTGAGTTCTGGGATTGGGTTGGCGGACGCTATTCGTTATGGAGCGCCATCGGTTTATCCATTGCATTAACCATCGGCTATGAAAATTTTGAACAGTTATTGAAAGGAGCTGAGCATAGTGATGAACATTTCCGTACAGAAAAATTTGCAACAAATATTCCGGTAATAATGGCTTTACTCGGCACATGGTATGTGAATTTCTTTGATGCAAAAAGTGAAGCAATTCTTCCTTACGATCAGTACCTGCATCGCTTTGCAGCTTATTTTCAACAGGGAAATATGGAAAGCAATGGTAAGTATGTCGACAGAAATGGCAAAAAGGTTTCATACAGTACCGGACCAATCATCTGGGGCGAACCGGGCACCAATGGTCAGCATTCTTTCTATCAACTCATCCACCAGGGAACACATTTAATTCCTGCTGATTTTATTGCAGTAGCAGTAAGTCATAATCCGCTGAGCGATCATCATAATAAACTCATGAGTAATTTCTTTGCACAAACAGAAGCACTCATGAACGGCAAAACAAAAGAAGAAGTAATTGCTGAAGGAGTAAAAGAAGAATTGGTTCCGTATAAAGTGTTTGAAGGCAACCGTCCTACCAATTCTATTCTTGTAAAAATAATCACTCCATTTACATTGGGTGAATTGATTGCGATGTATGAACACAAAATATTTGTGCAAGGTATTATCTGGAATATTTACAGCTTTGATCAGTGGGGTGTTGAATTGGGTAAACAACTGGCCAATAAAATTTTACCTGAGCTCATTACTGAAGATCCGGTTTCATCGCATGATGCATCAACCAACAACCTGATTAATCTTTATAAAATTTTACGCAAATAAAAAAGAGCCCCCCGATGTTTCATCGGGGGGCTCTTTTTATAATCTCATTATTTCCTTAACTCCATAATGAAGTTGGGTAATCACCTGCAGCAACCAATGCATTCACACTTTGCTGTACACCCGGCGCATCTTCTTTATAGGTTACACCAAACCATTGAGAAGATGTTGGGATCACTTTAATAACACCCAGGTCATCTTTGATAAATGCATCGGCAACAATTGGAATAAAAAATTCTGATTTCTCTTCTGTTCCTTTTTCGGCAAGGAAGCCTTTAAATAATTTCTTTGTGAGATAGAAAATAGAACTGTCGAAACACCAGAAATTCATACTTACACTTGAATGATAAGGCACTTCATGTTTTCCTTCAGCATCTTCGTAAATGATTTTCTCTCCGTCACCATAAATTTTTGTGCGTTCTGCAATACTCACAAGATTGTTATTACCATCCACTTCACATACACCACGGCTTACTGTTCCATTTGGACTCAATGTCTTCGACAAATCATAACCAATGATAGCATGTTGTTCAGGGTTACAATCTGTATTTAAAAAAGCGGCTGCTTTCTCAAACGCATCTCTTCCGTAAAAATCATCGGCATTGATAACTGCAAATGGTTCTTTAATGGCATCCTTTGCACATAAAATAGCATGAGCAGTTCCCCAGGGTTTTGTACGTGTTGATGGAATAATAAACCCTTCTGTTAAAGAATCGAGTTGCTGGTATACATAATCAATTTCAATCTTTCCTTTTAATTTCGGTTCAAAAATCTGTTTGAACTGATCTGCAAAATCTTTACGGATAATAAAAACCACTTTGCCGAATCCTGCACGGATGGCATCGTAAATGGAATAGTCCATAATTGTTTCACCGCTTGGACCAAACCCTTCAATCTGTTTCATACTGCCGTAGCGACTGGCCATTCCTGCTGCTAAAATCAATAAAGTAGGTTGCATGTATTTAATTATTTTTGAGCGCTGCGAAGATAAGCAACAATCTTTCCCCAAATCATGCAAAGGAGCGAGGTTTTTATAAAATGTAATGAAGTTAAGTGGACATTATCCTCCGGTAATTTCTTTGAATTTACTGTGGCCCGGCTTGATGAAATTCACGCATTTATTTCAGGCAACAAGTATTTTAAACTTAAATACAACCTGCAATCGGCACTGGCACAGAACAAACAGGGTATCATCACCATGGGGGGAGCTTTTTCAAACCATCTCTCTGCAACAGCTTTTGCCTGCCATGAAGCCGGATTACAATCAGCCGGAATCATCAGGGGAGAAATCATTCAACCTCTCAACCCTACATTATTTTTTTGTGAACAGATGCAGATGCAATTGATTCCTGTGGAACGAAAAAAATACAACAGGAACAGTGAAATAGTTGCAGAAATCCGCAGAAATCATAATCATCTGTTTTTTGTACCCGAAGGCGGCGATAATGAAGAAGGTTTGCTGGGATGCAAAGAAATTTTATCAATCATTCCGGATGCTGATTCATTTACACATATCATTTGCTGTATGGGCACGGGCACAACCTTTAAAGGAATTGCTGCTTCCGCCAAAGTACATCAAACAGTTATTGGAATCCCAGTTTTAAAAATAAAAACACATGAAAGGGATTTGTTTATTCAGCAACATGCAACCATTGAATCAGCAGCAGAAAAGCAGGTATTGTTTGATTATGCCGGTGATGGTTATGCGAAACTGAATGAGGGGCAACTAAACTTTATGAATTCATTTTATACCAAAACAGACATTCCAACCGATATTGTGTATACAGGTAAATTAATGCAGGCAGTAATTACACTGGCTGAACAGGATTATTTTACTGAAAAAAATAAAATTCTGGTAATGCATACAGGCGGACTGCAGGGCAACAGCAGTTTAAAGCCCGGTACATTATTATACTGAACGGCATTATATTTGCGATTCAACAGCATCAACTGATTATTATACAACATCTATGAAGAAACTGTTTTTACTGATATTCACTTTTCTCAGCTGTACTCTTCTTGTAACTGCACAAACAGATACGCTTCCTAAATTCAAAGCAAATAAGAAAAATGGTGAAATCAGTATCAGCTGGATCAACAGTTTTAAGAATGTGTCGCAGGTAAATATTCAGCGGTCAAAAGACAGTACAAGAAATTTCAGCACTATTCATTCATTACCGAACCCCAATGCAAAAAGCTATTCATACGTTGATAAAACAGCAAAAAACGACAGTGGGTATTACCGCATCTTTGTTTTGTTTGAAGGCAGCAATTATATTTTCACCCCATCCAAACGTCTTTTTATTGATACCACGAAAATAATTGCTGAATCGCCTAAAATTACAGCGGTGTTTGAAAGAGAAAAGAACAGGCCCAAAGAAGAAAAACCAAAAGAAGAAAAAGCCCCGCCTCCTCCGCCGAAGCCTGTTTGGGTACCTTCCATTTATGTGTTTACAGGTGATGATGGTAATGCTGTGATTAAAATTCCTGATGTTGCATCAAAAAAATATTCTATCAGATTCATGAAAGAAGATGGCAGTACCCTGTTTGTAATACCACAGGTAAAGGAACAATATCTTACACTCGACAAGGTAAACTTCCTGAAATCAGGTTGGTATTATTTTGAATTGATAGAAAACGGAAAGTTCAAAGAGAAAAACAAATTCCTCATCACCAGGGATAATTAGTGCAGTTGTATGAAACAAAGCCTTTAGCTTATAGCTATTAGCCCAAAATAGTAAGCAGTCAAGTGTTCTTACTTCTTACCTCTTATCTCTTACTTCCAATTTTACATCAAATACTTTTTCAAAGTTCAGCTTCACTCTTTCTTTGGCTTCTTCAAAGTCAACTGTTCTGCCTAATTCTTTTTGCAATGAAGTAACCTGTTTATTTTCAATACCGCAGGGGATGATATAATTGAAGTAATCGAGATCAGTATTAACGTTAAATGCAAA
>JANOIQ010000394.1:0-2160 GCA_031407835.1 Chitinophagaceae bacterium
ATTGGGAAAAAAGCTTCTTATGTGGAAGAAGCTGATGCATTAAATTATGTTGCCGGCTATTGTTTGCATAATGATATCAGCGAACGTGAATTTCAATTAGAGCGTGGCGGTACCTGGGATAAGGGAAAGGGCTGTGATACGTTTGCACCTGTTGGCCCCTGGTTGGTAACTGCAGATGAAGTGGCTGACGTGCACAATCTGCGTTTATGGCTTACAGTAAACGGACAGAAGATGCAGGATGGATCAACATCTAATTTAGTGTTTAATGTGCCGCATCTTGTTTCTTATGTCAGCAGATTTATGACCCTGTTGCCGGGAGATATTATTTCAACTGGAACACCAGCAGGTGTTGGATTGGGAATGAAGCCACCTGTTTATCTCAAGCCGGGTGATGTAATGGAACTGGGGGTTGATGGACTCGGAACATCCAAACAAACTGTGATTGCTTTTAAAAAAAGTCGATAAGAATTAAATAGAATATTTAAACAGCTATATAAAACCACGACAACTTACACATGAAATCTACAAAACAATCTTACCTGATTGCTTTTATAATGGTAACCAGCCTTTTTTTCTTATGGGCTTTTTTACACAACATTAATCCAATACTTATTCCTCACCTTAAAAAGGCCTGCGAGTTAACGGATACTGAAAGTGCCTTAATTGATTCATCTGTTTATCTTAGCTATTTTCTTGTTGCTATTCCTGCTGGATGGTTTATGCATAAATATGGATATAAGAAAGGTATTTTAGTAGGACTTGCTTTGTATTGTATTGGAGCATTTTTATTTGTACCTGCTGCATCTGCACGCAGTTATAATTTTTTTCTTGCAGCACTTTTTGTAATGGCTGCCGGGGCGACATTTCTTGAAACTATAGCTAATCCTTATATTACTAAATTAGGTGATGCTGAAGGTGCTGCCAAAAGGTTAAATCTTGCACAAGCGTTTAATGGTGTTGGTGCAGTAATTGCACCTTTAATCGGAGGCCAATTTATTTTATCAGGGATTGAACATAGTAAAACTGAGTTTCAACAAATGTCCCCTGAAAAACTTAACAGCTATTTGAGTTTCGAAGCAGGTGCTGTTAAACTTCCTTACATTTTTATTGGCGTGATTGTTTTATTAATACTAATTCTTTTCACATTAGTGAAATTACCTGAGATTGAAGAATCGAATGTTAAAGACGGTAAATCAGAATTTTCATTCAGGGTATTTCGGTTTAAACATTTCCGTTGGGCTGTAATTGCTCAATTTTTTTATGTAGGTGCACAGGTTGGAGTTGGAAGCTTCTTCATCCGCTTTTCAGAATACACAATGGAGTTAGGAGAAAAAGATGCTGCCACACTTTGGGGTTCTCTTGCAATGGTTGGCTTTATGGTTGGTCGTTTCGTAGGAACTTTTTTAATGCGTTATTTCAAACCTGCTGCTCTATTATGTGTTTATGCTGTAATAAGTATTATCCTGCTCGCAGTAGCAATCATGACTAAGGGAAGCATAGCAGTCTATGCATTAATGGCTGTTCCATTTTTTATGTCAATTATGTTTCCAACAATTTTTGCATTGGGTATTGATGGACTAGGAGAAGAAAGTAAAATTGCTTCATCTTTTATTGTAATGTCAATTGTTGGGGGAGCTCTGTTTCCTTTGCTTATGGGGCAATTAAGTGATGCAAATGGAGGTAATATTCAGATAGCATACATTGTTCCACTTTTATGTTTCCTGATTATTGTATGGTATGGTGTAACACAATTAAAAAATAAAGCTGTAACTGTTTCAGTTAATCATTAATCTAAATTTTATGCACCGTTATTGTTTAGCAGTTGATTTAAAAGATGATAAGAAACTTATTACAGAATACGAGCAATACCATGAACGTATCTGGCCCGAGATCAAAGCTTCCATTAAGGATGGCGGCATTATCAACATGGAAATTTACAGGATTGAAAACCGTTTGTTCATGATCATGGAAACCACTGTTGATTTTTCATTTGAACAGAAATCAGCAATGGATGCTTCGAATACCAAAGTGCAGGAATGGGAAGAATTGATGTGGAAGTATCAGCAGGCATTACCAACTGCAAAAAAAGGGGAGAAGTGGATATTGATGAAAAAAATATTTGATTTAAAAGAACAGGGATGAAGATCGTAGATACACATC
>JANOIQ010000395.1:0-22948 GCA_031407835.1 Chitinophagaceae bacterium
ACATAATGGCGCAAGTATGTCAAACGATAAATAACAGCAAGTCTGGTGCAAGATCCGATAGCTATCGGATGAGGCAGAGAAAAGAGCGTTGGCTTCTTGTGCCTGAGTATAGGAAAGATAAAAGTTATTGATGAATAAAGGGAAAGCTATTGCGTAAGGTCAGTTTTTTGTTGTATACTTATATACAGGTTGTTGATTGCAAGGCACAAGAAGCCTGGCACAAGATCCGATAGCTATCGGATCTTGTGCCAGGTTCCTGATTTTATACTTGCGCCATTACGTAATAAAAAGAAAAAAAATTAAGCAATGAATTTTGAAAAACTGGTTCCAAATGTTTTCTATGTCAATATTGCTGATGGTTTGAAATTGTTTGTTGACTGTCTCGGTTTTACCATTGGACATGATGAAATAAAATCCAGCCAACCATTTTGTGTATTGGAAAAAGATGGATTACGTATAAATCTTTTTGAAAATGCAGAGCTTGCTAAAGAACATAATCCTGAGTTCAGGTTAGTAACTAAACATATTGAAGAAGTTTATGAAAAGGTTTCTACATCTCATCCTGAATTTCTTCATCCAAACCTTAAGAAAATTACTCTTCGCCCATGGGGTGCTAAAGAATTCGCATTAAAAGATGAACAAGTTGGCATTATAATTCAAGAGTGGTAAAATCATTTTACACTGATTATGGATTTTATACATTTACCTCTCTGGTGAATTCGATGATAAAATTGTCTTAAAGAGAAATTCACTTTGCAACTGAAAATTTTGTATTATCTTATATGCAGCATTTATTATTTACAAATTTTATTAACTGATTATGAGAAAACTATTATTTATGCTGATTGTGGCTGGCCTTACCTCCACCTTATCTGTAAGCACAGTTAAAAGTCAAAACTCAAAAACTAATTTTGAACAAAATTCCCCGTTATCCATCCTCAATGGCAGCTGGAAACGCATAGGAGTTATTGTTAATGGAAAAGCTGAAAGCAATCCTCTTCCGCAGATGAGATTATTTCACGAAGGCTTTTTTTCTATCATAGGCCAGGATTCTACCCAAGCTTGGAAGGTAGCATATGGAGGTACATATGAGATAAGCAATAACATTTATAAGGAAATGATGCAATATAGTACGTACCCTCGGCTTGCAGGAGTTACCCATTGGCAGGAACTTACTATTAAAGGTGATACCGCTACTTTTAAATTATTTAATAAAATGATTGATGCAACAGGAAAAGATATTCCTGCGCCAGAGTACACAAGAGAGATTATATGCGTCAGGGTTAAGAAATAATCATAACATATAGGTTCTTAACACACCTCGCTGCTGTTGTTAAATAGATTGATCTCTTACAAATGACTTTTCAATTCAGGTTCCGTTAACGGCTTTCCTGTTTTATAAAATTCTCTCACTTTCAAAATCATTTTGTTTTCACTTAACTGTTCAGAACTGTCAATCGTAACCTGTTTACTGTTGAACTGTGCATCTTCTTTGATATGATTCTGAAACTGCTCCTGTGTATTACCGGGCCCAAAAACATACACTTCATCATACACCAGTAACATGGCAGCAACGGATTTAAAGTATTTCAGTAAATCAGATTGACGGGCACGGTTCTTTGAATCAGCCCCCCCTTCCCTGTCATGATTTTCGGCTTCCAGTGTTTCCTGAACAATATAATCGCCTTCTTCATAATCAGGTGCCGGCCTGATGACCACTGCTTTCTTCGTATCAAGATAAAGTCCGGCTAAAAGTTTTTCCTGTTGTTTCATATTCATTTGTTTTTGATTGGTGATTGCCAGCAACGGCTATTGCCAATCAAATATGACAGGTTTTCAACTGACTTCTGTTACACAATTACATCTCATTGTTACAGCATTCACACATTATGGCGCAGCCTTGATCTTGCGCTTTAAAATAAAGGAACTGATAAGGGAAACAAGCAATCCTACGGGTAAAATTTCCATATAAGTGATGAGGGCGTTAAACAGCGGATTCTTATACATTGCTGAAAAGCTGGCCATTTCTTTTGTTTGTTTGGCTACTTCCATTTCAGTGGCCCCGGCAGCCTTTAATTTATCCAGCATTTGTGCAGCATACTTTTCTGCAAAATCAGGAATAAAAAAATAATAATCAATCAGCCAGGTTATTACATAGATGGTGGAAGCAATCAACGTAATATAAAGCCCGATCTGAAATGACTTGCCAAAACTGATGATACCGCCATTATATTTATCACGGTAATTTTTGATTCCCACAAAAATCAGTGAAAACGCAATGATCATACTGGCATAGCCAATGAGCATGCCTCCTTCAAAATTTCCGCTGGCATGATAAATACCGGTTGTAATTACGAGCATGGCCGCTACAATCAATCCGCCAATTAATCCGCAGACAAGAACAATTTTTTTCATTGTTTTTAATTTTGGTTTACAATACCGTAAAGTTGAAACTCAAATCGTTCTTTGTCCTCATACTTTTGAGTGATTTCTCATTTCATTCTTACTTTTCATACGAAAGTATGAAGGGTCACGGTATCAGGCTGAGCCTTTTTGCTTTTTCAATGGCCTGTGTGCGCCGCTTCACATCCATTTTGGCAAACAGATTTGAAGTATGTGTTTTAACAGTATTGAGAGAAACAAATAATCGTGCTGCTATTTCACCGTTGCTGCATCCATCGGCCATTAACTGCAGCACTTCCAGCTCACGGTTGCTTAAGCCTAACCGGTTAACTTCTTTTTCGTTTAGTCGGAACACTCCATTCGTCTGGATGAACACTTCTTTTTCTACAACCACTGTTTGCACCTTTGGTTTGGTTAGTTTAAGGGTTAGCCAGATGCCGAGTCCTGTAAAAATAACAGCAATCGCTCCAATATAAATTTCCATCGAATGATCAAAGATGACAAACCTCAACTCCAGCCATTTCAGTAAAAATAACAGCAGGGCCAGGCTTGTTCCGTACAGGAGTACAGCTTTATTTTTTGTAAATAATTTCCGGATGGTCATTGTCATTTTTTAAATGGGAAGTATCCTGCTTTCAAATGTAAAATATTTCTGCTGTCTTACAAGTGTAAGTTGATTAACTGCTCCCCTGTTGCTTTTATCCTTTTTTTCGTAAGAATAAATAACACCGGTTTACTGATCGGTGTCCGCTGTTGAATGCAGCATAAAATTTAATCCATCAGCAATATCTCCATCTCTAAGTGGTAAAATAGTAAATGACAAAGACGACGAACTCATTTTGATTTTTTTCAATTGAGCTTCATCAACCCTGGCGGTATATAATCCGGGAGGGAGACCGAGAAAACTGAAATAACCGTCAGCTTCTGTTATTGTTCTGCCGGCAAGAATCAAATCGCTGTTATAAAAATTTACAATAATTCGTCCAAGTCCTTTTTCCCCATCTTTAACTGATACCATTCCTGATGCTTCACCTGCAACAGTAACTGCAACTTCAATTACTTTAAAATTATTGGGCTCAACCGTTACACTGATGGTTTGTTTTTTCAGTTGCCATGCAACATGATCAAAACTGTTTTTGTCCAACTCAATAAAGTAATTGGCATACGCATCCAAACCTGTAATGCGTATGGTTGTATCCCGGAGGTTACGTTCTATACGTCCTCCATTAATGCGAAGATTAAGACCAAACACTTTCGGTTCATTCATATCACGCAGTCCGTTATTGTTCACATCCAGGTACGGTAACACTACAATACCTCCCCTGCCCACAACAATTTGATTGCCGGCGGCAATATAATTTGTTTTGCTATCAATCATAAAACTACCACGGGCTGATTGTGTGGTGGCAATGGTTTCCTTATTTTGATTAGCAGAAAAAAAGGTTTGGGCAAACGAAAAATTATAACGAAAGGCAACGGTTACTGAACTGAAGTTTTTATTTAACAGATATCTTTCATAAGCAACACGAAGAAATCCCTGTTTAAAAATATTTTTCTCTACTTCCGCTCTCAGCATACTGAATTTGTGCTGTTGATATTCATATTGCGCCTGTGGTGTAAAACGGATGCCTTTCGGCAAACGAAAGGTGAAAGAAAGATTACTATATACTAAAGGATTACCAGGATTATTGATAACGGCAAAGGTTGTGAGGTTAGAACTTATACCAGCTAACACTGTTGAAAAAAGTAATTCGGCTGTTGTATATTTTTTATTTGCTACAGTACTTATTATTTGCTTTTCAGGAAATGTAAACTGGTTCAATGAAAAGCGGGTAAAAGCAGTGATCTTCTTTCCACGTAACGGCATTGACAGAGCTATTCTTCTTTCTTCGAGATAATTAAACTGTATGGCTGTTTGATTTTGCGCATAACGTATATATGTAACATCAACCTGCAAATTGGATGGTCGCCTGTAATTAAGCACAGCTTTTGATCTTACCCCATAGGTATGATCAACTGAAACAAGTGTATGCGACCCAACCCTTGCTGAGGCATTGATAAAAGGCATATACTTTCCTGATGTTACTGATGAAAGATATTCCATACCGCCGCCAATCGTTATTCTTCTGCTGAGTCCATAACTAAGGCTGGCACGTGCAAACATGCTTTTGTGACCATCCTCTACCATGCCCCCTGTTACTGTATACTCCAGCTGATGCAGCCGCACAAAATTAAATGGCACGCTGATATATTGCTCACTGGTTCTTTCTTCGCCCCAGGGGCCATAAAACCTAAGCTTCACCACTGAATTACCATACACCATCGGCACTTCAAAACGGTAAAAACCGGAAGCATCTGCTTTTGTATAATTTACCAGTACATTGTTTACATACAGTTCCACCACCCACTCTGGTTCTGTTGTATTGCTGATTGTATAAGTACCAAACGACTTACGATAAGTAGTGGGTGTGTTTGTTAATTGAAAACCAATCACCGGTGCAAAAACCGATGATGTTGACTGTGCAAAGATTTTTCCTGCAGCAATTTGCCGCATCAATGGATTACTGTTGTTAACAAAACGCCATTGATAATTTTGCTGCCGCAAATTTATTTTTTCATCGCTGTTATAATTCAGCAACAGATTTAATTCACCACCAGCAACTACTGCACCAATACCCAAAATGGCCCGGGTATTTTTTCTGCCCTTTGTTTCCTGAGATGACATAACCGACCAATCAACCATACCTACATGAAAGGCAGTAAAGCTTCTGTTAATAATAGTATCAGCTTTTTTTTCACCGGTTAGTAAACTCAAATTCCTGCGCATCAGCTTTTGCTGCATTTCCCTGATGGCAGGCAGTTCTGTTTTTGTATTGAGATTAACAGAAAGACTGCGAAAATCGAACATACATACCAAACCAAATATTTGCCCGAAATATTCTGACCTCAGATAAATTCCTGTTGCTGTTTTAAGTATATCGTTTGGTCTAAGAATGAATAGCTTACCCTCGAAACTGATTTTATGCCTGGAATGATCAATCAAATAAATTGATTTGGGGTTGATGAAAAACCCTGATACTGAATCAAAATCAGCAGAAGGCGTATTCCTGATTTTTAAAAAATCGAATATATCTGTTACTGATAAATAAACTTTTTGACCAAAGATAATAGCAGGTATTTCCAAACTGCCGATACGTTGCACATTCAGCGTTAACAATATTTCTTCATATACTTCTTCGGGATCATTTAACGCAGCAGTTGTATCTGATATACTGTAAACAATATCATCCGGTAAAAATAAATTGTCGGTCTGTGTGTAACCAGTTCTGTTATTGAACAAAAATAATAACAGCAGAACCGGTATTCGCCAACGCATCAAACCACAGCACTTGCAGTTATTACTTAAGGAATATGTGAGTAGCTGTTTCACTTATTCCTGGTTAAATGTAATATAAAAAGTTCCGTTGTAAATACCTGGTGGGTTTGTTGCTGTGTTGCCAACAGTAAGTGTTCCGCCAATATTTACGGCTGTACGTACAGGTTGGTTAACGGTAATAATAAATGGTGAAGGTGGATCTGAATTATCAATACGCATCATCATTGATCCGCCATTGCTTCCGCTTAGTACAGCATCCGCTCCATTCATGATGGAAACAATAGAACCAATAGGGGCATCAATATCAAATATTGCCTGAAAAAAAAGTACGCCAAGGTTTAAGGGAATAACACTTCCCGTTACTGAACGTGTTCCGTTTGGTGAAATAATCACTGTTCCGCCAGCACCTCCGGTTGAAAATGCTCCAAAGCTCATGTTTTGAACAAGGTAAACTGTTAATGCGCCCGGATCGGGAGGTATTGAATCGGTTTGGGCATAGGAATAATCGGAAGCACAACTCAATGCAGTTATCAAAAGTATTTTAATGATCCACGGTTTAATATGTGCACCTATGCTTCTCATTTTACTATTCTAAAAAAATCTTTTGCCTGTATTTATCCTGTTCACTTTCTATCTGCAGATAATAAACTCCGCCGGGCAACATTGTTGAGAGATAAATAATTTGATTAAATGCACCTCCTTTGTGATAAATTTCCTGAAGTATAATTTGCTGCCCCTGCTGATTATGAATGATTAAAGTGTATTTGCCTTTTTCCATTTCACCTGCACGAATGTTGATTTTAAAATCAGCAATCGGGTTTGGATATATTTTAAAATTTATTTTTCCCAACGCTATTTTTGCAACAGCCGTTTTGCTGATGAAAGCTTTCCCATCGGCCTGCAAACCACGTATACGATAATAGTTGTTACCTGTTACGGGATGCACATCGAGCCATTGGTAAGTTGCGGAAGAATTATTTCCGGTTACAGTTACTTCTCCGCCTTTATCAAAAACAATTCCGTCGGTAGATTTTTCTATTTCATATTTTAGAATCCCTGTTTCATCAGCAACATTCCATTCAACTTCTATATCCTTATTTTTTGGAGTTGCTTTGACGGATGTGTATGTTACAGGTAATGAAACAAGTAAAGATTGAAATACAATCCTGAAACGATTGATATCAGCCGATGCAGGAACACCGGCAGTTATATTAATCACAATCCTGTTTGTATCAGTCAATGATAGCAGTTGAACCGTATTCAGATACCTGTCTTGCAGGTAAGCCTGTACACCATTGCCTGCCATTTGTTGTGCAAATATCTGCAGCGTATATTGTGGCTTTGTTAGCCTGGATGTATTTAAATATAAAGTGTCACTATTACCTGGCAGTGGTCTTGCATCAATACTTAATAAAGAAGTACCATTTACAATAGACATATTTTCTGCAAGGTTTGGCATCTCCGTTGCATCTTCTGCACCAACTGTGCTTACGTAAGAAGGATCAAAAACAGCCAGTACACCATCAGCTAAAATTTTATTACTGCCACTTGTATATTGAAGGTTGATGGCAAGTAAAGAAATTTCACTCTCTGTTCTGTAAGTACGGAAAGTATTGCCATTAAAGGTGGGCACTTTATCCTGTTCACGTATAGTAAGTACAGGTGATGGCCCTGCAGTTTTTACAAAAAATCCCTGGCCCGATTGTATATATTGATTTACCCCGGTACTTCCGGAGAAGGGTGAAACAATGGTAACACCTCCCAACGTAGTAACGGTTACATACCCCCCGGTACTGCTGAGGTTGGGATCCCATCCCCAAAAAGAATTTTCAATATCTGTTTTAGCAATCAACGCCCAATCAATGGGCGATGCAAATGGATTACCTACTAATGTAAACCTTCCTGTTACACCTGAAAGAGGAATATCTGAACTGGTATTGTAAACCTGTGTTCCTGTTTTTATAGTTCCGGTTGCGCTTATCACCGTATTGTTGGGACTGCTTGTGGTAATGGTATTCATGCGATCGCCATACACAAACATGAAGTAAGCAACACCTGCTTTTAACGGAGTGTATTTAGTATTTTTTCCATTGGCCGTTGAATAACCAACATACTTCATGTTGACCGCATCATAGGTAAACAAGGAGTTGTTAGGAGTTTGCTGATCGAACCCATCAGCAGCAGAACCACCTGTAATATAATTTCCTACAAGTGGATTTGTATTGATTCCGCTGTTTTGCCAATTACCCCAAATGGATAAACTCTCCTGCCCTGCAGTTAATACAGAAACTGCACTTGTTGTAACAGGGCTTGTAATAAAACGATACTTGCGCCTGCCTGGTACATAACGTTCTGCTATTACATTTCCGCTTATCGGTGTAGCAGCGATGGAAGTAATGGGGGCTACTCTTGCTGTTGCGGTAGCTGATGATTTTAAAATAAGATATCCGTTTGAAGCTAGGCTGCCGTTTGATACGGTTATTACATCAGTAAGGTTGATTGTGCCACCAAGTGTAACACCGGCATTATTATTAATAGTAAGACCTTTCAATGCATTGCCGGAAAATGTTGCCGCAGGTATTGTTTGCGCAGAAGATCCGTTCATTTCAATAGTTCCATTGTCAGCAACAAATGTTCCGCTGTTGCTGATACTGCCACCAATTTTTAGTGTATAAGTACTTATATCAAGAGTGCCTGCAGTAATCGTAACATTGTTGCCTACCGTTAAATTTCCGGAGTTGATTTTCGTACCCGATCCTGACACCGCCAGGTGACCATAATCCTGCGAACTATTCAAAACAGCTACGGATTGATTTGTTCCACTATATTCAATCGTGCTTGTAGCGCCAACCGAATGTGTTGTATAATTGGAAGGTATTGTGTTGGTGCTGCCGATTTTTAACGTTGCTCCATTAGATACTGTTAATGTACCACCGGCAGTAAGACGATTAACGGTGAAGCTTCCAAGATCAAATGTTCCACTGGTTACTGACAAGTTACCGGTTACACTTGTATTCACACCGGAGGTGACCGTATTGCCTGTGTTCGCAATGATAAGAATTCTGATTGTAGGAGAGAGTGAGCCGCCAATCGATTGTGCGCCTGTGCCATCGAGTGTTACTGTTCCTGTGCCTGTTCCAAAACTAATGGCAGTAGCTGTTCCTGCAGTCGACAAATTACCTGCGATGGTACAATTGCTTCCATAAGCAGGCTGGAGTAAACCGCTGCCTGTTTGAATAAAAGTAGCATCACTGTTAAAATCATCTGCTATTGCATTTGAGAGGCGGAGAAATCCAGTTCCGCTATTGGCGATAGTTGTTGCTCCATTAAATATATTAGCTCCGGTCCATGTGTTGTCCGTAGCCCCGTTTTTTGTCAACACAGCCGTATTATTATATTGGGAGCCATTTAAAATAAGTTGAGGAGCAGACAAATTAACTGTACCGTTAAATATTGACGTAGGACCGAATTGCAAACTTGCAGTCCCTGTAAGTGCTATATTCTGGGCTGTAGCGCCTGTTTGAGTGAACCTTGACAATTTTAAAATTCCGGTTGTAAAGTTGCCTGCACCGCCATCAGAAATGGTAAACCCAGTGGCTAGCGTTACAGACCCGCCAACATCACTAAATAGTACGCCTCTTCCACTCGTGGTGGACACAGTAACATTTCCATTAATGACGACAGTCCCTTCATTGGAAACGATAATACCTGAAGTCGCATTCAAATTCGTGCAATTAAGCATCAGGTTGCCATTGAACGTTGCCGTTGATCCGGGGTTACGGGCAATGACGGTATTGATACTTGCTGTATTGCCGCCATGATTGATTGTTGTGTTTCCATTGAACAGGTTGCCTACGGAACCTATACCGATCTGAAGCCTGGAAGGGCCGGTATTGTTGACAGTCAGATCAGCGTTGAATATATCAGGACTGGTATTGCCAAGATCAAACGATCCCGAACTACTGTTTGAAATTGTTGTAACACCGCTAAAAATATTGCCTCCTGTACTCACATTATTAGTGCTGCCATTTTTTGTCAGCGAGGCGGTACCGTTAAACGTACTGCCATTTAAGAGTACTTGCGGTGAAATAAAGTTTACGTTTCCGTTAAAGATGGCAGAGGGTCCCATTTGTAAAAGGGCTGTTCCAGTCAACGTCAATGACTGTGCGGTGCCGCCCACCTGTGTGAATTCACGCATTAATAAAGTTCCTGTGGCAAACCCGGTTCCTCCTTTGGTTATTGTCTTCGTAGCAGCAAGCGTGGTAGTGCCTCCGGTGGCTCCGAAATGAATTCCCCCTGTGGATGTATTATTCACGACAATGTTTCCACTGAAAGTAGCCGTGGCAAGAGAACCATAACTACTGCGAATTGAACTTCCCGTTCCTGTATTATTGATCGTCACATTCCCGTTAAAAAGGTTTCCGGCAGAATTGTATGCGATATACAAAGCGGCGGTTCCGGTATTTGTAAACACTGTGGTTCCATTGAATATGTCGGGAGATGTATTGGCCAGGGTAAAATTTGCAGAACTGCTGCTGGCAATAGTTGCAGTGGAATTAAAAGTATTAGCTCCATTATTTACAATTGCAGTACTTCCGTTTTTGGTAAGGGTAACAGTATTATTAAACACACTTCCATTTAAATTTAAATTATCAGAGGTAGCATTTACGATTGCACCAAAAGAAGTACCGGCAAATGTGGTCGATGTTCCTGTAGAGGTTACGATTCCGTTATTTATTGTTCCTGAAGTATAAGTTGCTGTACCGGTAGTTGTTAGCGTATTAGTATTTAAGTCAACAGTTCCTGAATTAATTGAAAAGTTGGTAACAGTAGTATTTATTCCGGTCACTGTAGCACCCGTGCTCGATACATTTAATCCATAATAGGTCAATGCGGTTATAGTTTGATTCGCTGAACCGTTATAACTGATCACAGAAGAATTCGTGGTTGCATTGGCTGTTGCGCTGCCTGTGATAGACAATGTTGAGGCAATACCGGATGTTCCTGTCGCAAATGTTTTTATTCCTGAATTGCTTAAAGTAAGATTGTTATAATTAAATGCAGCAATGGTTTGTACACCCGCAGCATTATAATCAATTGTACTGCCGGTGTTCGTATACGTGTTAGTGCCCGGAGTGAATGTTCCTGCAATACCAATAGTGCCGCCACCTGCAAGCGTACGACTGCCTGTAGAACTGCTTGTAAGATTGTTATAATTGTAAGCTAGAATGGTTTGAGAGCCGCTTCCGGTAAAACCAACCATTCCACCCGCAACATTCACCGTCCCGGTAACTATTGGAAATGTATTTGCTGTATTTAATGTTCCTGAAGTGAGTGTAAGATTTCCTGTAACAGTCAATGAGTTACCTGAATTAACCGTTAATACCAATGAGGCATTATTGAGTAGTAAATTATTGGTAGCTGCAGTAACATTAATATTGATCGTGTGTGCTCCCGTAAGATCAACATTATCTGAAGAAGTGGGTACGCCATCTGCGTTCCAGTTGGCCGCATCTCCCCAGTTATTCGTTGAAGCTCCACCATCCCATGTCTTAACATCAACGATAACTGTAATACTTGCAGTGGTCGTATACTCAGAACATCCTCCTGCCGCCGCAATAGTGTAGGTAACTGTATAAGTTGCCGGTGTGCTGGTTCCTAAAGTAACATCACCTGTACTTGCATTAATAGTAAGACCTGCCGTTGAAGAATAGGTTCCACCCGTTGTTCCGGCAAAAGTTATTGTAGCTGTTCCACCACTTACATAATATGGAGAACCTGCATAAGAAATAGTAGCTGATGGATTTGGAGTAAAGGTTATCACCACATCATCTGTTGATGCAGTACAGGGATTATTTGAAATTGTCCATCTTAATGTATAAGTAGTTCCTGCTGTTCCAGTAAAAGTTGATGTGGCACTTGTTGGTGTTGTAACTGTTCCTCCCGATCCTGAAATAATACTCCATGCACCTGTGCCTATTGAAGGTGCATTTGCTGCAAGCGTAATTGATGTTAATCCACAAGTAGCAGCGCCTGTCTGATCAGCGCCAGCAGCAGATGTTGTTGGATTTTGATTAAAGGTAATTACCACATCATCTGTTGATGCAGTACAGGGATTGTTTGAAATAGTCCATCTTAACACATAAGCTGTTCCCGCTGTGCCGGTAAATGTTGATGTGGCGCTTGTTGGTGTTGTAACCGTTCCTCCTGCTCCTGATACAATGCTCCAGGCTCCTGTTCCAATAGAAGGCGCATTTGCTGCAAGCGTAACTGTTGTTAATCCACAAGTTGCTGAACCTGTTTGATCGGCACCTGCTGCGGATGTTGTTGGATTTCGGTTGAAAGTTATGCTTACATCATCCGTTGAAGCAGTACAAGGTGCATTTGAAATGGTCCATCTTAATACGTAAGCTGTTCCTGCAGTTCCGGTAAAAGTTGATGTGGCACTTGTCGGCGTAGTAACCGTCCCACCTGCTCCTGATATAATGCTCCAGGCTCCTGTTCCTATTGATGGTGCGTTAGCTGCAAGTGTTACTGTTGTTAATCCGCAGGTAGCTGAACCTGTTTGATCAGTGCCTGTAGCCGACGTTGTTGGATTTTGATTAAATGTTATACTTACATCATCTGTCGAAGCTGTACAGGGTGAATTTGAAACGGTCCATCTTAACACATAAGCTGTTCCCGCTATTCCACTAAAAGTTGATGTTGCACTTGTCGGCGTTGTCACGGTTCCACCTGTTCCGGATACAATGCTCCACGCTCCTGTTCCTATTGATGGTGCGTTAGCTGCAAGTGTTACTGTTGTTAGTCCGCATGTGGCTGCACTTGTTTGATCGGCACCTGCTGCTGACGTTGTTGGGTTACGATTGAAGGTCACTGCAACATCATCGGTTGATGCGGTACATGGGCTATTAGATATTGTCCATCTTAAAACATAAGCTGTTCCTGCTGTTCCGGTGAATGTTGATGTGGCGCTTGTTGGAGTGGTAACCGTTCCACCTGCTCCTGATATAATGCTCCAGGCTCCTGTTCCTATTGATGGTGCGTTAGCTGCAAGTGTTACTGTTGTTAGTCCGCATGTGGCTGCACTTGTTTGATCGGCACCTGCTGCTGATGCTGTTGGAGGAGAACTTACTATAACCGCAATTGTAGCATCGGGACTATTACAGCCACTTACTGTCTGATTGACCGTGTAATTGACAGTACCAACAGCTGTTGTGACTGGAGTAGGTGCAGTGGAGCTGCCGCTCCTGCTAAACTGGATATCATTGAAAGTCCTGTTTAAGCCGGAACTGCCAGTAACATTGATAGCGCCCGTAGCCTCGGTTATGGGAAAGGTGGGGCTATCGCCTCCTATATTTCCATAACCTGCCGAAGCACGAATGCTGTAGTCGCCTGCGGTGGTAATGACATAGTTAAAAGTGTTTGTGACAGTAATGGCCGTTCCTCCCGCAGTTTGTGTAGAACTGGTAGAAGAGGTAGCAATTGCTGTTCCGGCGCTATTGTATAAAGACAATACAAGACCGGTTGTACTCTGGTATGCGGGAATGTAATAATCTACTGTTGTAATAGTAATATTAGCTGCCGTGGTAGCAAAGTTTGTTCTTATTGAACTGGGACCAAATTGCCCATCTATAAATGTTGTGGTAGTTAATGTGGTTGTTCCACCAACAGATCCTGAAGTTGTTCCTGTATTCCACATAAGATTTGAGCCCGTAGCTGTTAATTGGGCAGCGGTTACATTCTGACAATAATTTACAGGACTTGTTACCGTTGGTGCAGCTGGTATAGCAGTAAAGGTTATTACAACGTCGTCGGTTGATGCAATACAGGGACTATTGGAGATGGTCCATCTTAATGTATAAGTATTTCCCGCTGTTCCGCTAAAAATTGATGTGGCGCTTGTTGGAGTGGTAACCGTTCCACCAACTCCCGATATTACGCTCCATGCTCCTGTTCCAACGGAAGGGGTATTCGCTGCAAGGTTAACTGTAGTTAATCCGCAGGTAGCGGCATCCGTTTGATCTGCACCTGCAGCCGATGTTGTTGGAGGAGAACAAATCTCACCCACCTGGAAATCACCGAAGGCTGTTACACCCGTTGCCTGGGTGCTGGTTGAAGTTTTGGTTCCAACTGTAGGGTATGTCCAACCGGCACTGTACCTGCCCACACTGAAATTGCCTGTGGTTGCTCCACCATCAAGATCTCCTGCCACAAATGTAAATGTGGGACTGTAGTTTGTGAACAAAATCCCGCTATTGGTCAGCGTCCAGGTTCGATTTGCAGTGTTCGTTGCACTGATAGTCGAGCTCCCGATATTAGCATGATCACCTGTAGCAGTACTGGCTGTAAGATCTCCGGTAGTGGTTACACTTGCAAAAGCAATCGTGGCCGGTGTATAATTGGATGCATCGCCTATTTCAAAAGTTTTGCTGGTTGCTCCTGTAGCAATATATTTTTTAAAGTTGCCAATAACATGCCCGCTGGTTCGTGATACAGTTCCTGTTGAATTAAGATAAACTGAATTGCTCCCGGTCGTAATATTTCCGCTGGTAAACGTAAGCGTGCCGCCTGCAGTTATATTTGCTCCAAGCGTGGAGCCGCTGACACGGTTCATCGTCAAGCTATTAAATGTTGTTGCGAATGATCCTCCTATTGATGTACCCGTACTGTTAAATGTTACAGTTCCGCTTCCTCCCGTAAAAGCCGTTGTTGAAACGTTATTGATCCAATTCCCACCAACGGTCAGGCCTAAACTATTGGCATCAAGCGTACCTGCAGAAATAGTAACCGTATTAGTTACCGTTAAAGCACTGGTTTGAAGCTGTGCTGTAGCGTTGGCGCTGTTTACGGTTAAATTATATATGGGCTTTGTTGAGGTAATTCCTATTGTTGAGGCTGCGGGTGTTGAACCATTGCCAATTTGCAATGTACCGCCTGTAAAACCTGTTCCGCTTGTCGCAATACTATGAAACCCGAGATTCTGACCTGCGGTACCACCAGCACGTTCAATAACCATAGTTCCCCCTGACATACTGAAAGAACAACTGGTTACATCCATATAAAAAGGTGGGCGGCTGGCAGTTGTAGTTCCCATTGTATTGATCGTCATGGTACCGCCGGTCATATTGAATGTCCATGGGTTTGTGGGATTACTTACACGACCTGTTACATATAAATTGCCGCCTTCCACGATAATTAACGAGTTGGGTTTTGGCCCTAAAATATGATTTGCTGCATTACCCACTGTTACTACTCCGCTTGTAACTCTTAGTAAACCATCAACCGACCAGTTCGTGGCAGAAGGACTAATTGTTCCACCGTTACACCATAGACCTGCGGTAGAAGGTACCAGGTAAGGCGCCGTGCCAATATCAGCGGTAAAAGGAATAATGGTTGATGCGCTGGTAAGCTTAAATGTTCCGTTGGTTAACGTTAGTCCGCCATTTACCAATGTAATTACAGCTTGTACATCGAGCACATTGGTATTTGCTACTCCTTTGTTTACAGTTATTCCACCACCAAATGCAGTTGTTGCAGCAATACCTGCTACAGTATTTGAGGTAGCGCCGGTAAAAATTACTCTTCCTGTTCCCTGGCTAAAGGTTCCATCGTTTTGAAGATTACCTGCAATGGTAATGGGAACATTAGCAGATGTATTGGTGAATGCGCCTCCGCTGTTGATCACAAGATTGCCAAAAGATTTTGTACCTGTGGCACTGGTGATTGTCATTGTACTTGTTACAGTTGCGGTTCCGGTAACGGACAAACTAAATGCACCAACTGTGAATGTTCCGCTGGTTACAGTAAGGTTATTGTTAACAGTGGAATTCACAGCTGCCGTAACAGTTGTTGAAGAACCGTTTACAGTAAGGTTATAATAAGTTGCATAAGCAGCAGGCAGGGTCATTGTTGATCTGATATCTATCGTTCCTGCTCCGGGTGTAAAAGTTAAATTAGTGGAAGTCCAGGTACCCCTTGCGATCAGTGTCCCTCCATTTGTCATACTGAGTGTGCTGGCACCGGCACCGGCGCTAACGTTTGAAACATTTAATCGATTGGTTCCACTGGCAGCCCAGTTAAGCGTACGACCTGTTGCTGTACCTATGGTAAGTGTTCCATATGCTACATTATCTGTAGTACCACTATTGTCTACCGTGCAAGCTCCGTCAATGATCAGGTTATCACCTGCAACCGGTAAAGTACTGCCAGTCCATTTGGTTGCATCACTAAAATTCCCAGTTCCGGTAAATGTCTTTGTAACTGTTTCCATGCTAACACTGTAGAAAGTTGAAGGAGAATTCTGGTTATTGTATTCTGTTAGTATCCATCCTGCCGACCTTACTGAATTGGACACATGCGCTTCATCAATAGTTCCATAAAAATCCATGTTGGCATTGCCATTGCCATGTTTACCAATAAAGGTATTTGTTCCTCCGCCGGTGTAGTAAGGAGATGCTGCCTGGGTAGTTGCAGCGCCATTGGCCAACCCGTCAATGTACACCTGCTGAGAGTTGCCGGCATCGTCAAATGTATAGACGACATAATGCCATCCTGTTGCATAGTTTGTGGTGGACGTTGTCGTGACCCATGTGGCGGCACCTACCTGGCCAACGCCGTTTACCTTGCCGTTTGATACATCATATCTCAGTACACTGTAGTCTCCTAGGCTGATGATTTCAGCCGCATTAGGGTCGATGGTAATAAGATTTGCCCATGCACTCAATGTATAACTGGTAGGAGAGCCCAACAGACCGGTTACGGTAATGTAATCCGCTCCGTCCCCATTTGTAGGGTTAAACCCACTCCCATTTGCAATCTTTCCTGCTACATTGGTTGTTTGAGTATTTGTTCCATTATTGCCGTTGGAAGTTGCATCGGTAAAAGTGCTGTTCAGGTGCCACACGCCTTTAAAATTACTATTCCATGTTCCCGCAACATCCTGCTGAGAAGTGGCAGAGGCGTTACCATAATACATGTAGATGACTGTATTGACAGAAGAAGACAAGCTTGGAATTTTAACCCAGGCAATAAGTGTTCCGGAAGCGCTGGTGTAACTTTCTATTTCATGGGAAAGTTTCGTGATACCATCAGCAGCGATAAAAAGAATATCGTCGCCATCCGCCTGGGCCTTGGTTTGAAGATCGGTGTCTGCCCTGCTGATAAGCACGGGAAAATTAGTGTGAGGCCCTGTTCCCACTTTTGTATAGTCAATAGTGATAGCTTTGCGATATAACCAATCGGATAGCACCAGCGATGTTGTAGCCTGGTTGCCACTAAGGGCTGAACTTAATCCTCCTTCAGAAACTGCGTATATTTTCCAGTAGTAAGTAGTGCCTGCTGTTAACCCCGATTGCACGGAAGAAGTAGCACCGGCTGCTGTTTGGCTTATAAATGAATAATTTGTTCCATCTGTTGATTTGTAAATAGCAAACCCTGTTTCATTGGATGACAGATCCGACCAGTTAAGTGTCATAGCTGTCGTACCTATACTGGTGAATGTTAAACTGCCCGGGGCGGTTGGAACAGGAGGGGTAAAACCATAGGTTTTTCCTGAGACGGGTTTCGTGGTCACGCTTGCTTCAACTGTTGAACTTACACTGGTTCCCGCATTATTTACTGAAAGAAAATTACCCGATCCCGTTGCAGAAGCGGTAATGCCAATAGAAGCTGTAGGAGCTGCCTGCGCACCTGCTTCGGGCCTGTAAATAAATTCAACTTTACCCGTACCTTCATACAGGCTCACCTGAAACGACATTGTATTTCCCGTTGCATTATACTGCCATTGCGCATTCAAATACTGAATGGTAAACACACGGGTCGGTGCGCTTCCTGTAACTTTATAAGAGACGTTAGTAGCAACCTGTACATCCAAATCATCCCATAAAGGCGCTATTACAGGCCTGGGAATTCCTCCACCGCTAAGGTTATTAGTGAAATCAGTTGTCTCACTCGCACCAAATGAGAAATAACCGTTTGTACTGGCCGATATCGCCGTGTACTTTGTACCCATGTACCAGAAATCGAATCCAATAGGAATATTATCGTACGACCCATCATCCACAGTACCTGCTGAAAGTGTAGGGTTAGTGGGTGATGTTAAAGCAGTAAAAGTTCCTGTGGAAGTGGCAAAAGTATAATTAGTTATTGTTTGAGCAGATAACCGGAGGCTTATACTAACGAACAAAAATCCAGTAAGTATAGTTTTAAAAAGTAAACGGGATATGGATATTTTTTTCATAAGAAATAGGATTTAGACAAGTGGCATATTTGCAAATTGCATCTATCCCTGCAGCAACCCTCTTCAGTTAAAATAACACCAGCTCCTTTTCGGCAATTTTTACAGATTTTGCATCAGCCTGCGTTGTATAGGCTATCCGTAGCTTGCCTTTATGATAATCAACGCCCGCATTTTTATCCAACAATAAAGTAAAATTCCTTACAGCATTAGGTGTATAAAGTGCCATCCCCTTTGCCATTCCAACTGGTGTAACTTTTCCCTGTAGTGAAATATGATTAATAGAAACATCCCCATAGGCCGACATGTTTCCGCTTCGGTTAAACGCAACTTTCAAAATGGGTATCGAATCTGTTGTCCATTCAATAAATGGATTTGAAAGTGTAACTTTCGTTGTCTCTTCTCCCACACGAATAATTACGGGTATACTGATGCCAAAAACCGCTACTAAATTCACGGAAATAGAAGCGGTGTCTTTTACTGCTTCAACTTCGCCCAATGGTTTTTTATCGGGTTCTGCACGAAAATAAATATGAGAGCGGTATTCACCAGGCTTTAGCTGCTCCGTATTGATGAGTTGAAATTTTACTGTTTGAGCTTCATTAGGTGCAAGTACAACACTGCGTGGAAAATAACGGAAATAATCATTGGCGAACTGCTGACCTGAATCGGACTGATTAATATTTTCAAAGCCGCCTTCAACTGTCATTCTTCTTTGCACAACTGAAATAAGATATCTCACCGTATCTTTTCCCGTATTGGCAAGATTTAATGTATAAGCCTTTTTTGAACCTTCAAAAACAATGCGTTTAGGAAATAAAAGAAGGTCGCCCTGTGCTGCGGAATAGTTTGAACATAGGATAAATGTTCCAAAAAATGCGAGTAGAAAATAGTTTGACGAAGATTTTCTCTTTAGGTTTTCCATACGAACCTGGTTTTTCACAACTGGATTTTTAGAACCAACAAAAACACCCCAACAGCTGTTGGGATGTTTTTAAGCATTAATGCGGTTAATTATAATTCACTGTTACAAACAATGCACTTGCATCGGCTGAAGCATTTGTGTAAGTTCCTGCAGCAGTATTAGCAGGTACGGTTAAAGTAGCTTTTACTTTTAATGTTTTGCTTCCGGTTGTTAAAGTAGTGGATGCTCCGCCATCGCAAATAAATGATCCTACAGTCATTGTTCCTGAAACAGATCCTGTAAGTGTAATTGGGCTTGCCGGAATAGAGATAGATAAACTGCTTGATCCTTCTCCTGTTACTTCAAATACAGCAGTTGTTTGTGTTACACTTCCTGCCGGCAAAGTTGCTCCACCTGTTGTTGTACGGCCATTTGCATAATCTAACACAACGGTGCCGGCAGTTGGGCTGGATGCTACTGTGCCGAAATGCATATCTGTTGTTTTAGAAATAGAGATGGGCGTTACTAATATGGCTGTTGTACTGGCATATGCAGTTGCCTGGGCAAATGAGCTTGCAGCAAATACAAGCAATAAGGCTGTAAGGGTGTAAAATTTTGTTTTCATACTTTTTTGTAGGATAAATTGTGATTAAAATATTTGAACGTAAACTAAGGCGTAAAAATACCATCGAGGTAATAAATTACGATTCATTTTACTTTCTAAGAACTAACACTTACAGAAAAATTATGTATTTTAAAATTGAAGTAAACTATTACCTATAGTTGTATGAGAGTAAATTTTTAAAAACAAAAAAAAAATAATACAGGGAATAAATAATATTTCTATTACATCATTATCTGCTGAAATAGTAACAGAAGAAGCAAATGATAATAGAGTGGAATTACGTATTAAACCGACTTGAAAAAATTGCATTACTTAGTACTTCGCTTACTAAAATACACATATCAATCATGACAGAAAAAGTAAATATCGAACAGAAACTTTCTTTATTCTCCGATTACTGGAACCCGAGAATTGCAGGTGAACTGAACGGGCAGCATGTAAAGCTGGTAAAGTTTAAAGGTGAATTTGTGTGGCACAAACACGATGATGAAGATGAACTGTTTTATGTGTTAAAGGGAAGTTTCAACATGGAGTTTCGGGATAAAACAGTAGAAGTAAACGAACATGAATTTTTAATTGTTCCAAGAGGTGTTGAACACAGACCGGTAGCTGAACAGGAAGTTTCTGTTATGCTGTTTGAACCTGCAACAACTTTAAATACCGGCGATGCGGAAAGTAAATTAACAAAAGAAGTGCTGGACAGAATTTAAAAGCATACATGGATTTTACGGTAAAAATGATTTCCGGTTTGGTTACTGCAGAAAAACCAGACTCTGTTGTTAAACACCGTACTATTGAAAAATACATCAAAATATTTTTAAAAAAATAAAAGACACTGCCATAGGGTTGTCAGCGCCCGTCTGTATGTTTGTTTCTGACTCATTTAAGAAACAATATGATACAAAGCAACATCAACCTGCTTTTATATACTCTTATTTAAATTACACGGCTTACAGCCTGTAAGCAAAATACAAAAAAAACACAATGAAACAATCAATAACTGCTGCTGCAAAAGGTCTTAACATTCAGCCATCGGCCACCTCTTCACAAAACGACTTTGATTTCTTAGAAGGCAAATGGAAAGTACATAACCGTAAATTAAAAACAAGGTTGAACAACAGTAATGAATGGGCCGAGTTTGAATCGGAACTTCATATGCGTAAAACCCTTGCCGGAACCGGTAATGTAGAAAACTACTATGCAGTATTTAACGGTAAGCCTTTTCAAGGCATGGCGATAAGGCTTTTTAATGCAAAAACAAAACTGTGGACGATTTACTGGGTAGACAGTAATGGAGCAACAATGGATGAACACCCTGTTACAGGTTCTTTTGAAAAAGGTTTGGGAAAGTTTTACGCCAATGATGTTTTCAATGAAAAAGAGATTGTAGTACTCTACCAATGGGATACTGCAAATCCTGATCACCCTAAATGGTCGCAGGCTTTTTCAACTGACCATGGCATAACATGGGAATGGAACTGGGAAATGACACTAACGAGGATTGATTAAGTACTTTAGAACAAATCAGATTGTTCCGGCCAGGTTTAATTACCGGCAGGAATTTTATTGTATTTATTCCTGTATTCAATTGGTGTTAACCCAGTTACTTTTTTAAACACAGTTCTGAATGCTTTTGTATCGGTATAGCCCACATCAAACATTACTTCATTCATATTTTTCCTGCTTGTTTCAAAACTCCGCTTGGCCGCTTCTATTTTTATGCGGTGGATATACTCCAGTACAGAATTATTCGTGGCCAGTTTAAACCGGCGTTCAAAACTTCTGCGGCCAACTGCAACAAGATCGGCTAATTCATCAACGGTAATTTTTTCACTCACATGCTTTTCAATATACTCCTGTGCTTTTTTTATGGCAGCATCCTTATGATTCTTTTGCCCTTTAAACATAGCGAATGCTGTTTGACTGTTTCTGTCAATATCAACCGCAAAATATTTCGATGCAAGTACAGCCGTTTCCCTGTCGGTATATTTTTCAACCAAATGTAAAAGCAGGTTCCAGTAGGAGTTGGCGCCGCCACTTGAATACAGGCGATGCTCTTCGGTGATAATGCTTCCATCAATTACTTCCACTTCCGGAAACATTTCCCTGAATTCATTCTGAAATCCCCAGTGTGTTGAACATTTCTTTCCATTGAGCAAACCGGTTGAAGCAAGAAGGAAAGCACCTACACAGAGAGAAGCGACTTCTGCACCGTTTTCATACTGTTCATTGATCCATGCTATCAATACTTTGTTGCTGTCAATAGCTGTTTGCATATCACCAAACAAAGCAGGAATAAAAACAAGGTCGGTTTTCTTTACATCTTTCAGTTGTTTATCTGTATGTACAGAAAAAATTCCGTCATTGATCTTTACTTCTTTTGTTGCTCCTACCAGTTCAACATGAAATAGCGGTTGCTTACCGGATGCTGCCAGGAACTTGTTAACAACAGAAAATAAATACTGAGGATCAGCAATGGCCTGCATTACCGAACATTCAGGAACAAGGATACTTACATTTTTCATTTGGCTGAATGGTTGGTTGCTGTAAAGATAAAAGAAGACACTGTCGTAAAACACCCTTTTATTGTCCTTTTTGTACAGTTTGTTTTCAACGGAGGCTTCGCATCTTTGTACTGTTGAAACAAGAATTGATTTTCACAACCAAAAAAAATAGAATGGAAACAACAGTAATAACAGTAGAAGCAACCATACAGGCGCCGGTTGAAAAAGTATGGTCATTTTATACTTCTCCCGAACATATCAAAAAATGGAACAATGCTTCCCCCGACTGGCATACACCTCATGCAGAAAATGATTTACGGATGGGAGGAAAATTCCTTTCACGCATGGAAGCAAAAGATGGAAGCATCGGTTTTGATTTTTGGGGGATCTATGATGAAGTAAAAACAAATGAGCTGATTGCTTACACGCTTGGCGATAACAGAAAAGCAAAGATCTTATTTGACAGCCGGAACAATTTAACAGTTGTAACAGTAACATTTGAAGCCGAAACTGAAAATTCAATAGAATTGCAAAAAGATGGATGGCAGAGCATCCTTGATAATTTCAAAAACTACACAGAAGCAAATGCATAATCCCTGTAAACTGAAATGAAACAGATCAACTCCTATCTTACATTAAATGGCAACTGCCGTGAAGCAATGACTTTTTATAAAGAATGTTTAGGTGGCGAACTCAGCTTTCAAACTGTTGGGGAATCGCCTTTGGCTGATAAAATGCCTGTGCAGATGAAAGACTGCATCCTGCATTCAACTTTAAGCCACGGTGCAGCCGTCATTATGGCTTCAGATATGGTAGGCGAAAATGGTTTAACCAAAGGAAATTCAGTTTCGTTGATTCTTAATTGCAGCAGTGAAGACGAAATAAAATTGCTTTATAC